>JAEUHV010000144.1 GCA_016794485.1 Planctomycetota bacterium
TCGGGCGAGGCGCAGGGAACGGTCGGGCTCGTGTTCGCTGCGATCGGCGACGCGGCGCGCAAGATCGTGTTGCCGGCGAAGCAGGCGGCGACCGAACTCGACAAGGCGCGCAGCCACCTGAACGGACGCAGCGTGCCGTTCACGCTGGCGGCGGCGATGCCGGGGCAGTCGTTGGTGCTCACCGTCGCGGGCCGCGAGGTGGTCGGATTCGACAAGGCGCAGTTCGATTCGGCCCTCGATGCTGCCGGCTATGGGGAGACGACGGTGTTGCTCGCCGACGGCACGACGCGCGCGGCGGATCCGGCGGCGATCGACCGCGTGCAGCTCGTGGCGCTGCTGACGCTGCTCGTGCTCTACGTGACGATGGTCTACGGACCGATCGCGGCCTACCTGGTCGAGTTGTTCCCGACGCGCATCCGCTACACGTCGATGTCGCTGCCGTACCACATCGGCAACGGCTGGTTCGGCGGGTTCCTGCCGCTGATCGCCGCGTCGATCGTGGTGTTCACCGGCGACATCTACGCGGGGCTCTGGTACCCGATCGCGATCGCGGTGGGCTCGTTCGTGGTGGGCGCGCTGCTGCTCACCGAGCACCACGACGAGGCGTGGTCGCACGACGAGGGCCGGACGTCGTGACCAAGCGCTCGGGCAAGGCGAAGTCGCCGCAGCAGAAGAAGGCCGACAGCTACGCCAAGGATCGGCGCAACACCTTCGGCGAGAACCAGAAGTCGTCGCGCAAGAACATCGCCCGCAAGAAGCGGCGCCGCGCCCGCGAGGAACGCCGCAAGTTGCGTGAAGTGACGGCGAACACGACGGACGAGGTCGCCATCGACCTGAAGGCCGACGAGGTCGCCCTGCTGCGCCGGAGCCAGGGGCCGGCGAAGGTGCCGGACACACCGCTCGGAGACGTGCTCGCAAGGAAGCGGGCCCGGCGAACGCGGCGCGCGCCGTAGACTGCGCCGCGCATGTGGGACCAACGCTACGGCGACGCCGAGTTCTTCTACGGCACCGAACCGAACGAGTTCTTGCGCGGCAACGCCTCGCATCTGCCGCGTGGCTCCCTGCTGTGCATCGGCGACGGCGAAGGGCGCAACGGCGTCTGGCTGGCGCAGCAGGGCCACACGGTCACATCCGTGGACCTCTCCGCGGTGGGGCTCGACAAGGCGCAGCAGTTGGCCCGGCAACGAGGCGTGCACCTCACGACGCAGCCGGCCGATCTCGCCACGTTCGACCTGGGCGAGGAGCGCTGGCACGCCGTCGTGTCGATCTTCTGCCACCTGCCGTCGGCGCTGCGCCGCGACGTCTACCGGCGCATCGTGCGGGCGCTGCGGCCCGGCGGCGTCGTGCTGCTCGAGAGCTACACGCCGGCCCAGCTCGGCCGCGGCACCGGTGGCCCACCGGACGTCGACATGCTGGTCGACCTCGCGACGCTGCGCGCCGACTTCGCCGGGCTCGAGGTGCTGGTCGGGCGCGAACTCGAACGCGAGGTGTGGGAAGGCAAGGGCCACCGCGGCGCGAGTTCGGTGGTGCAGTTCGTGGCGCGGAAGTGAGCGCGCGTCAGAACACGAGCCCGCCGCCGACGGTGACGAACGTGCCGTAGACCTCGGTCTCGCCCGGGTGCCCGAACACGATGCCGCCGAAGCCGACGTGCAGCAGGAACCGCTCGGCCGGCTGGAAGTCGATGCCGAGCCGCAGCTGGGCCGCGAGCTGCATGCCGGCGTCGTCGTCGACGGGATCGAGCCACGCGCTGCCGAGCGTGGCCCCGGCACGCAGGAAGAACCACTGCGGTCCCTCCTTGTCGAGCGGCGTGCGCACGTCGGTGTCGAGTCCGAGCGTCGCCGCGTCGAACACCTCGGCGTCGGTGTGGAAGCCCTGCGCCAGCACGCCGATGCTCTGGTCCGCGTTGCCGATGCCGAACCGCAGGCCGTAGCCGTACGCGTCCTCGGCCTCGGGTTCGACCGACGTGCCGTCGAGGTCGCGCGTGAGCCACGCCGCCGGGATCGCGTTCGCCTCGAGCAGTACCCGCTGGCCCCACGTGCCCGGATCGCGGGCGACGGGAGCGACAGGATCGACCGGGGTCGCGCAGGCGGCGAGCGGCAACAACACCAGAAACGAACGAACGGAGGCCATCCGCCGCCATGCTACGCGGACTCACACGCCGGCCGACACCACGCTGTCGGCGCGCACGCCTGGTCCTGCACCCTGCGCCGCGAGCCGGGCGCGGAAACGCAGGTGCCGGCGCCGCGACAATTCGACCAGCGGGCGCCACAACGGACCCACGAGTCGATGCCGGATCAGGAACGGCCAGAGCCAATTGCACTTCTTGTAGAGCAGGCTCATCGCCAGGTAGGCGGGCACGGCGCGGCGATCGTCCGGTCGGCGGCGCCAGATCGAACCGAACGAGAACAGGGTGCGGTAGCACCATTCGTAGCCGTCGGCGAGCTGTTCCGGCGTCATGCGGGCCGGTCGGAACACCACGTTCGCGGTGTCGTAGCGCGACCAGTCGCGGTGCAGCAGACGGCCCTCGCGTTCGAATTGGGCGAACATCGGCGTGCCCGGGTACGGCGTCAGCACGTGGAACGTCGCGCACTCGAGCTTCGCCCGCTCGATCCATTCGACGGTGCGCGCGAACACGTCGGGGCCGTCGTGGTCGAACCCGAGCACGAAGCTGCCGTTCACCTGGATGCCGTGGTCGTGCAGGATGCGCACCCGCCGCGCGTAGTCGTCGGGCCGGGGTGTGCGTTTCCGTGCGGCGTCGAGGTTGGCGGACTCCAGCGATTCGAAGCCGACGAACACGCCGGTGCAGCCGGCCAGCGCCATCTCGCGCACCAGCGCCGGGTCGTCGGTGACGTCGATCGTCACCGCCGCGCTCCAGATCTTCTGCAGCGGCCGCAGCGCCGCGCACAGCTGCCTGAGGTAGTCGGGGCGCGAGCCGAGGTTGTTGTCGACGAACACTCCGTACGGCTGCCGGTCCGCGGCGAACTCGGCGGCCACGTGGGCTGGCGGTCGCATCTGGTAGGGCATGCGCACGCCGTCGGTCGACAGGTAGCAGAAGCCGCAGCGGTTGTGGCAGCCGCGGGTCGCGATCAGGCTCGTCGTGGTCAGGAACGACCGGCGCGGCACCAGTTGGCGCGCCGGCGGTGGGTCCTCGGCGTAGTGTGGCGAGTGCCAGGAACCGCGGTACTCGGGCTGCAGCGTGTCGGCCTCGACGTCGCGCAGGACGCGCGACCAGACGTGCACGCCCTCGGCCAGCACGAGGGCGTCGGCGTGCGGGCGGCACTCGTCCGGGCACGACAGCACGTGCAGTCCGCCGAGCACCACCTTGCTGCCGAGACGCCGGTAGTGGTCGGCCAGGGCGAACGCGCGCTCGGCGAAGGTCAGGTGCACCGAGATGCCGACCACCTGCGGCGGCGGCGAAGCGGGCGGCGGCCCTTGCAGCAGGTTCTCGTCCCAGTAGTCGCAGCGCCACGGATGGGGCGTCGCGGCGGCGATGCTGGTCAGCGCCAGCGACGGTGTCAGCACGTGCTTGCCGAAGCTCGCGTGCGGGTCCTTGGCATAGAACGGATTGACCAGCAGCACCCGGAACGGCGCGGGCGGCAGTGGCGCGACGGGCGGACGCAGCGGCGGCGGGACGGTGAGGGCGCGGGGGGCGGTCCGACTCATGCCCCCAAGGTAAGTTACTTTGCAGTGCAAAGTCAAAGGGGGTGCGTTCAGCCCGGCGACACCACCTCGCGCAGCTGCGCCGCGTGGCGCTGCTCGTGCAGGGCGACGAACGCCACCCAGCGATGGAAGTCGAGTTCGCCGAGCACCGGATGGGGCGCCACGATCGCGCCGACGTCGATGCCGTCGCTGGCGTGCAATGCGTCGAGCAGTTGCTGGCGCGCATCGCCGAACGCCTGCCAGGCCTGGGCGAAGTCGAGTCCGTGTGTCGGCTGCACGGCCGCCGGTGCCGCCACCTTGCGGCTGCGATCGCGCAGGCGTTCGGCGTCGATCGTGGGCAGCACCGCCGAATGGTCGGTCGCTGGACGCAGCCCCGCACGTTCGAGTCGGCGCAGGCCGCGCGTCAGCAACAGTGCCACGCTGGCCGCGGTGTGGGCGAGATGCTCGACCACCTGGGCCGCGGACCAGCGATCGGCCGCGTGGGCGCGAGAACGCTGCGCTGCCGGAATCGCGTCGATGGCGGCCCGCAGTTCCGCATGGCTCTGCTCGAGTGCGGTGCGCAACTCGGTCGTGCGAGGGTGCATGGGCGGATGCTCGCAGATCGGCACGGGAAACGCCGCGGTGCCGCCGGGTTCGTCCGCAGGCGTCTCGACGGTGCCGATTCGCCCATGGCAACCGTGTTGCCGCGACCGCTCGGATCGAGACCCCGCGGCAGATCCGCTCCAGTCGCGCGCCGCGGCGTGGCCCTCGGCCCGTCCGCTCCGCATACTCTTCGCCCCCGATGTTGACCCTAAGTGGCGTGTCCAAGTCCTACGGCGATCGCGTCTTGTTCGCCGACGCCGCGCTGCAGGTCAACCGCGGCGATCGCATCGGCCTGGTCGGCCCGAACGGTGCCGGCAAGTCGACCCTGTTCGGCCTGATCCTCGGCGAGGAGCCGGCCGACGACGGCCGCATCGACAAGGAACGTGGTGCGACGATCGGCTTCCTGCCGCAGGAGAGCGCGCCGGTCGGCGACGAGACCGTCGTCGAGATCGCGTGTTCGGTGTCGAAGGACTTCGTCCAGCTGATGCGCATCGTGAAGAAGTGGGACGCCGGCCATCCGGTCGAAGCTTCGCATCCCGAAGACCTCCACGACGACGTGCACGAACGCTTCCACGAGCAGAACGGCTACGCGGTCGAGGCCAAGGCCAAGCAGCTGCTGGCCGGGCTCGGCTTCAAGCCCGAGCAGTTCGACAAGCCGGCGCGCGAACTGTCGGGCGGCTGGGTGATGCGCGCGCACCTGGCGCGGCTGCTGACGCAGGAACCCGACCTGCTGATGCTCGACGAGCCGACCAACCACCTCGACCTCGAGACCTTGCTGTGGTTCCAGGACTACCTGCAGGGGTACCCCGGCGCGCTGCTGGTGATCTCGCACGACCGCGAGTTCCTCGACGAACTGGTCAACGCCGTGGTCGAGATCCGGCAGCAGCGCCTGGTGCGCTACACCGGCAACTACAGCCAGTACGTCGTGCAGCGCGACGCCGCCGACGCGCAGCAGCTCGCCGCGTTCAAGACGCAGCAGAAGGAGATCGCGCACCTGCAGGCGTTCGTCGACCGCTTCAAGGCCAAGGCCAGCAAGGCGTCGCAGGCGCAGAGCAAGATGAAGCAGATCGAGCGCATCGAACGTGTCGAGGCGCCGGTCGGCGACGACAAGAAGGTCGGCTTCCGCTTCCCGCAGCCGATCCGCAGCGGCCAGCGCGTCGTCTGGCTGCAGGACGCGCACTTCGCCTACGGCGACAAGCCGGTCTACCGCGGCGTCGACTTCGAGGTCGAACGCGGCGAACGCATCGTGCTGGTCGGACCGAACGGGGCCGGCAAGTCGACGTTGCTGAAGCTGCTGGCCGACAAGCTGCAGCCGCAGCGCGGCGTGCGCGCGCTCGGCCACAACGTCACCGCCGGCTACTACTCGCAGTACCGCGTCGACATGCTGAAGCCCGAGCGCACGGTGCTCGCCGAGGCGCTCGACACCGAGAGCAAGGTCACCGAACAGTTCGTGCGCACGCTGCTCGGCTCGTTCCTGTTCTCCGGCGACTCGGTGTTCAAGAAGGTCGACGTGCTCAGCGGCGGCGAGAAGAGCCGGCTGGCGCTGGTCAAGCTGCTGCTCGACCCGCCGAACCTGCTGCTGATGGACGAGCCGACCACGCACCTCGACATGGGCAGCATCGACGCGCTGGTCGGGGCGTTGAAGCAGTTCGAGGGCACGCTGGTGTTCATCAGCCACGACGTGTGGTTCATCCGGGCGCTGGCCAACAAGGTCGTGCACGTCGCGGGTGGCGTGCTGACGCCGTACCTCGGCGACTACGACTTCTACCTGCACAAGACCAAGGCCTTGTCGGCGCGCGCGGCCTTGACCGCGGGGGGTGCGACGGACAAGAAGGACAAGCCGAAGGCGAAGGAAGTCGCGGCGCAAAAGCCTGCGAGTGCCGCGCCGACGCCGTCGAAGTCCGACGTGCAGAAGCAGGCGAAGAAGCTGCAGCAGCAGGTGCAGAAGCTGGAGCAGCAGGTCGAAGCCGCCGAGGCGAAGAAGCGCACGCTGGCAGCCCAGCTCGAGGATCCGGCGGTGTGGCGCGACGGACCGCGCGCCGACGCGCTGCAGAAGGAGTTCGCCGCGGCCACCTCGGCGCTGACGCGGCTCACCGCCGAGTGGGAAGCCGCGGCGACGCAGCTCGAGAGCCTCGACGTTCGCTGATCGGCGGCGGTCGGCGCGTCACCAGCCGAACGCTTCCTCGGGGCTGGAGTAACCGGCCTGCAGTTTGGCGAACACCGCGTCGCGGGTGACGCCCGCGCGGGCCAGCGCTTCGACCGCGAGTTGCCGGTCGGCTGGCGACCAGTCGCGCAGTGCGCCGAAGGCCGTCTCCAGCGTGGGCAACACGTAGTCGCCGCGGGCGCCGTGGCCGAGCAGGGCGAGCACGACGTCGAGGGCCGCGCGGCGAATCGCGCAGTGCAGCGGGTTCTCGCCCAGGTGGTCGTTGCAGGCGTTGGGATCGGCGCCCCGGGCAAGCAGGAGTCGGACGCAGCCGAGTCGCCCCAAGGTGCAGGCGTACAGCAACGGCGTCCGTCCGAAGCCGTCGACCTCGTCGACCGCGACGCCGAGGTCGAGCAAGGTGGTAGCGCCCCCGGCGAAATCCTCGATCACCATCCAGTGCAGCAACGGATCCCCGGCCCAGCGTGCGCGCAGGAGACCGGGATCGGCCGCAGCGAGTCCACGGGCTGCGGCCGGATCCACGATGCAGGCATCGACGAAGGCGCCGATGGCCGCGTTGGTGGTCATCCGTGCACGAACGTGGCCTTCACCTTCGGCCCGTTCTTGATGAAGTTGTCGACGCCGATGCGCATGTCCTTGGTGCCGCACACCTCGCCGAAGCACTTCGCCTCGAACGGGATCGCGTCCTTCAGCGGCAGCTTCGCCGCGCCGAGGATCGCCTTGCACAGGATCTCGTCGACCTTCTTGCTCAGATGGCCGATCTCGACCGCCGGCAGGCTCGCCGGAACGTTCGCCATCGGGCCTTCCGCCATGCGCGACCGCGGCGCCTTGCCGGTCGCCATGTCGAGGCACAACTGCACGGCGCGCGCGACGAGATCGCCTTCGACCTCCTCGCGGATCAGGCCGAACGCCTTCGCCTTCTCGCTCGAGATCGGCCGGCACGTGCGCAGCATTTCGGCCGCCTTCTCGATGCCGACGAGGCGCGGCAGGCGCACGGTACCGCCGGCACCCGGGATGATGCCGAGGTTGGCCTCGGGCTGGCCGGCGAGCACCTTCAGGCCCTTCGTCGCGATGCGCGCTTCGCACGCCATCGCCGTCTCGATGCCGCCGCCGAACGCGAGGCCGTTGAGGGCCGCGACCGTCGGCTTCTGCACCGCCTGCACCGCGTCGACGCACACCTGCGAGGTGCGCGAGGTCTGCTCGCCCATCGCGACGCTGTCGATCTTGGCCAGGAAGTTCACGTCGGCGCCGCTGACGAACGCCTTCTTGCCGAAGCCGGTGAGCACGATCCCCTTCACCTTCGGGTCGCGATCACACTCCTGGAAGCGGCGCTGGATCTCGGCGAACACGCCCTGGTCGAGCGCGTTCAGCACCTTCGGCCGCCGGATCGTCAGGACGGCGATGCCGTCGCGATCCTCGCGCAGCACCACCGGCACCTCGAACGGCGTGTTGGTCTTGCCGAGCGCCTCGAGGCACTTCGGCACCGGGAAGCCCGGGTGCTTCCTGGCGTAGGCCTGCACGAGGGCCAGCGCCTTCGCCGTGCCGAGTTCGTTCATGAACGTGAACGCCGGCTTCATGTCGAGGGCGATGTCGAGGCCCATGTTGAAGTCGGCGATCGTGACGAGGCCGGCGTCGACGATCTCGCCGCAGATGCCGAAGTAGGCGCCGAGCAGGTCGTCGCGGATCTGCGTCGCGAGCGCGTCCGGCACTTCGACGACTTCACCGCGCGCGGCGACGTCCCAGTTCTCCTTCTTCGCGACCTTGTCCTTCAGCGACTGCGGCGTGCGGTACCACGCGTTGATCTTGCTGGTGTAGTTGTCGAGGCCGACCGCGGTGATCGGGTTGCCACCGGTCAGGTTCATCGCCGTGAACGAGCCGATGCCCATCTTGAAGGTCTTCTTGCAGACGACGTCGATCTGCTTGGTCGAGGCGATGCCGGCGTCGGCCAGCAGCGTGCAGGCGTAGAACAGGCCTTCGAACACCGGATCGAGCGCGTAGCCGTAGCGCGACTTCACCGGGATCGGAACCTTGCCGATCGCCTCGTAGAACGACAGCAGCCACGTTGCCGTCGCGGGTGCGGTGTCCTTGCCCGGCACGACCTCGACCATGAGGTTGCGTTCGGCCGGGAAGAAGTAGTGCACGACCGCCGCGCGGCCCTTCGTCTTGGTGGCGGCGAAGATCACCTCGGGTTCGAGGTGGCTCGAGTTGCTGCACAGGATCGCGTCGGGCCCGACGAGGGCGTCGACCTGGGCGAAGATCTTGCCCGTGTGTTCCTTGTTCTCGGTCGCGGCCTCGACGACGAGTTCGGCGCCGGCGATCTTGCCGTAGTCGTTGGTCCAGGTGACCGCGCCGACCATCTGCGCCTGCTGCTCGGGCGTGAATGCGTTGGTTTCGACGCCCTTCGCGATCTTCTTCTCCATCTTCGCCTTGCCGGCGGCGAGGGCTGTGTCACTGACGTCGACGACGACGGTCTGCACGCCGAACGGGCTCAGCACCTTGGTGAAGTAGAGGGCGATGTCCGGGCCGATCTGGCCCGAACCGATGACGGCGACCTTGGTGATGCTGCGACCGGCGTGCGTGAAGCTCATGGGTTGTCTCGAATGGAGGGCGAACACGTTACGGTCTCGCCATGGACGAGAGAAGCGATCGCCCGGATGGCTCCATCGATCAGGCGCGGCGGGCGCAGTATTTCGGCGAGTTGATGAAGCTGCTGGTGGAGGCAGGCGGTTCGCTGCCCCGCAAGGTCGTGTTCGAGCGTCTGGCTCAGCGGCTTGCCCTCACGCCCTACGAACTCGAACGGCTGAAGACCGGGTCGGTGCGTTGGCATACGCACATCGCGTTCTACTTCATCGGCTTCAAGAGATCTGGGTTCCTGATGCGCGGCGGTGGGACGTGGACGATCACTCCCGAAGGTCGCGCCGCGATGGACAAGTGGAGTCCGCAGGAACTACTGGTCGAAGTCGATCGCCGTTACCACGAGTGGGACGACGCTCGCGAACCGGAAGCGACGGATGATGACGACCGGGGCGACGATTCCAGTGAAGCCAAGGAACGAATCTGGCTGATCGGGACGGGTCGTGGCGGCAGCGAGTGGCAGCGGTTTCGCGAGCAGAACTTCATTGCCGTGGGCTTCTCCAGCGATCGGGACGGCAACTCGATCGAGCGGATCGACACCATGACTCGCGAGGCGTTGCGTGCCCGCATGAAGGAGGTGACCGGCACCGACAACCCATACAACGATGTGTTGTGTGCCTGGCAATTCGCGATGGAGATGAAGAAGGGCGATCTCGTGATTGCCCGAAGTGGCACCAACCGAGTCCTCGGCTACGGACGAATCGACGGCGACTATCGCTACGAGGCCGATGGCTCGGGAATGCCGCATCGCCGCGCCGTCCACTGGGAGCGCATTGGCGACGTTCAGTTGCCGCCAAGCACCCGAATGCACTTCAAGACACTGACGGAGATCTCGAAGTATCGAGGTTTCGCGGATCAGCTGCTGGGTCGGGCGACCGAGGCCGGTCACCAGAGCCTCGCGTATTCGATTCCCTCTGCGGCGGAGCGAGCCGACTACTTCGCCAATCATCCGTACCGTGAAGGGACCGGTCAGGGCCCCGCAGCTTCCAAGCCACCGATCGCCAAGGCGATCACCCTCGACGAGATCGACGAAGACAGCTTCCTGTCGCGCGACCGCCTCGACGAGATGCTCGCGGCCCTCTCCAGCAAGCTCGCCATCGTGTTGCAGGGCGCACCGGGCACCGGCAAGAGCTGGCTCGCGCACCGCCTTGCCGAACACTGGGCCGGTGACCCTGCCCGCGTCACGCGCGTGCAGTTCCACCCGGCGTCGACCTACGAGGACTTCGTGCGTGGGCTTCGGCCGGTTGCCTCGGGCGGCTTCCGAGCGCAGAACGGGCCGTTGGCCGAACTCGTCGAGCGCGCGAAGCAGCGCCCCGAGCACCGCTTCGTGATGGTGATCGACGAGATGAATCGCGCCAACATCGCCAAGGTGTTCGGCGAAGCACTGTCGCTCATCGAGGCCGACAAACGCGATGCGCGCCACGCGGTCGAACTCGGCCTCGACCTCGACGGCGAACGCCGGTTCTGGATCCCGCCGAACCTCGCCTTCGTGGCGACCATGAACACCGCCGACCGTTCGATCGCGATGGTCGACTACGCGCTGCGCCGGCGGTTCGCGTTCTTCGATCTCGCGCCGGCCTACGGTGAGGTGTCGTTCCGCGACTTGCTGCTCGAGAAACTCGGTGGTCGTGGTGAGGAGCCGGAGTCCATGGCGGCGAACGACGAAGCCGCTCGCGTGCTCGCCACGATCACGGCCGCGATGACCGAACTGAATCGCCGTATCGCGAAGCACAAGACGCTCGGCGAAGGGTTCGCCTTGGGGCACAGCTTCTTCTGCACGTTCGAGGACGGGCGGGCCGAGAGCCCGACGACGTGGATGAAGCGCGTGTTCCGCACCGAGATCCGGCCGCAGATCGCGGCCTACTGCGTCGACCACCCGCGTCTGCTCGATGAACTGCTCGAACCTCTGCGCGGAGTCGACGCGTGATCGAGCTTGTCGCAGACCCGGTGCCGATCGCGAACCTGCTGCGCATCGTGTTCTACTCGGGCCACCTGCTCGACGAACTGGAGCAGTGCGAAGCGGCGCACGACGACGGTTGCCACTTCGTGGAACTGCTCGGCAGCATGCTGTGCAACGCCGCTTTGCGGATCCGCCGCAGTGGCTACCTGCGTGGCTACCACGAGGTGACGGACTGTTCCACGCGGCCGCGTGGTCGTGTGCTCCTGGCGAAGTCCGTCGCCACGGTCGCGATGGCCTACGGTCGGTTGCACCATGCGTACGACGAGTTCAGCGAGGACGCGCCGGACAATCGCGTGCTGAAGGCGGCGACCCGGGCGTTGCTCGCCGAGCCCGCACGCGAGCATCTCTCCGCCGAGACGCTGGCCGATCTCGAACTCGTCTGTGCCGACCTGCGGAACGTCGAGACCTGTCGCCTCGATGCGCGGCTGCTGGCTTCGGTGCGGCCCGGGCCGGCAGGTCGCCGCTACCGCCCCGTTCGCTTCGTCGCTCGCATCCTCGCGGAGCGCGCGCAGCCGGATGCCGAACAGGGCGGGCAATGGGCGGCGCAATTGGTCCAGGACGCCCCTCGGATGCGCGCCGTGTTCGAACGGTTCGTGTTCCGGTTCGCGCGGCATCACGCACCGGACGGCACGCGGGTGCACCGTCCCAAGTATCCGTGGGCCCACGGTGAAGTGGGTGGTGTCGATCTGCGCATGCCGATCCTGCAACCCGACGCAGTGCTGCGATACGCAGCCCGCTCGCGAGTCGTCGAGTGCAAGTACACGCCCAGACTGCTGGAGATCGGGCCGCACGATGGCACCGAGCGCTTCCGTTCGCCGCACTTGCAGCAGCTGTTCTGCTACTTGTCCAAGGAAGCACGGCGCGAACGGTCTGCGACGGGCCTGTTGCTCTATCCACGCGTCGGGCGATCGGTCCGAGCGGAGGTCCGGCTCGGGGACTTTCCGGTCACGATCGCGACCCTGGATCTCTCGCGTTCTTGGCGAGCGCTGGTCGGTGAGCTGTCCACGTTGTTGTTCGAGTCGACGTCGGCGTAGCGCGTGGCCTTCTCGCCGACAGCGGGTAGCCATGATGCTCATGGACCGTTCGGCAATCCTCGAAACGCTGCGCAGCTACTTCGCCGGGCGCTCGGATGTGATGGCCCACCGCAGGCGAACCCCGAGCACTCGCGGAGTTCGATGTCCTGTTTGCGATCCAGGACGACCTGGAAGAACGTCGGAAGCGCAAGGTCGACATCGTGGCCATGAACGGAGCTCCGCTCGACCTTCTCCACCGCGTCTTGCGCGACGGCGTGCTCGTGCGCGATGCCGACTCGACGCGTCGTGCCGAGTTCGAGCGGAACGCACGCACCCAGTACTTCGACTTCCTGCCGATCCTGCTCCGCTGTCGCCAACTGGTGTTGCGAGGGGCTTGATTCGGCTCGCGACCCTGTCGAACTGATCAGTCCGTGAGCTCGCCGGGGCGCCGCCGCCACCAGGCGTCGTCCGGGACGGCCGGTGGCT
>JAEUHV010000145.1 GCA_016794485.1 Planctomycetota bacterium
GGCGGCCCCGCGGCACGTACGGCGACCATGGCATGGCTGCGTTCGCCGGGAATCGGTGGCTTCGCGCAAATCCGGCGGGGGCTCGGCGACTCCTGCCGCATGTCCCGATCCTCTCTCCTGTCCCTCTCCGCCGCCCTCGGCTGTTTCGGCCTGCTGCTGGCGTCGCCGGCGGCCGCCCAGTGCTTCGACCCCAGCGTACTCGGTACCGCCGTGACCGGTGGTGGCGACGTCATCTCGGGGCACGTGCCGCTGGGGTTCGCGTTCCCGATGCCGGGCAGTGCCGGCTCCGGTTCCTGGACGCACGTCCGCATCTGCACGAACGGCTGGCTGGCCCTGACCGACGGCGTCTCCAGCGTCGGCATCCCGTCCCCATACAACTACGGATCGGTCGCCGTCGGCTACGCCAACTCGTTGTACGGTCCCGCCGGCAGCAACCCGCGCATCGCCCCGTACTGGACCGATCTCACGATGACCGGCGTGGGCGGCATCTTCATCGACAACCTGACTACGCCTGGCAGCAGCACGCGCATCACCTGGTATGGCGCGCAGGAATACGGCTGGGCCAACAGCAAGACCTTCCAGGCCGAGCTGTACGCAACGGGCGCCGTGGCGCTGCGGTACTGGGGCACCGCCGCCAACCAGGGCTCCATCGTCTGTGGCCTGTCGGCCGCGAACGGCACCGGTGCGCAGCCCCAATGCGATCTCGTTCCCGGTCCGGCGACGACGCAGGTGCCGGGCATGCACCAGGTGTTCGCGGTGGGGACGCAAGACCTGGATTGGATGGAGATCACGTTCACGCCGCAGGGCGGCGGTTACCACGAGGTGCTGACCTGCGGCATGCAGGCGAACCACACGAACTACGGCAGCGGCTGCTACACCACGCCGGCGCAGGGCTTCTACGAGCACTTCCCCACGGCGGCCCAGGCCTCCACGGCCCTGGCCTGGAACTCCGTGCAGTTCACGATCGCCGGCGGCTCCTACGCCGCGGCCTGGCAACCGTTCGGCGGCACCTCCTACATCCAACCCTCCGGCAACGTCTACAGCCTGCCAAGCTCCGACGACGGCAGCCACCTCGTCCAGCTGACGTACCCGCTGCCGACGCCGGACGGGCCGGTGACGCACCTGCGCGTGAACCACAACGGCGTCGTGCACTTCGGCTCGGCCAACGCGAGCCCGCACGACGGGGACTTCACGCCGAGCGGCGCCGAGTTCGCCGCCTGCAACCTGGCCGGGTTCTACTGCTGGCACGACTTCGTCGATGCCCAGCTCGGCGTCGGCATCACCTACGAGCAGGTCGGCAACCTGTTCGTCCTCACGTGGCCCGGCGTGGAGAGCTACGCCAGCCCGGAGACCGGCAACCCGACCTTCCTGCAGTTCCAGTTCGACCTGCTCACCGGCACCGTGCGCATGCTGTGGCTGTCCGTGTCGCCGAACAGCACGTCGCTGCGCGGCAGCAGCTTCCTCGTCGGCTACAAGGGGCTCGGCCCGATCGCCGACCCCGGTTCGGCGCCGCTGACGACGACCCTGCCGGGCAGCTTCCGCTTCGGCATCACGCCGCCGATGTCGCTGTGGGCGACGCCCGCGCCGATCTCGACCGTGAACACCGGAACGACGGTCACCTACACCCACGACTGGGTGCCCGAGTTCGCCCCGGGTTCGCGGCTCGGCCTGACGATCCTGAGCCTCGGCCAGGACCTGCCCGGCACGAGCCTCGCCGGCATCGGCATGCCGGGTTGCTCGTTCCACCTGGCTTCGATCGACGCGACGCTGTTGTTCGCGACCACGTCGCCCACGCCGACCACGGCGTTCACGCTGCCGCCGGGCATCCTGTCCGGCACGCGCCTCTACGCGCAGGCGGCTGCGCTGGTGCCGTCGGGCTCGGCGAACGCACTCGGCGTCGTGCTGTCGGATGCGCTGGCCAGCACGATCAGCTGGTACTGATCGTTCGACGCGCGGCACGATGTGCCGGCAGCGTTCAGTCCTTGCGCTGCCGGCTCAGGAACTCGACCACGTCGCGCAGTTGCCGCCGCGACAGCGGGCCGGCCATCTTCGGCATGGCACTCGCGGCGTTCGGCGTGCGCGACTTGATGCGCGACCACGACACGTCGGTCGCTTCGCCGGTGGCGGGCACGATCGTGATGCCGCCGTCCTGGTCCTTGGTGATCACGCCGACCAGCATCGTGCCGTCGTGCAGGTCGACGGTGGTGGTGCCGAAGCCTTCGGCGATGCGCGCGCTCGGCGTCACCAGCGCCTCGAGGATCTGGTCGCGCGTCAACTTCTTGCCGATGCCGTCGAGGGCCGGGCCGGCGTTGCCGCCCTGGCCGCCGAGCGAGTGGCAGCGGGTGCAGCGGGTCGCTTCGTGGTCGTGGAACACCGAACGGCCGGCGTCGGCCGAGCCGCCGTCACGACACGCGAGCCACGGGCCCAGTTCGCCCTTGGCCGCGGCGGCGGCTTCGAACGTCGCCAGTGGTTCCTTCAGCGCCGCGTGCTTGCCGGCGGCTTCGAGCACGTCGAGGCGCAGGGCTGGGTCGACCGCGTCGCGCTGCAGGTCGTCGAGCAGCGTGCGCAGCCGCGCGGTCGCGGCTTCCACCTGCATGTCGCCGAGCGCCTGCAGCGCCGCCTGGCGTTCGCCGGTGTTGCCGTTGGCGAGCAACGACGCGAGCACGGGCACCGCCTTCTCCGGCGCGGTGCGCGACAGCAGTGCCACGGCCCGCTGCCGCAGGGCCACCGGCGCATCGGCGGCGATGCCGTCGAGTGCCTGCAACAGTTCCGGGGCCTTCAGGTCGGCGAGGGCGTCGAGGGCGGCCAGCCGGGCGTTCGCCGGCAGCGTCCCCGCGGCCACGGCGGTGGCGAGGTTCGCCGCCGCGCTCGCGACACCGAGCCTGGCCAACGCCTTCGCGGTCGCTTCGGCGACGACGGGGTCGGCGAGCAGCTTGCCGGCGGCGCCGGCGAAGTTCTGCCGCACGATGTCGGCGTTGGGATGCGAGCACGGCCGCCAGTTGCCGACCACGCGGCACTGGCCGTGCGGCGCGGCCCAGTCACCGACGATCTCGAGCGCTTCGATGCGCAGGTTCGCCGGATGGCCGGGCAGCTCGGCGAAGTTCACCACGGCCTCGCCGTTCTCGGTCTGGCCGAGCATCCGGTTGGCGTTCAGCGCGCGCCAGTCGATCGCCTCGAGATCGCCGCGCTCGTCGTAGGCGAGTTTCGCCAGCGCCTCCATGGCACCCGGGATCGGCGTCTCGTAGATCGCGCGCGCCGCGGCGAAGCGCACGTCGACGTCGGCGTCCTGCAGGGCGCGGGCCAGGTCGGGATCGGCGCGGCGGCCGAGCGCCAGGGCGACGCCGAGCCGGACCGGACGGCGCGCGTCGGTGAGCCGTTCGTGCAGCAGCTTGTCGTCGGCGCACTCGGCCAGGGCGAACACCGCCGCGTGCCGCAGCACCGCGTCGTGGTCGTCGGTGCGCGCCAGCAGCTCGACCAGCGCGTCGCCGCATTCGGCGGCCTGGCCGAGCCGCGCGAGCGCCAACGCGGCCTCGCGGCGTACGCGCGCGTTGCCGTCGTCGAGCTTCTTGCGCAGGGTCTTGGCCGCACCGGCGTGGCGGGCGTCGCCGAGCACCCGGGCGGCCAACGCGCGAACGTCCGCGTCGCCGTCGTCGAGCAATTCGACGATGCCGTCGAGCCGGGCCGCGTTCTTGCGGCCCAACACCCCGAGCCCGTGCAGCCCGGCGAGGCGCGCGAGGCGCTGGTCGGGGTTCTTGGCCGCGGCGCGCAGCACGTCGTGCGCGTCGAGGTCGACCAGGGCGAACGACGCTTCCTGCCGAACGCGGCGATCGGCGTGGCCGAGCAGCGCCGCGAGGCCGGCGGGACCGCGCGCCTTCAGGTCGCTGCCGAGCAGCTGCGCGGTGTTGCGCAGGGCCAGGTCGTTCGCCATCTCGGGAGTGCGCACGCGGTAGATCCGGCCCTTGCCGGTCTTGTTCCACCCCGACACCCAGTCGAGCACGTAGAGCGAGCCGTCCGGGCCGAACTCGCAGTCGGTGGCGAGCACGTTCCAGACCACCTTGTCGGTGCTGGCGACCTCGTAGCCGGCCCCGACGCGCTGCAGGCGCAGGGCGTGCACGCCGCTGTACGACGCGCCGCCGCGGAAGTCGCACAGGAAGAAGCAGCCGCGGAACCGTTCCGGCAGGCCGAGCCCCGGGTCGTAGGTCAGGCCCGACGGGCCGTCGGCGAAGTTCGCGATCGGCGGCAGGATGCCGGTCGGCTGGCCCGGGTGGCGCGGGTGCCACATCTTCTCGCGGTTCCACGCGCCGCGGTCGGACAGCCACTGGAAGCCGATGCGCCAGCCGCTGTCGGCGCCCGGAACGATCTGCACGAGGCGCGCGCGGTCGCCGCCGTCGCTGTTGTTGTCACCGGTGAACAGGTCGCCGGTGGCGTCGAACGCCAGCTCCTGCGGGTTGCGCAGGCCGCGGTGCACGACCTCGAGGTCGCTGCCGTCCAGTTCGCAGCGCAGCACCGCGCCTTCGTGCGGATACGCGAACGTGCGGTCGCCGTGCTGCACGTGGAAGCCGCGGTCCCCGATCGAGAAGTAGACGCGGCGGTCGGGGCCGAGCACGAGGCCGTGCAGGTCGTGGCCGATCAGCGACGTGTGCACGCCGTAGCCGTCGTGTACGACGTGGCGTTCGTCGGCCTTGCCGTCGCCGTCGCGGTCGCGCAGGCGCCACAGCTTCGGGATGTTGGTGAACCAGATCTCGTCGCCGATCGGCAGCAGGCCGGACGCGATGCCATCGGCGAGGTCGGCGAAGCCGTCGGCGAACACCGTCGAACGATCCAGTTTGCCGTCGCGGTCGGTGTCGACCAGCATGCGGATGCGCTCCGAGTACGCGGCGTACTTCGGGACGTCCTTCGCGATGTGCTTCTCGTACTTCGCGATCCGGTCGGCGACGGTCAGGCACGCGAGGTCGTCGTCCTTCCACTGCATGTAGCTGCGGGTGTCGAACACGCCGTCGTTGATGCGGAACGTCTCCGCGACCCAGAAGCGGCCCTTGCCGTCGACGGTGAATGCGACCGCGTTGCACAGGTCGGGCTCGGCGGCGACCAGGTCGCAGACGAGGCGGTTCGCCAGCTGGAACCCGCGGATCTGGGCCTCGGCGTCACCGCTGGCCGGCGCCACGTACATCGGGCGCGACTCGGGTTTGTCGGCGGTGTCGTGTTGCGCGGCGAGGGCCGCGGCAGTCGACAGGAGGGCGAACGGCAACGGGCGGAAGCGTGGCGTCACGGTCCGCCCATCGTGGCCCTGCGGCGCGGTCTTTTCGAGGCCGTGGCGCCGCGGCGATCGTCAGTCGTTCACTTGCCCGGCGCGGCTGCGCCGGTGTTCGGGTTCTGGCAGCCGTACTTGCCCTGCACCTTGGCCATGCCGGTCTTCAGCGCGTCGTCGATCGCCATGCGGTGCAGCCACACGTCGCTGTCGGCCTTGAGGTCGGTGCCGACCTTGTTGAGGCCGAGCATGCCGCGCAGGTCGTTCTGCCAGCCGTCCTTCTCCTTCACGTCGGCCTCGGCCTTGGCGCGGTCGATGACCTGGCGCGCGGCGAAGTTCGTGGCCCACATCGGATCGAGCTCGAGCTCGATCTTGCCGGTGACGTTGCCGGTCGACTCGGCCGACAGCAGCTGCGCCTCCTCCTCCATCTTGGCCGCCGCCAGCACGGTGTTGAACTCGTTGTACTCGCCGACCAGGGCCGGGCCGAGCAGGTTGTCCTTCAGCGTCAGGCCCTTCGACTGCTTGACGTTGTCGACGTCGTAGTAGTCGTTGAAGCCGAACGCGTTGCCGGTCGCGGTGACGACCGTGTCACCGTCCATCTTCAGCGAACTGCCGCCGTGCGTCGCGATCGGGTCGTACTTCCAGCTGAACAGCACCGTGTTCTCGGCGACGGTGAACTTCGGCAGGCCCTTGCCGTCCTTCGGGTGCCAGCACGAGCAGCAGTTGATGCCGTTGCCGGTGTTGTTGACCACGAGGTTGTTGGCGATCGTCAACGTCGAGTTCTCGTGGCCGAACGCGTAGATCGCGCCGGTGCCGCCGGTGGGGGCGGTGTTCATCACGACACAGTTGGTGATCGTCGCGGTGCCGCCCTTCGGCGTGTCGACGAAGATGCCGGGCGACTCGGGCGTGGCGTTGTTGCCCGTGGCCATGTTGGCCTTGCGCACGATCTTCGTGCCCGCGTCCTTCTGGTAGTAGTTGCGCGGGCCGTTGTCGACCACGATGCCGTCGATCACGATCTTGCCCGGCTCCTTCTGGCCGCGGCAGTCGAACCACAGCCGCGCGTTGAAGTTCCAGTTCTTGGCCTTGTTGTCGCCGGCGAACACGGAGCGGCAAGCGCCCCAAGGGTCGCGCGCGGTGAACTCCTCGTTCCAGCCGCCGATGATCGAACAGGTTACCGGGATCTTGTCGCTGCCGCAGTCGCCGCGGCCGAGATAGACGCCGCCGGCGACCAGCACGGTGTCGCCGTTCTTCAGCATCGGAATGAGGATCGACAGGTCGCTGACCGGCTCTTCCTTGGTGCCCTTCTTGCCTTTGCCGCGGGCGTCGGACACGTAGTAGGTCGTGCCTTGGGCGAACAGGGGGGCGGAGACGGCGAACGCACACGCGACGAGCGCGAAGGAGCGGAGATGGACCATTCGCCGCCTATCGGCTCGGTGGCATCGGTGCTTTAGGCTGAGCCCTGACGCATGCAGGAACGACCGCAACCTCGCCGCTCGCCGACGCCGTGGCTCGTGGCCGGATCCGCACTGCTGCTGCTCGGCGGGCTCGCGACCGCGACGTTG
Organism: Planctomycetota bacterium; assembly: GCA_016794485.1. GTDB lineage: Bacteria > Planctomycetota > UBA1135 > UBA1135 > UBA2386 > UBA2386. The sequence continues at coordinate 6,811 of JAEUHV010000145.1, forward strand.
ACGCACCGCGGCGGCGCCGAGCGGCGAC
>JAEUHV010000164.1 GCA_016794485.1 Planctomycetota bacterium
TCGGCGGCCCGCACGACGTCGAGGTTGTGTTCGATCACGAGCACCGTGTTGCCGGCCTCGACCAGCCGCTGCAGCGACTCCATCAGCCGCGCCACGTCGTGGAAGTGCAGGCCGGTCGTCGGCTCGTCGAGCACGTAGAACGTCTTGCCCGTGGCCGGCCGCTGCAGCTCGGTGGCGAGCTTCACCCGCTGCGCCTCGCCTCCCGACAACGTCGTCGACGGCTGGCCGAGCTTGAGGTAGCCGAGGCCGACGTCCTGCATGGCGACGAGGCCGCGCGCGATCTTCGGGATGTCGGCGAAGAACTTCGCCGCCTCGTCGACCGTCATCTCGAGCACGTCGTGCACGCTCTTGCCCTGCCAGCGGATCGCGAGGGTCTCGGCGTGGAAGCGCGCTCCGCCGCACTCCTCGCACACGACCTCGACCGGCGCCAGGAAGTTCATCTCCAGCGTGGTGACCCCCGCCCCTTCGCACGCCTCGCAGCGACCGCCGGGCACGTTGAACGAGAACCGGCCCTTCTCGTACTGGCGCAGCTTCGACTCCGGCAGCAGGGCGAACAGGTCGCGCACGTGCGTCCACAGGTCGGTGTAGGTCGCCGGGTTGCTGCGCGGCGTGCGCCCGATCGGCGCCTGGTCGATCTCGATCACCTTGTCGAGCTGGTCGATGCCGTCGATGCGTTCGCAGAACGACGGCCCGGCGTCGGCGTCCATCAGCGTGCGCTGCAACGCCGGCACCAGCACGTGGTGCACGAGTGTCGACTTGCCGGACCCGGACACGCCGGTCACCGCCACCAGGCGCCCGAGCGGCACGTCGACGTCGATGCCTTGCAGGTTGTGGTGGCGCGCGCCACGGATCGCGAGCCGCCCCTTGTCGCCGGTGCGCCGCTGCTTTGGCATCGGCACGACCAGTTCGCCGCGCAGGTAGCGCCCCGTCAGCGAACCGGGGGTCGCCTCGACTTCGGCCGGCGTGCCGGCCGCGGTGATCCGGCCGCCGTGCACGCCCGCGTCCGGGCCGATGTCGACCAGGAAGTCGCTGCGTCGCATCGTCTCCTCGTCGTGTTCGACGACGACGACGGTGTTGCCGCGGTCGCGCAGCGCCTCGAGCGTGCGCAGCAGCCGTTCCTGGTCCCTGGCGTGCAGCCCGATGCTCGGTTCGTCGAGCACGTACAGGATGCCGCGCAGCCCGGCCCCGACCTGCGCCGCGAGCCGGATGCGCTGCGATTCGCCGCCGCTCAACGTCGGCGCGCGCCGGGCCAGGGTCAAGTAGCCGAGGCCGACGTCGGCGAGGAACACGAGCCGACGCTCGATCTCGGCGGTGATGTCGCGGCCGATGCGTTCGCGGTTGCCTTCGAGCCGGATCGCGCGCACCCAGGCCAGCGCCTCGTCGACCGACAACGCCAGCACCGCGGGCAGCGCCTGCCCCTGGAACGTCACCGCGCGCGCCGCCGCCGACAACCGCGCGCCGCCGCAGTCCGCGCACGGCACCGAGGCGCGGAAGCGATCGAGGTGCCGCGCGCGCGACGGCCGGTAGACGTTCTGCAGGTGGCCGAGGATGCCGGGGAACGCGATGCGGTCGCTGCCGGTCGTGGTGAACATCGCCGTCTGGCGCTTCCACTGGAACTCGAACGTCTGGCTGCCGCTGCCGTGCAGCACGATCTTCTTCGCCTTCGCCGTCAGCTTCTGCCACGGCGTGTCGCAGTCGAACCCGAACGCGCGGCCGACCTCGGCGAGATGGTCCACCGTCAAGCGACCGTAGACGAGCCGCCCCTCGTCGGTGAACACGTGCAGCGCACCCTCGCGGATCGACTTGGCGGCGTCGGCCACCAGCAGTTCCGGCGCGAACCCGAAGGTCTCGCCGAGACCATCGCAGGTCGGGCACGCGCCGCTCGGGCTGTTGAACGAGAACAGGCGCGGCTCCAGCTCCGGCAGTGAACCGTGGCCGGCCGGACAACTGCGCGCCGTCGAGAACAGCCGGTAGCCGTCCTCGCCCCACGCGAGCGCCACGAGGCCGCCGCCGAGGCCGAGCGCCTGTTCGACCGCCTCCGCCAGCCGCGAACGGCTGTCCTTCTGGATCGTCAACCGGTCGACCACCAGCTCGATGGTGTGGTACTGGTAGCGCGCCAGTTCGATCGGTTCGTCGAGCCGCCGCACGACCCCGTCGATGCGGGCGCGCACGAAGCCCTTCTGCGCCCACTCGGCGAGTTCCTTGCGGTACTCGCCCTTGCGTTCGCGCACCACCGGCGCCAGCACCATCGCCGCCACCCCCGCGTGCCCGTCGACGATCGCATCGACGACGCGGTCCGGCGACCACGCCTCGATGGCCGCCCCACATTCCGGGCACTTGGGATCACCCAGGCGCGACCACAACAACCGCAGGAAGTCGGCGACCTCGGTGAGGGTGCCGACCGTCGAGCGCACGCTGTGGCTCTGCGACTTCTGGTCGATCGACACGGTCGGCGACAGGCCCTCGACCAGGTCGACCTTCGGCTTCTCCATGCGGCCGAGGAACTGGCGGGCGTAGCTCGACAGGCTCTCCAGGAAGCGGCGCTGCCCTTCCTGGTAGATGGTGTGGTAGGCGAGGCTCGACTTGCCCGAGCCCGACACGCCGGTGAACGTGGTCAGGGTGTCGCGCGGGAACGTCAGGTCGACGCCCTGCAGGTTGTGTTCGCGGGCGCCCTTGACGACGACACAGTCGACGGACGCGACAGCCCCCGGCGATGGGGTCGATTTCGAGTTCGTGGCCAAGCGAGCAACCCCGCAGCATAACGGGCAGGGTCCCGATGGCCAGCCGGGCCTGCCGCCGGCTCCGGGCTCCGTCCCGCGTGCACCGGAACGGGACCGCCCCTACGGTTCCGGCATGCAAGCAGCAGACGGTGACGAGGACGACGGCGGCGACGAACTCGACCTCCTGGTCGTGTTGCGCCTCAGCAACCGCCAGATGGGCACCCACGACGAACGGCAGCAGATCGAGGCGTTCGCGGACGAACTGGCCGACGCGGTCGCTGCGGCCGGGGTCGGCGAGTACGACGGCGACGAACTCGGCGGCGGCGAGTGCACCCTGTTCTTCGCCACCCCAGACGTCGACCGCTTGCTCGAGGTCCTGCGCCCGCTGCTGAAACGCTCGCCCCTGTGCCGCGGCGGCCACGTGGTGCGCATGGTCCCCGATCCCGACGGCGTGTTGGCGCCACAGCGCCAACCGATCTGACCGGGGCCGGCGCCGGTTCGATGTGCGCCGGGCGTGGCGCCTGAGGATCGCCGTGGCATCAATCGAACAGGTCGAACACCTCGAACCAGCGGCGCCGTCTGGGTTGGCCTTCGGCCGGGCTCGGTCCTGAACCACCGGGGTGGCTGGGGTGGCCACGCTGCCAACGTCGGCGGTCGTCGTCATCGTCGTCGTCGTCGTCGTCGTGACGACGCACCTCGGTGCCGCGGGCCATCCCCGGAAGCGACGGCGCACCCGTGCTCCGGGCCGCAAGCTCCTGCTCGAGTTCGAGCGTGGCCCGGGCGACCAGGCGCTCGAGCTCCCCGCGGTCGAGCCAGACCCCTCGGCACTGTGGGCAGCTGTCGATCTGGATTCCGTCGCGATCGCGCTCGTCGAGCACGACCGAGGTACATCGTGGACATCGCATGGCGCGCGATATCGGGGCTCGTCGGCGGAGGTTCAACGACGGGATCTCGCACGATCCGATCGCTTTTCCGGAAGGCGCCGTCCGGCTACCGCAGCCGCGCGAGCAGCTCGGCGTGCAGGCGCCCGTTCGACGCGCAGACCTGCTCGCCGAACAACCAGTCGTCGCCGCCGTTCCAATCGCTGACGCGACCGCCGGCTTCGCGCACGAACACCGCGCCGGCGGCGGTGTCGTACGGCGCCAGGTAGCGCTCCCAGTAGCCGTCGTAGACCCCGGCCGCGACGTAGCAGAGGTCGAGCTCGGCGGAGCCGAGCCGGCGCAGGTCGCGGCAGTGCGGCAGGATCGCGGCAATGTGGCCGGTGTTGTCGTCGCGGCCCGGTTCGTTGCGGTTGTACGAGAAGCCGGTCGCCAGCAGCGCGTCGGCGAACTCCGCGGTCGGCGACACCGCGAGCCGCCGCTCGACGCCGTCGCCGCCGAGCCGGAACGCGCCGTGCCCCTTGCTGCCGAAGAACGTCTCGCCCAGGGCCGGCGCGTGCACGACGCCCACCACCGGCTCGGCGCGGAACGCCAGCGCGATCGCCACCGCGAAGTGCACGAGCCCGTGCACGTAGTTCGTCGTGCCGTCGAGCGGATCGACGATCCAGGTCCAGTCCGACGCGTTGCTGGCGACGCCCTGCGTCGTCAACACACCTTCCTCGGCGAGCACGCCATGGTCCGGGAACGCGGCGAGCAGGCCTTCGACGACGATGCGCTCGGCAGCGCGGTCGGCCGCGGTGACCAGTTCGCGCCGCCGCCCCTTCGACTCGGGCCGCACCGGATGCTCGCGACGGAACCGCAGCAGCTCGTCCCCGGCGCGCTGCGCCAACACGCGCGCTTGCCGCAGGAACGGCTGCAGGTCGGGCAAGGCCGTCACCGGGCTCCGTCGAGGCGATCGATCGCCTGCACGATCTCCTCCTGCAGCCGCTTCAAGTCGCGGTTCAGGCCGTCCTTCTTCGGGTCGTAGTTCATCAGGATCGAAAACCACCGCACCTGCCGGTCCCTGGTCTCGACGTAGCCCGACAGCGACGACGCGCCGCGGATCCAGCCGGTCTTGGCATGTACCCGGCCGACCAGGTCCGAACCGGTGAACCGTTCGGCGAGCGTGCCGCTGCGCCCGGCCACCGGCAACGAATCGCGCAGCAGGGCCGCGCCCTGGCCGCGGTTGGCATCGACCAGGGCCGTGACCAGCAGGCCCGGCGACACCTGGTTCTGCCGGGACAGCCCGGAGCCGTCGGCGAACACGACCCCGTCGGGCATGCGCCCGACCAGCCGCACGACCTGTTGCTGCAGGGCCGCGCGCGCGCCGACCAGGCTGCCGTCGCCGTAGCGCACGTCCCCGAGCACCCGCAGGCACTGCTCGGCATCGAAGTTCGACGAGTCTTCGAGCATGCGTTCGATCGCCGGCTGCAACCCGGTCGTGTGTTCGTAGACCAGCTGGTCGGCGATCGTCGGCGTCGTGCCGAGCGTGATGCCGCCGTCGACCAGCGCCTTGCGCATTGCGGCTACGAACCACACCGCGGGATCGTCGACCGCGGTCTTGATCGTGACCGGCGAACCGCGGCGCGGGAACCGACCGCGCACGACCACGGCATCACCCTGGTCGATGGCGCCGTAGGTGGCGTTCTTGGCGGAGTCGACCAGGCTGACCTGCGAGCGCACCGGCATGTCGGCGCGCGGCGCCACGACGTCGGCGTGGGCTTCGCCCTTCTGCGCCTCGATGTGCACGTGGAACGTGCCCTGTTCGAGCACGAACGGCCCGGTCGGCGCGCAGTAGTAGGTCGACAGCTGGTCCTGAGGCCAGGTCGGCGGCCGTCCGGGCCCCGTGAACGTCCCTGGCCGCAGCGTGATCGCGCCGACACATCGCACGCCGAGCTTGCGCAGGTTCGCCGCGACGGTGCCGAACACCGCGGCCGGATCGTGCGATTGCCCGGAGATCCAGTTCGGGTCGCCGCTGGCGAACACGACGAGGTTGCCGCCCTCGAGGGCGAACCGGGTGCGGAACACGTGGTCCGGCCCGAGGCCCGCGACGACGGCGGCCGCGGTCAGCACCTTCATGTTGCTGGCAGGCATGAACAGCTCGGTGCCGCGGTGCACGTACAGCACCTTCGCGTCGGCGCTGCACACGACGACGCCGGTGCGCGCGCCGAGGGCCTCGGCCTCCGCGACCGCGCGGGCGAGGGACTGGCCCACGCCGGAGCGCCCGACGAGACCGGAGAGGAGGAGAGATCCGACTGCCGCCCACCACCGCATGGGCCGGGTTCGTAGCGGAACGGACGCGCCATCGCCAGCGCCGCCGTACACCGATACGTTGTCGGGATGCTCGCCGTCTTCACGTTCGTCGCCGCGTTCGTCCCGCAGGACCCGCCGATCCGCGCCGTGGTCGTCACTGGCGCCAACAACCACGACTGGGAATGGACGGCGCCGGAGATCGGTCGCGCGCTGAGCGAGACCGGCCGGTTCCAGGTCGAGACCACCGCCGACCCGGAGCAGTGGCTGGTCGACGCACCGACCAGGGCGCAGCGCGGCGAACTGCACGTCCTGGTGCTCGACTACAACCGCAAGGAACGTTGGGGTGGCGCCGCCGAACAGGGTTTCCTGCGCGCGGTCGAAGGCGGCGTCGGGGTCGTCGCGCTGCACGCGGCCAACAACGCGTTCGAGGGCTGGACCGAGTACGAACGCATGATCGGCCTGATGTGGCGGGCCGGCACCGGCCACGGCGCCTACCACCCGTTCGACGTCGCGGTCGTCGACCGCAACCATCCGATCACCGCCGGCATGGCCGACCTGACGATGCACCCCGACGAGCTCTACCACGCGCTCGTCTACACGCCCGGCGCCGAGTTCAAGGTCCTGTTGAGCGCGTTCAGCGACCAGAAGACCGGCGGCACCGGCCGGCACGAGCCGATGGCGACGGTCGGCACCTGGGGCAAGGGTCGCGTGTTCCACACCCCGCTCGGACACGTCTGGCGCGGCGTCGCCCAGAGCCGGGCGACCTGGGCCGATCCGCAACTGCGGAGACTGGTCGCGCGCGGCACCGAATGGGCCGCTACCGGAGTCGTCTCCCTGGCCCCCGAGCCGCTGAACACGCTGTCGGCGCAGGAAGGCAAGGAGGGCTTCGTGGTGCTGTTCGACGGCAAGAAGGTAGAAGCGTGGCGCGGTTACAAGCTTGCCGAGATGCCAGCGCAGGGCTGGACCGTGCGCGACGCGGCCCTCGTGCACGAAGCCGGTGGCGGTGGTGGCGACCTGGTGACGCGCGACGAGTACGGCGACTTCGACTTCCGCTTCTCGTTCCGCGTGGCACCGAAGGCGAACAGCGGCGTGATGTGGCACGTGACCGAGACCAACGAGACGTCGTACATGTCGGGGCCCGAGTTCCAGGTGCTCGACGACGTCGGCAGCAAGCCGGGCAAGAAGCACGCCGTCGGCGCGCTGTACGACCTGGTCGCGCCGAAGGACGCCCCGGTGCGGCCGGCCGGCGCGTGGAACGACGCGCGCATCCTCGTGCACGAAGGCCGCATCCGCTTCTGGTTGAACGGCGTGCAGGTCGTCGACGCACCCGGCACCGGCCCCGAATGGGACGCGATGATCGCCGCCAGCAAGTTCAAGGACTGGCCGTTCGGCAAGGCGGCGCGCGGCCGTTTGTGCCTGCAGGACCACGGCGACGAAGTCGCCTACCGCAACCTGCGCGTCAAGGCGCTGTGAGATGCCCACGGCCGAACGACTCCTGCTGGTCGAGGACGACGCCAGCCTGCGGCTCGTGCTGGCGCGCGAACTGCAGCGCATGGGTTTCCAGGTGGTCGCCCACGCCAGCGGCACCGGCGCCGTCGAACGCGCGGCGGCCGAGGCCCCCGACGCGGTGATCCTCGATCTGCACCTGCCGGGCACTCCGGGCATGGACGTTCTGCAGGGCCTCATCGCCCAGGATGCGGACCTTCCGGTCGTGGTCTGCACGGGGCACGGCACCGTGCACCTCGCGGTCGCAGCGATGCAACGCGGCGCGTTCGACTTCCTGCAGAAGCCGGTCGAACTCGACACGCTCGAAGCCACGGTGCGGCGCGCGCTGCAGCACGGCGCGCTGCGCCGCGAGAACCTGCGACTGCGCACGGCCGCCGCGCACGGTGCCGCCGGAGCGCTCCTGGTCTCGCCCGGCAGCGACGCGGCGCGACAACTCGACCGGCAGATCGCGCGCGTCGCGACGTCGGCCGAAGGCGTCCTGGTGCACGGCGAGAGCGGCACCGGCAAGGAACTGGTGGCCCGACGGCTGCACGCCGCGTCCAACCGCGCGCCGCAACCGTTCGTGGTCGTGCACTGCGGCGCGATCCCGCGCGACCTGGTCGAGAGCGAGCTGTTCGGCCACGTGAAGGGCGCCTTCACCGGCGCCGAACACAAACGGCTCGGCCTGTTCGAAGCGGCGCACGGCGGCACCCTGTTCCTCGACGAAGTCGGCGAACTGCCGCTCGAGGTGCAGCCGGCGCTGCTGCGCGCGGTCCAGTTCGGCGAGATCCGGCCGGTCGGCAGCGACCAGGTACGCCACGTCGACGTGCGCCTCGTGGCCGCCACGCATCGCGATCTACGCGCCAAGTGCAAGGACGGCACCTTCCGCGAGGACCTCTACTACCGGCTGGCCGTGCTCGAGCTGCACGTTCCTCCCTTGCGCGAACGCCGCGCGGACATCGCCGACCTGGCGACGGCATTCCTGCAGCGCGAGTCGGTGCGCGCCGGCCGGAACCTGCAGCTGGCCGAGGACGCGCGCCAGCGGCTGCAGGCCTACGACTGGCCCGGCAACGTGCGCGAGCTCGAGAACGCGATCGTGCGGCTCGCGGTGCTCGCCGACGGCCCCACCATCGGCGCCGCCGAAATCGAGGCGATCGCGCTGCCGCCGGCGCAGCCGGCGCCGCCGAGCCAGGCGACCGCCGGCGACCTGCCGACGCTCGACCTGTCGAGCCTGGAGGCGATCGCGATCCAACGGGCCCTGCGGCAGTGCCAGGGCAACAAGACGCGCGCGGCGCAGGTGCTCGGCATCGCCTTGAAGACGCTCTACAACAAACTCGCCGCCAACAGCGGGCCAGGCGAAACGAAACCCCTGGCCTGATCACCAGCGCAGCATCAGGTACTCGCTGCAGAAGCCCGGTCCCATCGCCAGCAGCACACCGAGGTCGCCCGGCAACGCACCTCGCGACTGCAGGGTGCGTTCGAGGATCATCAACACCGACGCACTCGACAGGTTGCCGGCCCGGGCCAGGCACTCCCAGCTGCAGCGCAGGTCTTCATGGCGAAGCCCGAGGCCGTCCTGCAGGCCTTGCAACACCTTCGGCCCACCGGGATGCGCCACCCAGTGCCGGACGTCGGCGCGGCGCCGGCCGTGGTCGGCGAGGAACGCGTCGACGTCGACGGGAACACGTTCGCGCGCGACCGCCGGAACTTCGGCCGACAACACGATGCGGAACCCGTGCGCACCGATGTCCCAGCCCATCACGTGTTCGGTCTCGGGATAGAACACGGACCGGGTCGCTTCGACCGCCACTCCGGCGAGCGGATGTTCGGCGCCGACCAGGACGGCGGCTGCGGCGCCATCGCCGAACACCCCCATGCTGATCAGGTTCGCGACCGATCGATCCTGCGGCTGCAGGGTCAGCGAGCACAGTTCGACGGTCAGCACCACGGCGACGCCGCGCGGGTGCCCGCGCAGGTAGTCGACGGCACGCGACACCGCCGCCGCGCCGGCGACACAGCCGAGCCCGAACAGCGGCATGCGCTTCACGTCGGTGCGGAATCCGAGCCGCGTCACCAGCCGAGCGTCGATCGACGGACTGGCGAGCCCGGTCACCGTCGAGAAGAAGATCGCGTCGACGTCCCGTGCCGTCACGCCGGCGGCGGCCAGCGCCCGGCCGACCGCGGCCTCGCCGAGCTGCAGCGCGCCCTCGACCCAGGCGGCGTTGGCCGCGGTGAAGTCGCCGAGCTCCGCGTAGCGTTCGAGCGGCAGCACCAGGAAACGACCGTCGATCCCCGTGTTGGCGTGCAGCGAACGGATCCGTTCGGCAAGCCGCGCATCGGCACCGACGAGGCGAACGATCGTGTCGGTCAGCGTGCGCTGGTCGTACCAGTGGGTCGGGAAGGCGGAGCGGACGGCGACGATCTTCAACGGCGAAACCTCGGCAACAGGTACGGAACGGACGCACGGTAGGCCGCGAACTCGGCCCCGTGCCAACGAGCCCAACGCGCTTCCTTCCAGCGTGGGCCGACGAAGCAGTAGACCGACCAGCCCGCCGCCAGCAACAGCCAGTCCAGGCTCCAGACCGGTGCGGTCCACAACACCATGGCGAAGCCGAGGTAGATCGGCTGCCGGCAGAACGCGAACAGTCCGCGGGTGGGCATGCGGCCGAAATCGACCGGCCGGCCGCGCCACAAGGCCCACCATCCGGAGAACCCGGTCTGCGTGCCGAGGCCCGCGTCGTACAGCGCCTTCTGCAGGAACAGCCACGCGGCCCCGAACGTGGCCCACTGCACCACACCGGTCCAGCCGTGCGGGCGATGCCAGACCACACCCGACGGCGTCCACGCCCAGAACGCCAGCAGCAGTTGCAGCGACGCCACCAGCGCGTAGGTCGACAGGGCCAGCGCCTTGCCGTGCCCGAACGGCGACAGCCGCTGCAGCGTGCGGCGGCCACGGTCGTGCAACAGGAAGCTGTGCAGCAGAGGAAACTGCAGCACGAGCAGCAGGTCGCCGAGCACGGCGACGCCGGCCGGCAAGCGGCCGAGCCCGAGCTGGCAGCCGGTCGCCAGGGCGACCGCCATGCTGCCGACGGCGGCGACGAACAGGCCGTGGCTGGTCAAAGCCATCGCGGCGGCCGCGACCCGTGGGCGCAGGTTCATGCACTCCTCCGGCGGTAGAGCACCGCGTACCCGACCGAGAAGTCGCGGCTCTTCCGCAGCACGATCGCCCGCCGACGCAGCGTCGCCAGCGGCCGCACCGACTCGCCGCAGCGGGTGATCCGCACGAGGCCGGCGGCGTTGGCGCAGTGGTCCAGTTCGGCGGGTGGCACGAACCAGTCGGCCCGGTGCGTGCCGCGTGGCACGAGGCCGGAGCCTTCGGCCAAGGTGATCGCCAGCAGCCGTGCCCGAAAGGTGCGCGC
>JAEUHV010000165.1 GCA_016794485.1 Planctomycetota bacterium
GACGCCGCCGAAGGGCCGATGCCGCAGACGCGCTTCGTGCTGCAGAAGGCGTTCAGCCACCACCTGAAGCCGATCGTCGTGGTCAACAAGATCGACAAGCCCGAGGCGCGCCCGCAGGAAGTCGTCAACGAGGTGTTCGACCTGTTCATCGACCTCGACGCCGACGAAGCCGCGCTGGAGTTCCCGGTGTTCTACGGCTCGGGCCGCCAGGGCTGGATGACTGCGGATCTCGAGGCCGCGAAGCAGGGCGGCGAAGGCAAGAGCCTGGAGTCGCTGTTCCAGGCGATCCTGTCGCACATCCCCGCGCCGAAGGACGACCCGACCCAGCCGCTGCAGTTCCGCGTCACCTCGCTCGACTGGAGCGACTACGTCGGCCGCATCGCGATCGGCCGGGTCCATCGCGGCACGATGAAGGGCGCCGAACGGGTCATGCACCTGTCGCGCACCGGCGCGCAGAAGGAGACCATGGTGCGCGGCGTGTACCGCTTCGTCGGCCTGTCGCGCGAGGACGCCAAGCAGGTCGAGGCCGGCGACCTGTGCGCGATCTACGGCATCGAGACCATCGAGATCGGCGACACCGTCGCGGCCCTCGACCGGCCCGAGGCGATGCCGGTGATCGCGATCGACGAGCCGACCATGACCATCGTCATGCGCGTCAACGACTCGCCGTTCGCGGGCAAGGACGGCGGCAAGTTCATGACTTCGCGCCACCTGCGCGACCGGCTCGACAAGGAGCTGCGCGTCAACGTGGCGCTGCGCGTGGAAGCGGGCGACGGCGCCGACAGCTTCAAGCTGTCCGGCCGCGGCGTCATGCACCTCGGCTTCCTGCTCGAGACGATGCGGCGCGAAGGCTTCGAGTTCGCGGTGCAGAAGCCGCAGGTGCTGTTCAAGACGATCGACGGCGAGAAGCAGGAGCCGATCGAGTACCTGACGGTCGACGCCCCGGCCGACGCGGTCGGCAAGGTGATCGAGATCCTCGGCACGCGCCGCGCCGAACTGCTGAAGATGGACCGCAAGGGCACGTTCACGCGCCTCGAGTTCACGGTGCCGGCGCGCGGCCTGATCGGCGTGCGCAGCCGGCTGCTCAACGCCACCGCCGGCCAGGCGACGATGCACCACGTGTTCCACGGCTATGGCCCGTTCCGCGGCGCGATCGAGGAACGCATCGCCGGCGTGCTGGTGTCGATGGCGCAGGGCCAGACGACGTTCTACGCGATGGACGGCCTGCGCGACCGCGGCTCGTTCTTCGTGCAGGAAGGCGCCGAGGTCTACGAGGGCATGCTGGTCGGCGAGCACTGCAAGGACAACGACCTGGTCGTCAACGTCGTGCGCGAGAAGAAGGCGACCAACGTGCGCAGTTCGACCAAGGAGACGTTCGTCAAGCTGCCGCCGCCGCGCTCGTTCAGCGTCGAGGACGCGCTCGAATACGTCGGCGAGGACGAACTGGTCGAGGTGACCGCGAAGGCGGTCCGGCTGCGCAAGCTGTACCTGAAGGAAACCGACCGCAAGCGCAACGACCGCCGTAGCGAAGAGGGCTAGCCCGCGCGCCAAGGCGCGGGTGGGCCATCTACCCCGTCGGACCGGGCCCTGTGGCCCGCCCTGCTGGCGCAATTCAGGACCAAACCGTCGGTTGATCCGGGCGAGGTGCAACCGCCCATGTGCGACCCGACCCTGTTCCGTCCCGACTCCACACTCGCCGAACTGGCCACGCAGTGGGCCGGTGCCTCGCGGGTGTTCCAGCGCCACGAACTCGACTACTGCTGCCAGGGCAAGCGCACGCTGGCCGAGGCGTGCCGCGATCGGCGCCTGCCCGTCGAGGAACTGCTCGACGAACTGCGGCGCGAAACGACCACGCCGCCGCCCGACGGCAACTGGTCGGAACGGCCCCCGGCGCAGCTGATCGTGCACATCGTCGACCACTACCACGCCGGCCATCGCACCGAACTGCCTCGCCTCCTGGCGATGGCCGAGAAGGTCGAACGCGTGCACGGCGGCAAGCCGGACTGCCCGGCCGGCCTGGCCGAGCACCTGCACACGATGGCCGACGCGCTGGAACGCCACATGCAAAAGGAGGAACGCATCCTGTTCCCGATGCTGCTGGCCGGGGCCGAACTGTCGGCCTGGGCGCCGATCCAGTGCCTGACCGCGGAGCACGACGAGCACGGCCGCGACCTCGCACGCATGCGTGTGCTGGCGCACGGGTTCCAAGCGCCGCCAGGGGCGTGCGGCACATGGCGGGCGCTGTACCTCGGGCTGTCGGAGTTCGAGCGTTCGGTGATGGAGCACATCCACCTCGAGAACCACGTGCTGTTCCCGCGCGCCCTGCGCGTCGCCGAGCCGAGCTGAGCCGAGCTGAGCCGAACGCGGCGGACGGTGCCGGCCGTCCCGCACCGAGGGTGGCCAGTGGTCGGGCCGGCGACTACCCTCTCGCCGCCGGCCATGCCCCCGCCCGACGATCTTCCGACCGCAGCGAGGTCTCGTACCCTGCGCGAACTCGCGCGCCGGCTGGGCCACACCTTCGACGACCTCGGCCTGCTCGACCGCGCCCTGACCCATTCTTCGCTCGGCAACGAAGGCCGACCCAGCTACGAACGGCTCGAGTTCCTGGGCGACGCGTTCCTGAACTTCGCGGTCGCCGACGTGCTCTTCCGCAGCGGCGGCGAGGCGGCCGAAGGCTCGTTGACGGAGGCCCGGGCGCGCATCGTCAGCCGACGGCCGCTCGCGGCGATCGCCCGCGAGCTCGGGCTCGTCGACCACCTGCTCGGCGGCAAGAGCCTGCGCGACAGCGAACGCCACAGCGAACGCATCCTCGCCGACCTGGTCGAAGCCGTGCTGGGCGCGATCCTGCTCGACGGCGGCGTCGTCGCGGCGCGCAAGTTCGTGAAGCGCCACGTGCTGCCGAAGGACGCCGCCGAAGCCGCGCCGCTGGCGGAGAAGGACGCCAAGACCGCGCTGCTGCACTGGTGCCAGCACCACGGGCTCGGGCAGCCGCGCTACGAACTGGTCGACACGATCGGACTGCAGCACGAACAGGAGTTCGTCGTCGCCGCCAAGGTGCGCGA
>JAEUHV010000168.1 GCA_016794485.1 Planctomycetota bacterium
GTCGTCGAGCACGGGCTGCACGTCGCGTTCGAACATCTCCATCGCCAGCACGACCCGGCCTTGGCGTCGGTGCAGCATCTCCTGCAGCACGCGCAGTTCGACCTGATGCGTGGTGTCGTCGACGTGCGTCTCGCCGAGGAACACGACGTCGACCTGCGCCAGCGCTTCGACCAGTTCCGGCCAGGTGCGGTCGGCGGCGGCCCTGGTGTCGTGGATGCGGGTGGCGGCCTCGAGCGACGGCAGCGGGCGTGGCTCCTGGGATGCGAGCGGGGCCAGGAATGCGAGCAGGACGGACGACGGGGCAACGGCGCGCATCCGTGCATGACACGGGCCGGGCGGCTCGGCCGCAACAGCACTGTGGCCTCGCCGCCCTTCGCCGGATCGGCTACGACAGCCGCCGTGACCTCGCCCGCCGATCGCACCGCCGCCATCCACACCGCCCTGCAGCGTTGGTTCGGTTTCGACGCGCTGCGGCCGATGCAACGCGAGGCGATCGACGCGGTGCTCGACGGGCGCGACGCACTGGTCGTGATGCCGACCGGCGGCGGCAAGTCGCTGTGCTACCAGCTGCCCGCGCTCGTGCAGGATCGCCTGGTCGTCGTCGTGTCGCCGTTGATCGCGCTGATGCAGGACCAGGTCGACGGCCTGCGCGTCGCCGGCGTGCCGGCCGCGGCGGCGCACAGCAACCTCGACGCTTCGGCCCGCGCCGAACTGCGGGCGATGGCGCAGGACGGTTCGCTGCGCCTCCTGTTCGTCGCCCCCGAGCGCCTGTTCATGGACGGGTTCCTGCGCTGGCTCGCGAACGTTCGCCCGGCCGCGATCGCCATCGACGAGGCGCACTGCATCAGCCAGTGGGGGCACGATTTCCGGCCCGAGTATCGGCGCCTTGCCGAACTGCGCGATCGGCTGCCCGGCGTGCCCTGCGTGGCGTTCACCGCGACGGCGACGCCGCGGGTGCGCGAGGACATCGAGGCGCAGCTGCGCCTGCACGATCCGGTGCGCCTGGTCGGCACGTTCGATCGCCCCGAGTTGTGCTACCGCGTGTTGCCGCGCCAGGATCTCGAAGGGCAGGTCGCGGCCGCGATCCGCCGTCATCCCGACGCCGCGTCGATCGTCTACTGCATCGCCCGCAAGGACACCGAAGCACTGGCGTCGGCCCTGCAGCAGCGCGGCATCGCTGCCGAGGCCTACCACGCCGGACTCGCCGCCGGCGAACGCACGCGCATCGCCGCCGACTTCCGCGCCGAACGATTGCACGTGATCGTCGCCACGGTCGCGTTCGGCATGGGCATCGACCGCGGCGACGTGCGGCTCGTCGTGCACGCCGGCATGCCCAAGAGCCTCGAGGCCTACCAGCAGGAGACCGGCCGTGCCGGCCGCGACGGCCTGCCCGCGGAGTGCCTGTTGCTGTACTCGGCGGCCGACGGCGCGAAGTGGCGTTCGGTGATGGAACGCAGCCACGCCGAGTCGGGCGGCGATCCGGAGGCGCTGCGGTCGCAGTTGCACCTGCTGCAGCAGATGCAGCGCTTCGCCGGGCGCGCGCGGGGCCGGCACCGCGCGATCAGCGAGTACTTCGGCCAGGCCTACGACGAACCGGACTGCGGCGCGTGCGACGTGTGCCTGCACGAACTCGAACCGATTCCCGACGGCCACGTGCTGGCGCAGAAGATCCTGTCGGCCGTCGTGCGCACCGGCCAGCGCTTCGGGGCGGCCTACGTGATCGACGTGCTGCGCGGCAGCCGCGGCGAGAAGGTGTTGCAGCGGGGCCACGACCGCTTGCCGACGTTCGGCGTGTGCAAAGGCGTGCCGCAGGGGCTGCTCGGCAACGCGATCGATCAGCTGGTCGACGACGGCGTGCTGATGCGCAGCGACGGCGAATACCCGACGTTGGCGCTCGGTGGCGACGCGATGGCGGTGCTGAAGGGCGAACGGCAGGCGGTGCTGCTGGCGCCGAAGCAGTCGCTGTCGGCGCGCGGCAACCGCGGCCGGCGCGACGCGGCCCGCGGGGGCGAACGGGAGGCTCCACGCGATCTCGACGCCGGCGAACAGCGCCTGTTCGACGTGTTGCGGCAGTTGCGCCGCACGATCGCCAACGAGCTGGGCGTGCCGCCGTTCGTGGTGTTCGCCGATGCGACGCTCGACGAGATGGCGCGCGTCCGGCCGCGAACGCCACAGGCACTGCTGGCGGTGAAGGGCGTCGGCCAGAAGAAGCTGGATTCGTTCGGCGTGCGATTCCTCGGCGCGATCGGCACGTTCTGTGGCGAACACGGTCTCGCACCGGGCGGCGACGCGGTTCCCGTGGTGGCCGGTGTGCGCGTCGCCGTCGAGGGACCGGCCGGCGATGGGCCGCGGCGAGCTGCGGCCCGCGCGGCGGCGGCCTTGCTGTTCCGCGCCGGCAAGGACCTCGCCACGTGCGCCCGCGAACTCGGCCGGGCCCCGAGCACCGTGCTCGAGTACCTCGCCGAGTGGATCGAGGCCGAACGGCCGGCGAGCATCGACCCTTGGGTCGCCTCCGACGTGCAGTCGAGGGTGCGTGCGGTCGTGCAGCGCAGCGAGGACGGCCGGTTGAAGCCGATCTTCGACGCGCTCGGCGGCGAGGTCGCCTACGACACCATCCGGCTCGTCGCGGCGCACGTGCGCGGGGAAGCCGCTGCAGCCGGCGGTGGATGAAGATCGTCGGGACGATTGCGAGGCGAGCGCGCCGACGCGATCGTTGCCCGCATGGTGAGGAGCCGCAGCAACGTCGCTGTCGTCGGTGTGGTGATGGCTGCGGTCGCGGTCGCGCAGGCGCCGCCGCAATGGCGGCAGTTGCCGCCGATCGGGCCGTTCCTGTGCCGCGGCATGTTCGTCGAGCCCTCGGGGTCGATCGTCGTGCTCGGCGGGGTGGCGCAGGTGGTGCGCACCTGGCGGTGGTCGGGAACGTGGAGCGAGATCCGGCCCGACCCGGCTCCGCCGACGCGGGGCAAGCCGGCGTTCGCGTACGACACCGCGCGCGGGGTCGGCGTGTTGTTCGGCGGTGCGATGTTGCAGTCGCCCTACGCGGGTACGAACGACACGTGGGAGTTCGACGGGGCGGCGTGGACGCTGCGCGCGCTGCCGCTGGTGCCGCCGGCGCGCTTCGGCGCGGCACTCGGCTACGACCCGGTGCGGCAACGCCTCGTCCTGTTTGGTGGCCAGTCGCTCGGCGCACCGTTGGCCGACACCTGGGAATACGACGGAGTGTCGTGGGTGCAGGTCGCCACGACGACGGCGCCGTTGCCGCAGTCCAGCGCGAGCATGGCGTGGCACGACGGCTTGCAGGCGCTGGTGCTCGTCGGCATGGGGCCTGGCACCGCGAGTGCGACCTGGACCTGGAACGGGGCGGCCTGGTCGCCGATCGCGACCGTGAACGCGCCGCAGTGGCGGGAAGAGCCCCGCCTCGCGCACGACCCGGTGCGCGGGCGCACGGTGCTGTTCGGCGGCTTCAACCCGCTGGTGTTCAACGGCCTGTTCGACGACACGTGGGAGTTCGACGGCTCGAACTGGACGCAGGTGTCGCCGACGACGGTGCCGCGTGGCCGCGTCGGCGTCGGCATGGCGTGGTCGCCGCAGTTGCAGGCCGTCGTGCAGATGGGCGGGCCCTTCGGCGGTGTGCCGCGCATGTCGGCGGCGATGCACGCGTTCGCCGGGGTCGATTGGAACGTCGTGTCGCCGGAAGCGCCGTTCCTGCGCAACCAACCCTGGCTCGCGTTCGACAGTGCCCGCGACCGGCTCGTGCTGCACGGCGGCAGCGACGAGAACGGCGTCCTGCAGCTCGACACCTGGGAATGGGGCAACGGCGCCTGGCAGCAGACCTCGGTCGGGATCGGGCCCGACGCGAACCTGGTCTACGACCCGGATCGGCAGTGCATCGTCGCGGTGCAGGGCGGAGTGACCTGGGAATACCGCGCGAGCGGCTGGCTGCCGCGCAACCTCGTGCCCGCGCCGGCTTCGGGACCGGTCTGGTTCGACCGTCACACGCGGCGCGTGCGCTGCGGCGTCGGTGCGCAGCTGTGGACGTTCGACGGCAATGCCTGGTCGGCCCAGAGCGTCGTCGGTGCAGCACCGGCGGGCTTCGCGATGCAGGCGGTGCATTGGTCGGCGCGCGACCTAGCCATCGCGAGCGCACCGAACGGCGTGGGGGCCGCGGCGTTCGATGGCGTCGCGTGGCAACCGTTCGCGCTCGCCGATGCCAGCCTCCATCGATTGGTCGAAGACGTGCTGCGCGGTGCGCTGGTCGTGAACGACGGGTTCCAGGGCCGGACGTGGTGGAACACGGGCTCGGCGTGGAACTTCGCGGACCACGGTCCGGCGGAGGAGGTGTTCGACGTGTCGCTCGTCGCCGATCCGGTGGGCGGGCGCTTGTTCGGGGTCAGCCGTGGCGGTTCGGTTTGGCGGCTCGAGTGGCCGACCACCGCATCGCTGGCCCGCTACGGCCGGGGCTGCGCCGGCAGTGCCGGCGTGCCGCGCCTCGACCCGTATCCGGCGACGACGCCGCTGCTCGGGGCCACCGTGCCGATGCAGCTGCTGTCGCTGCCGTTCGCGCCGGGCTTCGGGTTGCTGGCCCTCGGCGATTCGATCGCGACGGCGAACGGCGCGCCTTTGCCGATCGCGCTCGATGCCCTCGGCCTCCCGGGCTGTCGCGCGTGGATTCCCGTGCAGGCGACCGCCCTGTTCGTGCACAGCGGAGCGTTCGCCCAGCTCGCCGTGTTCGTGCCGGCGGTGCCGGCCCTCGCCGGCTTGCCGTTCGGCCTGCAGGCCTTCGTGTTCGATCCCGCGTCGCCGAACGGGTTCGGCGCCGTGAGCAATTCCTTGATCCTGATCGCCCGATGAACGCATTCCTCCGGCTCGCTGTCGCGGTCGTAATCGCGGTGCCGCTCGCGGCGCAGGTGTGGCAGACGCGTTCGCCCGCGATCGGTGCGAGCGTCGTCGCCGACGCGACCCACGGCCGGGTTCTCCTGCAAGGTGGCAACCTCGGGTGGTTCACCTCGACCACGAACCGCAGCGTGTGGTTCGACGGCATCCGCTTCGAGCCCGCCGGGCTGCCTGGTGCCGCGTCGCCGCCGCTCGCCGGAGCCATGGCCCATGACCCGGCGCGCGGCCGCACCGTGTGGCATGGCGGCACGGTCGGCAGCATGCAGACGTGGGAGCACGACGGAGCCGTTTGGACACAGGCGGTGGCGATCGCGCCGCCCACGCCTGGCGAACTGGTCTGGCATGCCGCGCTGGCGCGCGTGTTGCTCGTCGCCATCGACTCGACGACGTGGACTTGGGATGGGGCGGCGTGGACGCAGCTCGTACCGGCGTCGCCGCCCCCGGGCCGCACGGGGTTTGGACTCGCCTATGACGAAGCCAGGCAGTGCACCGTGCTGTTGGGCGGCGTGACCTCTACCGGCGTGACCCTGGCCGACACCTGGGAATTCGACGGCCTGAACTGGTCGCAGGTGACGCCGATGCACGCGCCGTTCGCCGGCCGCGCCACGCTCGCGTTCGATCGGGTGCGGCAGCGCATCGTCGCGCGCGTGACCGACCCGTCGCAGTTCGCGACGTGGGAGTTCGACGGCGTCGATTGGAGCACGATCCCGATCGCCGTGAATGCGCCGGCGGCGTTGGGCGCGCGGCTGGTCACCTCGCCGCTGTCCGGGGCGTGCTGGCTGGTGGAGGGCTGGTTGCCGGCCGGCAATTCCGTGCGCATCCGCGAACTGCAGGGGCAGGCGTGGCTGCCGTTGGCGGGTTGCCAGCAGCCGGATGGCGTCTACGGCTCCGCGGTGGCGGTCGACACGCGCCGCGACGTCGTTTGGCGGCACGGCGGTCGGCTGGCCGACAATCCGTTCCTCGACACCGACGTGGCGTGGCTCCGGTTCGGCGAGTCGTGGCTCGAACACGTCGCCGTGCCGCGGCCGTCGGCACGCGCGTTCCACGGCATGGTCTACGACCCAGGGCGCGATCGCCTGGTGCTGTTCGGCGGCAAGCAAGGCAACTCGCCGCTCGGCGACACCTGGGAACTGCATGCCGGGCAATGGAGCCTGCGCAGCGGGCCCGGGCCGTCGGCGCGCGCACGCTTCGGAATGGTGCACGATCCGGTGCGCGCGCGGACCGTGCTGTTCGGCGGACAGGGCACCGGCTACCTGGGCGATGTGTGGACGTCGACCGCGAACGGCTGGGCCGCGTGGCCGTTGGTCGGCGGTCCGTCGCCGCGCGCCGGCCACGCGATGGCCTACGACGCGGCGAACGACCGCATCGTCGTGTTCGGCGGGGAGGGCCCTGCGGGCGTGCTCGGCGACACCTGGTCGCTCACCGACGCGGGTTGGACGCAGCTCGCGCCGACCGTGGCGCCGTTGCCGTGCCACGGTGCGGCGATGGCGTACGACCCGTACGCCGGGCAGGTGACGCTCGTCGGTGGCCGCGCCGGCAACACCAGCTACGCCGACGTGTGGCGGCTGCACGGTGGGCAGTGGTCGCTGGGGCCGCCGCTGCCGGCGTCCGAGGGCACCTGGCACGCGGCCGCCTTGGTGGCGGTCCCCGCGCGACGGCGGCTCGAGCTGCTGTTCGGGGCACACGTCTGGTCGTTCGTGTTCGGAATCGTCGACGCGCGGCGGTTCGACACGTGGGAACTGGTGTCCGACGGACAGCCGCGTGCGGCGGCACACGGCAGCGGCTGTCCGGGCAGCGCCGGGGTGCCGTTCCTGGCTCCGGCACCCGGCAGCGTGCCGATGCTCGGCGGCACGTTCACGGTGCAGCTCGCCGGCGCGCCTGCGGCGCCCGGCCTGGCCTTGCTCGCGGTCGGCGGTGGGATCGCGACGTTCGCCGGCGAACCGCTGCCGTTGCCGCTCGCCGGGCTCGGCCTGCCCGGCTGCCACTTGTGGGTCGCGCCGGAACTGCTGCTCGCATCGAACGTGACCGGCGGTGCATGCGCGTGGTCGTTCGCGCTGCCGGCCAATCCGGCGCTGGCGGGGGCGGTGGTCGCGATGCAGTCGGTGGTTCCCGACGCGGGTCTGGCGACCTTCGGCACGGTGAGCAACGCAGTCGTCGGCGAGGCCTGGTAGGAGGTATCTTCGCACGTCGTCATGAGCCAAGCCGATCGTTTCCCCGCCGCCGACCCCGCTGCCGCCGATGTCACCGCCTGGATGCGGCGGGAATGGAACGCGCGCGCCGACGAGAACGCCCGCTACTACATCAACGATCGCGAACACACCGGGTTCGACTTCGCCTTGTCGGGCTGCCGCGACGCATTCGAAGTGATCGGCCACCTGCACGAGGAGTTGCGCCACGACATGTGCATGCTCGAGATCGGCTGCGGCATCGGCCGCATGCTGCCGTTCTTCGGCGTGCTGTTCGCGGAGGTGCACGGCATCGACATCGCGCCGGGCATGATCGAGCGCGGCAGGGAGCACGTGCGCAAGTCGCCGAACGTGCATCTCCACCTCGGCGACGGCCGTTCGCTGGCCGGGTTGGCCGACGGCCATTTCGACCTCGTCGTCAGCTTCCAGGTGTTCCAGCACATCCCGAGCCTGGACGTGATCACGGACTACGTGCGCGACACCTTCCGGGTGTTGAAGCCGCGCGGCCTGTTCAAGTTCCTGGTGAAGAACCAGCCGTGGAAGGGCCAGGGGCCGCGGCCGGACACGTGGAACGGCGTCGACGTCGGCGAACGTGACGTGCAGCGGTGGCTGCAACTCGATCCGTGGATCGGGCGGGCGCACTACGTGGCGCCGGACCCGACCCTGTCGTGGGTCGTGTTGCAGAAGCCCTGAAGCGACGGCGGTTGCGGGCTCGGCATCCGGGCGTCGGAGTTGTGGCCGGCGGTGCCGATCACCGATAGTCGCCGCCGTGATCCACGTTGTGCTCCGAGTCGTGTCGTTGTTTCTCGTGTCGTTGCTTGCTGCGGCGTGTGCGATGTCGCCCGAGGCCACGCGCGATCTGTCGCCCCTCCAACAGTGGGAAGAGGCCGAGGCAGCCGAACAGGCCGGCGACCTCGCACGGGCCCAGCAGATCTACGAAGTGGTCTGTGCCGACGACTGCTTTCCCGTCGCGGCCTGGCGCAGTGCGGCACTGGTTGCACGCCTGCGCGCAGCGACCCCGGGGCTCACCTTCGCCGAGAGTGAAGATGCGGGTCGGCTGGTGCCGCGCGTGCTGGCCTTGGCCATCGAAGGGGACGTCGACACCGCGCGCCAGGGCATCGAACTGCTGCGCGACCGCCTCGACGAAACGCACTCTCGGCGTGGCTTGGCGACGCTGCTGCTCGGCGACCTCGACATGCGCGCCGGCGACCATGCCGCAGCTGCCACCAAGTTCGGGAGCATCGTGACCGAGTTGCAGATGGACGAGTATCGCGACGGCGGGCGCTGGCCGACCGAATGTGTCGTGTGGGCGGCGTTGCGGCACATGGAGGCCGCCGTGCTGCTCGACGACTGGTTGACGGCGCGCCGGCGCCTTGGTCTCGTCGAAGCGTGGAATTTCGGCGTCGTCGCCGACCGCTTCGTCAACTCGGAGCTGCAGCAACGGGTGCGCGACATGTTCCCGCAGTGGCTCGAACGGGTGACCGATCCCGCCGAAAAGCGTGTCGGGGTGCGTCGCCAGCTGGCGTCGCGGCCGTTCGTCGACGGCGTCGTCGAACGGCTCGGTGAAGGATCCGTGGCGGTCGAATCGGGCCGCAAGTTGCGCGAGTTCGAGCTGCTGCTCACCAACGGCGACGTGCTGTCGGGCGTCGTCGAGGAGGGCGCGAGCCTCGATCCGGCGACCTACGTCGGACACGGGCGCATCGACCGCCACGACGGCGGCATCGCCTTCGGGCTGCTCGACCATGGCCGGCTGCGCGAAGGCGTCGCGATCGCCCCGCTCGGCACCTTCGACGTCGTCGACGATTTCGTGGTGCAGAACTCCGTCGTGCTGCGCGGCGACAAGCTGCGTGGCCGGGGCAGCATCTCGCGCGACGCCCTGCGGGTGTTCCGCACGATGTACCCCGACGACAGCGTCGCGATCGACTACTTCGACCGGCGGACCGGCCGCAACCTGCAATTCCAGTGGAAGGACCGCAGCATCGTCTCGGTGCTCAACAAGCCGTTGCAGGCACTGTCCGACCAGGACCGCGCCGCGGAGATCGCTGCCGAGGAACACTACCGGCGCTACGGTTCCGTCGAGAGCGACGACGACCGCGCCGCGCGGGAATGGCGCGAACGGAACGGGGCGCGCGCGTTCCAGTTCAACGTCGACGAGGAGGACCACACGTGCATCAAGTGCCGTGGCGTCGGTTCGCTGTGGCGCGGCGGCTTCGTGCAGCAGAACGTGTGGGTCTGGCAGGAAGGCCTCAATCCGAGCGACAGCCGCTTGCGCAACGTGACCCTGCACCAATCGGGTGGCATGGAGACGTGCACCTGGTGCAACGGCACCGGTCGGCGCTGACGGCCGGGCCGTGGCTCAGCGGCGACGCTCGCCGCGCCGCGCCCACTTGCGGTAGGCGCGCATTCCTTCGAGGCGTGAGTAGGTGAGCAGCACGGCGCCGTGGTCGGCCCGGGCGCGGAACCAGCTGCAGTAGAGCTCCTCCTCGGTCGGCCACGGATACGCGAACACCACGTCGAAGTCGTCGAGGTCGCGGCCGAGTTCGTCGTACGCGTCGGGCGCGCCGAGCACCGTGCGGGTTTCGAGGTCGTCCAGGGTCGTTGTCGCGATTCCGGGCGGCTCGAAGCTGCCGTGCGCGATCGTCGCCGGCAGCC
>JAEUHV010000169.1 GCA_016794485.1 Planctomycetota bacterium
ACGGGACGCCGCGCACGAGATGCTCCCGCTCGTCTACGACGAACTGCGCGCCCTCGCCGCGCACCTGATGCGCGGGGACCGTCCCGACCACACGCTGCAGCCGACCGCCCTGGTGCACGAAGCGTGGCTCAAGGTCGCGCGCGGCCTCGAGGGCGGTGGCGTGCCGAACGACCGCCAGCACTTCCTGGCCGTGGCGACGAAGGCGATGCGGCACGTGTTGGTCAACCATGCCCGCGATCGCGTGGCGCAGAAGCGCGGGGCCGGCGCCGGTCGCGTTCCCCTGGATGCCGTCGTCGATGCCCTCGAGGCGACGATCGGCGACGTCGCGTCGATGAACGACGTGCTCGACCGCCTGGCGGCCGACCATCCGCGGCCGGCGCAGATCGTGGAGATGCGCGTCTTCGGTGGCATGCTCGTCGAAGAGGTCGCGACGGCCCTCGACCTCGCCCCGAGCACCGTGAAGGCCGACTGGCGGTTCGCCCGCGCTTGGCTGCAGCGACATTTCGCGGGTTCGTCGGACGCGCCGACGCGATTCGGGGTGGATGGGGACGACGCTCCATGACCGAACGCGCCGCCGCCGTCCACCGCATCTTCGTCCGCGCCGCCGAATGCCGCGGCGCCGAACGCGAGGCCGTCCTGGCCGCCGAGTGTGGCGCCGACACCGTCCTGCGGGCCGAAGTCGAGGAACTGCTCGCGCACGACACGGACGGAACGTTCCTGGGCGAAGAACGCCTGGCCGGGGTGCGCAGTTCGCTGCACGACGAAGACCTGCCCGAACGCATCGGATCGTTCCGCCTGCTGTCCGTGCTCGGCCGCGGCGGCATGGGCGTCGTCTACCGCGCGCAGCAGGACCAACCGGCGCGCGAGGTGGCGCTGAAGGTGCTGGCACCGGGCCTCGCCAGCCACGAGGCGCGCACGCGCTTCGCGCTCGAGGCCGAGGCCCTCGGACGCCTGCAGCACCCGGGTATCGCCCAGATCCTCGCCGCCGGGACCTACGCGTCCCCGGCCGGCGAACGCCCGTTCCTGGCGATGGAGCTCGTGCACGGGATGCCGCTGCACACGTGGGTGCGACGGCACGAACCGCCCCTCGAACGGCGCCTGCAGCTGTGGGCCGAGTTGTGCGATGCCGTGCACCACGCGCACCAGAAAGGCGTGATCCATCGCGACCTCAAGCCGGGCAACGTGCTGGTCGACGACACCGGCCGCGCCAAGGTGCTCGACTTCGGCATCGCGCGCATCGCCGACACCGACGCGACCCGCACCCAGAAGACGCACGCGGGCCAGCTGCTCGGCACGCTGGCCTACATGAGTCCCGAACAGGCGAACGGCAGCGCCGACCGCATCGACGTGCGCAGCGACGTCTACTCGCTCGGTGCGATCGGCTACGAACTGCTGTGCGGCGAGCCGCCGGTGGCCGTCGACGGCGAACCGCTGACCCAGGCGCTGCGGCGCATCGTCGAGCACGAGCCCGTGCCGCTCGGCGAACGCGACCGCCGGTTGCGCGGCGACCTGCAGACGATCGCCCAGAAGGCGCTGCGCAAGGAGCCCGACCGTCGCTACGCCTCGGCCGAAGCCCTCGCCGACGACGTGCGGCGCCACCTCGCCCACGTTCCGATCCAGGCGCGCCCGGCCACCGCGACCTACGTCGTGCGCCGTTTCGCGCGCCGACACCGCGGCCTCGTGGCCGGCCTGGCGATCGCGCTCGCCGCACTCGTCGCCGGCACGATCGTGTCGCTCGACTGGGCCATGCGCGCCGAAGCGGCCGAACGGGTCGCCAAGGACAAGGCCCACGCCGCGTCGGCCGCGGAGGCCTACGCCCGCGAGGAAGCGCGCGTCGCCAACAGCATCACCGAGATGCTGCGGGCGATGTTGTCGGGGGCGAATCCGGAGGCCACTTCGGGTCGCGACCTCAGCGCGAAGGAACTGCTCGTCCGAAGCCGGGCCGTGATCGAACGCCAGCGCGCCACCGAACCGCTCGCGGTCGCGCGCGCCTCGCTGATCCTCGGCGAGGTGTTGTGCACGCTCGGCGACGTCACGGCCGGCGAATTGCAGATGCACGGCGCCCTCGATGCGCTGCGCGCGGCGCTGCCAGGCGACGACGTTCGCGTGTTCGACGCGCTGCACAACCGGGCCTGGGCCCTCGTGCGCGCGCAGCGCTTCGCCGAAGCAGGCGAGCACTACGCCGAGGCCCTGGCCATGCATCGGCGGCTCGGGCTGCACAGCGACACACTGGCCGCCAAGTGCCTGGAGGGCATGGCCACCGCGCAGGCGCGCACCGGCAACACGGCGAAGGCGCTCGAACTGCTGGCGGAGGCGCGTCCCATGCGCGAACGCGCTGGCGACCCGATGCGACTCGCCGCGCACTGGCAGAACGTCGCCAGCACCCATCTGTTCGCGAACGAACTCGACGCGGCCGACGCCGCGTTCACCAAGGCCCTGGCGATCCTGCCGGTCGCCGGCAACGAAGCGTTCGCGGCGGTTCTCGCCGGCAACCTCGGCAACCTGCGGCTGCGGCAGGGGCGCGAAGCCGAAGCCGAAACCGAGTTCCGGCGCGCGCTGGAATGGAGCGAGACGGTGTTCGGCAAGGACAGCCCGCGGCTGTGCACGGCGCTGCTGCACACCGGCACGATCTGCGCCTCGACCGGGCGCACCGAGGAGGCCGAGGCCCTGCTCCGGCGCGCGGTCGCGGTGGGTGGCGACGACACCAGCTCGAACGACCGTTCGCTGGCGAGTGCACTGGCCAACCTCGGCAAGCTGCTGGCGATGCAGGACCGCCTCGACGAAGCGATCGCCCTCTGGACGCGGGCCGAAGCGATGGACCGCCGGCTGCGGCCGGGCTCTGCCGCGCACCTCGACCTGATGGCCGACCTCGCCTCCGCGAAGGAGATGCGCGGGGACGCGGCCGGGGCCGCTGCCTTGCGGGCTGAAGTCGAGACCCTGCGCCGCAAGCCCAGGTAGGAGCCCGGCCGGGCAGAATTGCGACGGTTCCGGGACTTGCGGGCGATCGCGCGGCCGGCCAGCATGCCGCGCCTTGTCCCACCGACCGAGAACGACGCGCCTGCCTCACACCTGAGTCCGGCCTCGGCGTCCACGCGGAGCTTGGCTCCGTGTCGCCGAGGAAACGGGGTCGGTCGATCCCGCCACCGCGCGTTGAACCGCCGGGGTCCTCGTCGACATGCCGCCTTGCCCGCCGGCAAGCGTCAGACACGAGAACCCCCACATGCAACCTCAACGCTCCACGCTCCACTTCGCGGCCGCGTCCGCCGCGGTGCTCGCTCTCGCCGGCGGCGCCGCCGCCCAGAACTGCTACGACTCGCAGCACCGCTGCTTCACGTTCGGGCCGCCGCCCGAAGCCGGCGTCGGCAAGGTCGACACGGCCGGCATGCTCGATCTGCATTCGAAGCGCCTGCACGTCGAAGGCGACTTCCGCATCCGCCTGCGCACCGGCGACACCCGCAACGGCAATCCCTACAACGGGCTCGCCGACCAGCAGGCCTCGCGCGGCCGCGTCCGGCTGCGCTTCCAGGCCACCGAGAAGGTGCAGGCGTTCGCCGAGTTCAACTTCTCCGAGACCTGGGCCGGTTCGGAGAGCTACT
The DNA here is from genome assembly GCA_016794485.1 of Planctomycetota bacterium. Taxonomy (GTDB): domain Bacteria; phylum Planctomycetota; class UBA1135; order UBA1135; family UBA2386; genus UBA2386. Next base: position 3,597 of record JAEUHV010000169.1, read on the forward strand.
CCGACGCACTGGCCGGATCGAACTTCAACGGCGTGTCGCAGTTCTACATCGACGCCGACGACATGTTCGGCTTCCAGGACCAGTGGCGCGTCGGCCGCAGCGAGTACATCCTCGGCAACGGCCTGATCCTCGGCTCGTGCGACTACCTGCAGCGCCCGGGCACCTTCACCGGCGCATGGTTCTCGCGGCAGATCGCCGGCCACGACCTCGAACTGTTCATGTTCGACGACTACGGCCCGCTGCAGGCCACGCACGCGGGCATCCGCTACGCCGGCGGCACCGGCAGCATCAACTTCGGCGACTGCTGCGGCGGTGCGCTCGAGAAGATCATGCCGTACTTCATGGCCGGCACGCACGACGGCAACGAGGTCACCTCGGCGACGAACGACACCGAGGACGACCAGTGGCTCGGCATCGACGCGAAGGGCACCCTGCCCGCCGAGGTGAAGTGGAACGCCGAATGGGCCAACCGCTTCGTCCGCCGCGGCGAGGACCGCATGGCGTGGCGCGCGACGCTGACCAAGCAGGTCGCCCTGTTCGACGGCGTGCTCGACTCGGTCTCGGTCCAGCACACCGACGCCGATGGCAAGATGGACGTCGGCAACCCGGCCGACTTCAACTCCGCCGGCCTGTTGCACCAGTACGGTGGCGCGTGGCGCAGCGACATGCAGACGACGCAGGTCGGTGTGCGCGTGATGCCCGGCGCCGAGGTCGCGGTCGACGTCAACCTCCTGCACCTCGACCGTCGTGGCACGACGACGCAACAAGGTGAATACGAGGCCGACCTCGTGGTCGGGCGCAAGTTCGCCAGCGGCGTCTACGCGTCGGTCGGCTACGGCGTCGACGAAGATCGCCGCCAGGTCGGCTTCTTCCAGCTCACGTTGAACTTCTGATCGATCGCTCCCCCTGCGGTCGCCCGGCACTTCCGTGTCGTGGCGGGGGTGCCGGGCGATCGCTTTTCCCTGAGACCACCGATGAGCAAGACGTTCTGTGTCACCATCACCGAGTGCAAGAGCAACCCCGACAAGGCCACGGTCGGCTTCGTCGTCGCCAACGCCGCGGTCGGCAGCGAGAAGACCACGATGGTCTTCCTCAGCGTCGACGGCGTGTGGGCCGCAGTGAAGGGCGAGGTCGACAAGATCGCCGTCGGCCAGCCGTTCGCACCGCTGAAGGAACTGGTCGAGAAGTTCGTCGCCAACGGCGGCAAGATCCTGGTGTGCTCGCCGTGCATGAAGAAGCGCGGCATCACCGAAGACATGCTGATCCCCGGAGCCGCGGCTGCCGGCGGCGCCGCGTTGGTCGAGTGGCTGTCGAACGGGTCGCCGTCCGTCGGCTACTGACGTCCCGATGCACGACTCCGAACGGCTCGCGGCCCTGGCTCCCGACCAGGTGCTCGACGGCGGCGCACTCGACTGCGGCTCCGGTCTCGTGCTGCTGATCCGCGAACGCATGCAGGCCGTGCCCAAGGGCGGCCTGCTCGAGCTGCGCAGCGTCGAGTCGACCGTGCGCGACGACCTGCCGGCGTGGTGCCGCATGGTCGGCCACGAGTTCCTCGGCGCGTTGGCCGGTGGCGGCGCGGCGACGCGCTACTTCGTGCGGCGCGGTGAAGGTGCCGCGGCGGAGCAGGAGGCGGTGCAGCTGGCCGCGGACCGGCAACGGGCCCGCGACTACGAATGGCGCCTGCGGGCCCGGTCGACGGCACCGCTGGCGACCACCGTCTACTGCCGCAACTTCCAGTGGCAGGTCGGCCAACCGACCAGCTTCGAGGAACGCGACGCCCATCCCTGCGCGGTCGAGGCCGCCCTGGGCGCGCTCGCCGGCGACCTCGTCACCGGCTTCCGTGTGGCCTGCTCGCGCGCCGGCCTCGAGGTCGACGACGTCGAGCTGACGGCGCGCGGCCGGCTGCACGACGTGATGGCACATCTCGGCCTCGGCGACGGCGACCCGGGCTTTGCGGCCATCGACCTGAAGCTGTTCGTGTCGACCTTCGCCGACGAGACCGCGGTGCGGGCGACGTGGGCCGAGACCTTGCGCCGTTCGCCGCTCGCCGCGACCCTGGCGAAGGCCGTGACCCTGACCACCAAGCTCGCGATCGTGTGATCGCACGAGAGAACCCACCATGTTCGAAGTGACCCAGGTCGGCAGTTGGCCGCGTTCCCGGGATCTGCTGCGCGCGCTGCGCGACAAGCAGCAGGGCCGCATGACCCGCGCCGAGTTCGACACCGTCGCCGACGCCGAGGTGCGGCGTTGCATAGCACTGCAGGTCGAAGCCGGCGTCGACGTCGTGGTCGACGGCGAACACCGCCGCGACAACTTCTACTCGTTCGTCACCGACAAGCTCGACGGCACACGGCTGATGTCGCTGGCCGAGATGCTCGACACCGTCGAGGACAAGGCTGCGTTCGAGGAGATGCTGGCGACGCTCGACGTGCCGGCCTCGGCGATCCGCAACCCGACCTGCACCGGCAAGCTGGCGCGGCGGGAACCGCTGGCGGTCGACGAACTCCGGTTCGTGCAGCAGCTGACCGACAAGCCGGTGAAGGTGGCGCTGCCGGGGCCGTACCTGCTGACGCGCTCGATGTGGGTCGGTGCGCACACGCGCGGCGCCTACCGCGACAAGACCGAGATGGGCGACGACGTCGTGCGCATCCTGCGCCAGGAACTGCAGGAACTGTGCGCTGCCGGCGCCTCGTTCGTGCAGTTCGACGAGCCGGTGCTCACCGAGATCGTGCTGAGCGAGGACAACCAGCGACGAACATTCATGTGAGCGACCCTTGCCACCCGCCGTGATGCGGGTGCCGAACTGGTCTACGCCGCCGAGCTGCTCAACCGGGTGGTCGACGGGATCGACGGCGTGCGTACCGGCCTGCACGTCTGCCGCGGCAACTGGAGCCGGCAGGAGGACGTGCTGCTGACCGGGGACTACGCGCCACTGCTGCCGGCGTTCCGCGCGATGCACGTGCGGCAGTTCGTGCTCGAGTACGCGACACCGCGCGCCGGCGAGCTGCGCATCGTCGGCGAAGCGCTCGGTGACCGCGAGATCGGGCTCGGCTGCGTCAACCCGCGCACCGACGCAGCCGAAGACCCCGCGTCGATCGTCGCGCGCGCCGAGGAGGCGTTGCAGTACTTCCGGCCCGAACGCATCTTCCTCAACCCCGACTGCGGGTTCGGCTGCTTCGCCAACCGCTGCGTCAACCAGGAGGACCACGCCGTGGCCAAGTTGCGCAGCATGGTCGAAGCTGCGCGGATCCTGCGCGAACGCCACGCATGAACGACGCCGACGACGAGCCCGACGCCCGCACGGTCGCGGCGCTGGCCGACACCGCGCGCCTCACCGGGCAGCCGTGCGCCGGCTGCGGCGTGCCGCTGTGCGGCCACGCGGCCGTGTTCGCACTGGTGCTCGGCTACAAGAACGCCCCGCGCTGCCTGCCATGCACCGCGGCGCACATGCGCGACGACACGGTGGCCTTGCGCGAACGCACGCTGGCGTGGGTGCAGCACCACGACTGCTTCCACACCGTGTGGCGGCACGCCGGCGAACGCGAATCGAGCGCCGATCGGGTGCGGCCGGCGTGCGTGTTCGGCGACAGCACCCATGCGACCACCCCGCCGGCTCAGGCACCCGCCGCCGAGCCCGCGCCCGGAGCATCCGACGTTCCCGTCGCGGTGTGGAACGCCGGCCCGATGGGCTGCGGCGACCTCGTGCTCGAACTGCGCACGCGGCTTGCGGCGTTGCCGCCGGGGGCCGTGTTCGAGCTGCGCGCCGAGGACCCCGGCGCACCGATCGACCTGCCCGCCTGGTGCAAGCTGACCGGCCACTCGATGGTGGCGGTCGCGCACCCGACCTACCGCATCCGCCGCAAGCCATGACCGCGGCGGACGGGCCTCAGTGGCCCAGAGTCATCCACCAGCCGTTCGAGGTCACGAAGCCGAAGCTGTTGTAGCCCGGCGCGAACGCGACGCTCTGCGCCGTGAGTTCATAGCTGAGCAAGGCCGTGTTGTTCGGGATCGCCAGCTGGTAGGTCGCCGTCGTGCCGGAGCCGACGATCGTGTGCAGCACGAGGTTCTCCGACCACTGGTAGCAGCCCGGCATGCCGAGCGGGCCGAGGTTGACGCCGTTCTGGTAGCCGACGTTGCCGAGCATCTGCAAGCCGATCGGCGCGGCCGCGTTCATGCCGGTGGTGGTCAACACCAGGTTGCTGCCGAGACGCGGCGGCGTGCCGGTCAGCGCTAGGGGAACGGGGCCGCAGCCGGTGCCGTGGGCGACGCCCGTGGCGCTGCCCGGTCCCCAGACCTGCAGGCTGAACGTGCCGTAGGTCAGCGCCCCGACCTGGACGTAGATGGTGCCGGCCGGCACGTTGCCGGTGGCGGTCGACTGGGTGCCACACGTGTCGTTGTTGCACGCGATCACGGCGCCGTCACACGAGCCGGCGCGGAACTGGATCTTCGTGTTCAGCGACGTGAGGCCGCAGGTGCTGACCGTCAGCTGCCCTGCCGTCGGAGCGACGTAGCGGAACCAGAGGTCGTTGTCGGCCACCCCGGCGTTGCACACCCAGCTCGACGAGACCGCCGTGGCCCCGGTGTTGTTGAACGGCCCGTGGATGCCGTTGCCGATCGTGATCGCACCGGCGCAGTAGTCGTTGGCCAGCGGCGTGAGCATGGGCACCGGCAGGCCGTGGATGGCCGCGGCGACCTGCAGCTGGGCGTAGTGCGGCGTGCCGTTGTTGAGGATGCCGTCGTTGTCGTCGGCCAGGAACACCTCGAGGGTCGCGGCGATCTGGTCCTCCGCGTCCGCGACGATCGTGCCGAGGAACACGTCGTTGCTGATCGCGATGGCCTGGCTCCGGGTCAGCGAGTTGTCGAGCAGCTCACGGAAGCGCCACGCGAAGCCCATCCAGGACTCGCCGGCGGCGTGCACTTCGGTCTGCGTGCCGTAGACGACGGTGTTGTTGCCGTTGCGCAGCGAGCCGCTGCCCGAGAAGCCCTGCCCGACGTCCGGATCGTCGACCAGGTACATCGCGACCGTGTCACCCCAGCCTTCGCTGAGCCCGTCGCCCGTGTTGTTGCTCATGCCGCCGTACCAATAGTCGAGACCGTGGCCCCACTCGTGCGCGATGACCGTCGAGAAGGCCGTGTTCTGGCAGCCGCCGCCGGCGGCGTAGAAGCTCACGCTGTTGCTGGCCTGCAAGTAGTGCGCATTGCAGGTGTTGGCGATGTTCACGGTCACGCCGAGGTTGTCGAGGCTGTTCAGCTGCGGGCTGTTGCCGAAGATGCCGCGCGCCCACTCGTTGACGAGGTGGATCCAGTAGGCGCAGTTGGAGTGGGCGAGCTGCGCGGAGGTCGCCGCGGCCGGCACGAGCGTGTAGGCCTGGTTGAAGCCGGGGATGGCCGCGAACGTGAACCCCGGACTGCTCGAGCCCGCGATCGCCTGGTGGTGCACGCCGTCGAGCTGGTTGATCGTGACGTTGACCGGTGCGTTCAGGTTGACGGTGATGTTGCCGGCCGCGTTCGTGGTGTAGGTGCCGAGACCGGGAACGGTGACCTGGAGCCCGACCATGGGCATCAGCAACGGCGGATCGTTCGCCGCCAGGGTTGCGCGCACATAGCTGCGGAACGTCAGCACCGTGTTCACCGGCACCGGCACCGGCGCCGGCGCCGGCGGTGTCGCGACCGCGAGTGCCGGCTCCCCGCCGGTGCGGCGGTGCGAGTCGTGCGTGCAGCCAGCCCCGCATTCGTGCTTGTCGCTGACGAAGCGCAGAACCACACCGGTCTGCGCATCGCCGTAGCTGCGGCCCGCCTTGCCGCTGCCATCGGCCGCGATGTTGCCGATCGTCACTTCCCAGCACAGGCGCGCAGCGGTGCGCTGCGCGGCCACGGTGTCGCCCCAGATCACGAGGCGCGGCGCCAGCGCCGGTGCGGCCTGCGGGTTCATGGTCGGCTCCTCACCGAGGTTCTGCCACGCGGTGAACGTCGCCGACTCGGCGGTCACTGTCGGCGTGGTGGAGAAGTCCGCGGGGATCTCGAACGCGACGCTGCCGAGCATCGCGATGCGCCCGGCCATGGACACGCGCACGTCGGCGCGGCCGCCGATCACCGGCAGGTTGCCGTGGAACTGGTCGAACGTGAACGACCAAGTGCGGCCCATGCGGGCGCCGATCGCCTCGCGGAACTCAGAGGTGCCGAGGCGGAGCAGTTCCTTCTCCTCGTGCAACACGCGCACCGCATGGCGCCGTGCTTCCTCGAGCGAGTTGCCGCGCCAGTCGGCGATCGCCATGCCCTCGCCGTAGGCGGCCTTCGGCGTGCCGGTTGCCAGGCTCCATTGCGCGCTCCAGGCGCCGGGGTGGCGTTCGGTGAAGCGGTGCCAGGCATCGCTGCGATCGGCGGGCGGCTCGGTGACGAGGGCGACCCCGAACGGTCCGGGCTGGACGGCCTGGGTCGTGGGATCCTGCGCGGCGGCCTGGGCCGCGACGGCGAGCAAAGCACCGATGGTGACGAGGGTTCGGAACGAAGTAGTGGTCATGGGCGTCCTTCGAGGAAGGTGTCTGCGCCCATCCACACGGAACCCGCGGCCGGGAGCCGAAACGGCCGAGGAAATCTCCTGGCCGCTCGCCGCGCCTCAGCGAACCGCGCTCGCCTCGCAGCTCGCCTGCACCACACGCACCAGCTGCTGGGCGGTGAACGGCCTCAGCAGCACGACGGCCTCCACCGGACCGGTCGCCGGCGGTTGTCCTGCATCCTGCATCACGACGACCCGACGCGGCCCGCGGGACGGATCGGCCGTCAGCCACTCCACCAAGGTCCCGACTTCGCCGCTCTCGGTCAGGACGACAGCGGGCGGCTGCGAGCCGGGACCACCCTCGACTCGGATGTCACCCACCGTGTCGAAACCGACCGCGGCGAAGCCTGCTTCGCACAAGACCTTGGTCAACGCGCCCTGCAGCGAGCGGTCGCGCTCGACCACCAGCACCGAGCGGCCGCTGCCCGGCTCGTGGGGCGACCGCAGCTTCATCGGCTGGATCGACGCCGGCAGCACCACGCGGAACTCGCTGCCGCGCCCAGGAGTGCTGTCGACCTCGATGTCGCCGCCGTGATGCCGCACGATCTCCATCGACGTCGACAGGCCGAGCCCGGTGCCGCGTTCGGGCCCCTTCGTGGTGAAGAACGGCTCGAACAAGTGGCGTCGCTGTTCCGCGGTGATGCCGATGCCGTCGTCGGCGACGGCCAGCTCCAGGACGTCACCGAACCCGCTGCGCGCCTTGCCGCGCTGCATCGTCACCCGGATCCGGCCGCCGTGCGGCATTGCGTCGCGCGCGTTGAGGAGCAGGTTCATCAGCACCTGTTCGATGGCGGTCCGGTCGACTTCGACGGTCGGCAGGGACTCGCCCGCGGTGAACTCGACCCGCGTGCGCGGCCCGAGGCTGGATCGTGTCAACGCGAGGAACGATTCGATCACCGGTCGCAGGTCGATCGCCTGGGTCCCATGCGTTTCGCGCCGCGCGAACGAGAGCAGGCGGCGGCTCAAGGTGGATGCTTGCCGGCCGGCGCGCAGCACGCTCAGCAGCAGCTCCCGCACCGGATGCTCCGCAGCGAGCATCTCCAGCGCGACCTCGCAGGAACCGAGCACCACGGTCATCAGGTTGTTGAAGTCGTGGGCGATGCCGCCCGTCAGCACACCGATGGACTCGAGCCGCTGCAGGTGGCGGTTCGCGACTTCACGCTGCGCCGCCAGCGACTCGGCGGCCACGCGTTCGCGGCGCAGGCGATGACGTTCCTGGGCGGCACGCACCGACGCCGCCAGCCGACCCAGGCGGTCCTTGAGCAGGTAGTCGTCGGCGCCGAGCCGCAACATCGCCAACAGCTGCTCTTCCGTCGTCGAGCCCGACACCACGATGAACGGCGTGTCCGGCAGGCACTCGCGCACGCGCGACAGCGCCGCGGTCGCCACGAGGTCGGGCAAGCGGTAGTCGGCGATGATGACGTCGTAGTCGCCCGCCAGATTCGCCTCGAGGTCGGCCCGTGATCGAACCACGGTGGCCACGGGCTCGATGCCGTCGTGGCGCAGCTGCCGCAGAACCAGTTCGGCATCGTTCGGGTCGTCCTCGATCAACAGCACGCGCATGCGCCGTAGTTCCATCACACGCCTCCTCGGCCAGGGCGATTCCCGGCGGCGAAGTTCGCCAAGACCTCGAGCAGACCGGCATGGTCGTGCGTCTTGCGCACGAAACGGTCGGCCCCGAGCCGCTGCACACGTTCGACGACCGCCCGATCGTCGTTCGAAGACAAGACCACCACCCACAGCGAACGGGTGCGGGCATGGCCGCGGATGGCGACGAGCACGTCGGTTCCGGACAGCTGGGGCAATTCGAGGTCGAGCAGGACCAGGCCGACGCGATCGGACGCGCCTTCACCGTGCAAGGCGGTGAGGGCAGCGGCCCCGTCACGGACCACGACCACGCGTTCACGGTGCACGTGCCGCTGCACGGCCCGGAGGGTCAGTTCCAGGTCGTGCGGATCGTCCTCGACCAGGAGGATGTCGGTCCTCGTCATGACGGCGATGGGAGTTGGTGGGGGATGCGGACGGTGAACGTGGCGCCGCGCCCGGCCTCGGACTCGGCGCGGATGTCACCGCCATGTCGGTGCACGATGCGCTGGCAGGTGGCGAGGCCGATGCCGTGGCCGTCGAACTGGTCGGCACGGTGCAGGCGCTGGAAGGGCACGAACAGGTCTGCCGCGCGCGCCGGATCGAACCCGACGCCGTTGTCGCGCACCGCGATCTCGACGCGGTCGCCGACGTCGCGGCGCGACACCTCGACTTCGGGAGCCGCCGCCTGTCGCGAGAACTTGACCGCGTTGTCGAGCAGGTTTCGCAGCACCTCGCCCAGCAGGACCGGATCGGCCCGCAGGCTACCGAGCCGTTCGTGGTGGAACCGGTGTGGGGCGCCCGCGGCCCGCTGTTCGGTGACGATGCCGTCGACCAACGCGTCGAGATCGACCTCGGCCGGGGCCAGCGCCTGGCGCCCCAGCCGCGACAGGCGCAGCAGCGCTTCGACCAGCGAGCTCGCCCGCAAGGCGCTGCGTCGGATCACGCCGAGCTTGCGTTTCGCCTCGTCGCCGAGTTCGCGATCGTGGTCCTCGGCCAGCATGTCCGCGAAGCCGGCGATCGCGCGCAACGGAGCGCGCAGATCGTGCGAGACGGAGTAGTTGAACGTCTCGAGCTCGGCCGCGGTGTCGGCGAGCTCGCGCGTACGGCCGGCGACCCGGTTCTCGAGCTGCGCGTTCATCTCGGCGAGCTGGTGCGTGCGCAGGTCGACCAGCCGTTCCACGCGGCGGCGCGTGCCCTGCTGGAACCACAACGCCCCGGCGACGACACCCGCCAACACTGCGCCGACACCGAACACGATCCAGGACCAGAGCAGTCCCGGGGACGGCAACCCGGAGTGGCGATACGCGACCACTTCGAACGCCAGCGTTCCCATTCGGTGCAGCAGGCGCACGCCCGGAACGCCGGGTTCGGGCGGAGGCTCCGCCGGCAGGCCGACGGCGCGTGTCTTCGACGAGCGCAACAGGTGGAACGGCCCGTCGGCATCGGTCGCACGCACCGCCAGTTCGATCGCAGCCGTTTCCGACGCCTGTTCCGCTACCGAGTGGGCGCGCGGCAACGCCAGGGCGACGCGGGTGTCGCCGCGGTCCTTGCCCGCGGCCGTGTGCGGCAACCGCTCGTGCAGAACGAGACAGCTCTCGCCGTCGAACGCCATCAACGTGGCGCCCCCCCGAGGATCGCGCAGTTGCCGCGCGGCCTGGCGCGAGGCGTCGACGAAGCTCGACGGAAACGCCAGGACCTGCTCGACCTCGTCGCTCGGCAGCGACCAGGACACCCAGCGCGCCCCAAAGTCCGCACCGACGATGTGCGCCGCGAACTGCTCGAACTCGGCCGGTTCGACGCGTTCACTGCCCACGTGGAACGCGGTCAACAGATCGAGTGCCAACCGGCCGCGGGCGAGACAGGCCAAGAACGCGTGCGCTTGCTGGTCGCCTTCGCGGTCGATCCGTTCGACGTTCCAGGCGCGTTCGAGTCCAGCGGTGAGCCATGCCGCCACTCCACTGAGCACCACCCCGAAGAGCAGTGCCCAGGAACCCCAATCGCGCGCTCGTAGGTAGGAGGGCATGAACCCGGGCGGGGTCGAACATACCCGGCCGCCGCCCGAGACCCTCTCGCATCTTCGGCGAGGCCGCCGGGCTCACATCCGGTCCGGAGCGGTGATCCCGAGCAGGCCTAGACCGGTCGCCAACAGGCTGCGCGCGGCGTCCACCAGCACGAGGCGGGCGTCGCGGATGCGCGGCTCCTGACCCACGACGTAGTGCTCGCGCAGGTAGCTGTGGATCTCGCCGGCGAGCGCGATGGTGTGGCCGGTCACGTGGCTCGGCTCGCTCTGTTCGGCCGCCTTCTGCACCGCGGTGCCGAAGTCCATCATCGTCAGCAGAACGCGTTCGGCATCGGCGAGCAATTCCAGGTCGATCGCCGCCACGGCGGGCACCGGGGCCTCGGCCTTGCGCAGGATCGACGACAGCCGCGCGCACGCGTACTGCACGTACGGGCCCGTCTCGCCTTCGAACTGCAGCATCGAATCCCAGTCGAACTTCACGTCCTTGATGCGCGAGTTCTTCAGGTCGTTGAACACGATCGCCGACACACCGACCTGTTCGGCCACCTGGTCCGCACCCAGCAGGTCCGGGTTCTTCTCGCGGATCACGCCGCGCACCTTGGCCACCGCCTCGTCGAGGATCTCGTCGAGGAACACCGCGTTGCCAGAGCGCGACGCGAACTTCTCCCACTTGCCGTCGTCGGTCTTGCTGAGCACGAGGCCGAACGGCACGTGCTCGACCGCGGCGGCGATCGGCTCCTTCATCTTCGTCAGCACGCCCTTCAACTGGTCGAAGTGCAGCTTCTGCTCGGCGCCGACGACGTAGAGGATGCGCGTCGGATGGAACGTCGTCTCGCGGTAGAACGCCGCGGCGAGGTCGCGCGTGTGGTAGAGCGTCGTGCCGTCGCTCTTCTGCAGGATGCACGGCTCCTTGATGCCGAGTTCCTTCAGCCACACGACCGAAGCGCCTTCGCTCTGCTCGAGCACGCCGGACGCGGTGACGCGCTGCATCGCCCCGGCCATCTTGTCCTCGAAGAACGACTCGCCGGTGATGTGGTCGAACGTGACGCCGAGCCGCGTGTACGGTCCCTGGAACGCCTTCAGCGACTCGTCGCGCAGCAGCTGCCACATGCGCCGTTCGACGTTGTCGGCGCCGCTCTCGAGCGCCTGGAAGTGCTTCGCCGCCTCGGCGTCGAGCCCGGGGTTCTCCTTCACCTCGCGGCCGTAGCGCTTGTAGAGCTCGAACATGTAGCGCATCGGCTGTGCGTGCAGTTCCTGCTCGTTTCCCCACCGCATGTACGCGGTCATCATCTTCGCGAACGGCATGCCCCAGTCGCCGAGGTGGTTGATGCCGTGCACCGTGGCGCCGACGTGGCGATGGATCCGGCACAACGCGTTGCCGATCGTCGTGCTGCGCATGTGGCCGATGTGGAACGGCTTCGCGATGTTCGGCGAGCTGAAGTCGATGCACACGACCTGGCCGTTCGGCGCCGCCTTGCCGTACGGCGCGGCCCCGGACTGGATCGCCCCGAGCACCGCGCGCGCCAACGCCGTGCGGCGGAAGCGGAAGTTCACGAACGGGCCGGCCGCAGTCGCCGATTCGACGACGTCGTCGGCGGTCACGCGCGACGCCAGTTCCGCGGCCAGCGCGGGCGGCGCCTTGCCGGCGAGCTTGGCGACCTGGAACGCCGGCAGCGCGACGTCGCCGTGGTCGCGGTTCTTCGGCGGCTCCAGCCGGACACACGACTCGGCGGCGGTGCGCTCGACCCCGAGCCCGGCGATGGCGTCGAGAAGGCGGGAACGGAGATGGGCGTGCAGGTCGGTCACGGTGTGGCTCGTGCGAAGGGCGAGCAGGATAGCGGCGTCGCCCCGGGTTTCCCCCGTCCGGTTAGCCTTCGCGACGCATGCTCCGCCCGCTCGTCGTCGTCGCCGTTCCCGCCCTCGGCGCCACACTGTGCGCCCAGACGCAGTTTGAAGCGCGCACCCCGGTAGCGGTGCAGTCGAGTTGGCCGCAAGAAGCGATCGCCGCCGACGTCGACGGCGACGGCGACCAGGATCTGCTCGTGTGCGTCGGCCTCTTCGGCGGCATGCCGGGACGCCGCCTGCTGCGCAACGACGGCGGCGAGACCTTCACCGACGTGACCGCGACCGCGCTGCCGCCGCAGCCGGCGACGATGATGTCGAACGGTCGGGCAGTGGCGTTCGACTTCGAGGGCGACGGCGACGTCGACGTGTTCAGTTCGATGCTGGGTTCGGTCGCGGTGTGGCGAAACCTAGGCACGGGCACCTTCGTCGACACGGGTTTCGTCGACACGGGCGGTTACCAGGATCTGGTCGCAGCCGACCTCGACGGCGACGGCGATCTCGACGTGGCCACCGCTGGGCAATCGCTGGCCGGCAGCACCAACACGGTGTTCGTCAACCAAGGCAACGGCTCGTTCCTGCGTGCGAACGTGCTGCCCGGCACGTGGGCGATCGCGATCGCCGCCGACGACCTCGACGGCGACCTCGACCAGGACCTGCTGCTCGGAACGACCACCGGCCTCGTCGTGCTGCGCAACCAAGGCGGCCTGGCGTTCGCCGACGCGAGTGCTGCGTGGGTGGGCCCGCTGGTGCCCGGCGTGATCCGCGACATCGTGGTGGGGGACCTCGACGGCGACGGCGATCGCGACGTGGTCGTCGCACGGCAGGGTGTCGCGAGTGACGACGTGCTGGTGCACACCGGCACTGCGTTCGCCGCGGGACCCTCGCTGCCGACGGGCAGCAACGGTTCGGGTCGACTGGCCCTCGCCGACATCGACGAAGACGGCGATCTCGACCTGTGGCGCGGCGGGGCCGCGGGCATCGACCTGATGCTCGGCAACGGCCTCGGCGGCTTCACTTCGGGTGCTTCGCGGATGGGCGTGTTTCCGGGGCAGACGCCGAGCCTGCTGGCGTTCGACGGCGACCGCGACGGCGACCTCGACCTGCTGACGGGCGACGCGTTCCTGGCGCCGGTGCTGCTCGTCAATCGGCATCGCGACCTGCGCCCGGCACAGCCGGTGATCGGGCAACCGTGGACGCCCGTGGTGTGGAGCCAACCCGGCTACGCGAACGGGCCGCACTTCACCGGCCTGGCGGTGGCGACCGGCGGCCTGCCCCAGCCGTTCCCGCTGCCGCCGTACGGTGACATCGCGATCGACCTGAACACCGCGGTCGTGTTCTCGGGCACGACGTCGGTGCCCGGCTACTCGGCGTCGTTTGCGCTGGCGATTCCGGCCCAGCCGCAGCTCGTCGGGCTGCAGCTGTTCGTGCAAGGCATCGTCGCACCGCCCGCGGTGGCGCCGCGCTTCACCGCGTCGTTCGTCCGCGTCGTGCAGTGATCCGGATTCCAGGTCGAGGTCGCCCCCGGGTTGCACACTTGGAAGGGGGCGCGCCAAGATGCGGCGGTGTCCACGTCGGATCCCGAGTTCGCCGCGCGCCTCGAACAGATGGGGCGGTTCTTCATGGGCACCTCGAACGTGCACCAGGCGCTCGTGCGGGTGGCGCAGAAGCTCGAGGAACTGGCGATCCCGTACGCGATCTGCGGCGGCATGGCGGTCAACGCGCACGGCCACCAGCGCACGACCGAGGACATCGACGTCCTGGTGACACCCGAGGGGCTCGCCAGGTTCAAGGCGGCTGCCATCGGGCTCGGCTGGCTCGAGAAGTTTCCGGGCAGCCGTGGGGTGCGCGACACGGCGAACCGCGTGCCGATCGACTTCCTGCTGAGTGGCGGCATCCCGGGCGACGGCAAGCCGCGCGGTGTCGTGTTTCCCGATCCCGTCGACGTCGCGATGGAGGTCGCGGGCGTCAAGTTCCTCAAACTGGCCAAGCTGGTCGAACTGAAGCTCGCCAGCGGCATGTCGGCGCCCGATCGTCCGCGCGACTTCGACGACGTCATCCGGCTGGTCCGGCAGAACCGCCTGGGCGAACACTTCGCCGACCAGCTGCATCCGTACGTGCAGGCGAAGTTCCGCGAACTGTGGGGCTACGCGCAGCGGCCGAGCGACCTGCCGGAGTGAGCGGCGTGGCCTGCAGCGAACCCGCCCATCCGCCTCACGGCGCGATCGCGTAGAGCCCGTTCGAGGCGGCGAAACCCTGCGCCGCGACCGGATCGAGCACGACGCCCTGCTGCCAGATCTCCGACCGCCGCGGCAGCGCCGGCCACGCCACCGACCAGTTCGCGTGGCCCTGCGCATCGGCGATGGCCAGCACCGGGATCTCCGGACTCGGCACCAACGTGAAGCCGAGCAGCGGCGTGTCGATGCGCGACGCGCCGAGCACGAACACACAGGCGTGGTTGGGGGCAACGTTGGCGAGCTGCAGCGCGAACGGACCGCCGTTGGCCATCGTGCCGCTGCCGGTGAGCACCGGGATGCCGGCGGCGCCCGCGAGCCCGAAGCCGAGGTTCTGCCACGCTGGGGCGGTGTACGGTACGAACAGCCCGGTGAACTCGAACGGCTGCTGCAGGATGCTGCTGCAGTTGTAGGTCGCCCACGGTTGCGCGCCGCCGGCGCACTGCACGTCGCGGCCCATCGACCAGAACGCCAGCATGCCGATGCCCTGCTGCTGCGCGAACGTCGACAGCACGGCCACGTCGGCCTGCACGAACACCTCGGTCGCCACGTCGTTGACGCCGATCATCGGCGTCACCCCGACCTTGCGCCAAAGCTGCGCGTCGGTCTGCGGCTGCCCGGCCTGCTGGTAGAGCAGGGCCAGTTGCGCCTTCGTCGATTGCGCCGCCTGCACCGCGTAGTTGCCCATGTTGCCCTGTGGGTTCGGCGCCGCCGACCCGCCGTAGTCCATCGCCATCACGTTGACCCCGTCGAGCACGACCCCGTGCTGCAGCGCCGACGCAATGACGTTGCGGCCATCCAGCGTGAGCCCGCTCGGCAGCACCGGCAGCGTGAACCACACCTTCAGCGTGCGACCGGCCGCGGCCGCCGCCGCCTGCAGTCCCGCGATCGCCTGCGAACGCCGCGCGATCGAGGTCGGATGCGCGACCCAGGCGCCTTCGATGTCGAAGTCGACGTGGGTGAGGCCGTAGGTGTCGATCACCAGCTGGTAGGCCGCCTGCAATTGCGCGACGCTGGTCGCCGCGACCGCGAGTTCGGTGCCGGCGGCGCCGCCGAAGGAGACCATCACGTCGCCGCGCAGCGCGCGCAGGGCGTTGAT
This sequence comes from Planctomycetota bacterium, assembly GCA_016794485.1. GTDB lineage: Bacteria > Planctomycetota > UBA1135 > UBA1135 > UBA2386 > UBA2386. The sequence goes on from JAEUHV010000169.1 coordinate 18,935, forward strand.
CTCGGGCAGCAGGTAGCCCGACGCCACGTCGTAGTAGCCGCCCCAGCTCGGCGTCGCGTCGTTGGCAGCGCGCGCGACCACGAACGCGAGGTTGTAGAACCGCACGTCGTGCTGCTGGGCGATGCCGACGAGGTCGAAGGGCGGCCACGCGGTCGCGTCGACGTACGGCGAGAACACCCGTTCGGGCCACAGCGGTGCTGGCACCGGGGTGGGCGGCGGCGGGGCGGGCGACTGCCCGGCGAGCGTGACCGGCACGCCGTTCAACGAACCGTTGGACGGCAACGTCGGCACGCCGGTCGCGACGAAGTCGATCGACGCCATCTCGTTGGGCGACAGGTCGCCGTCTTCCCAGCTCGCCTGCACCGCGGTGACCTCGTAGTGCGCGCCGGAACTCGCGGCGATCTGCGCGTTCCACATGCTGGTGATCGTGTAGCCCGCGTCGAAGCCGAGGCGCCAGTCGTGGATCGTCCACGGCGCCTGGTTGGTGATGGTGATGCGGCCCTGGAAGCCGGTCGACCATTGCGAAGTGACCGAGTGCGCGATCAGCACGGTCTGGGCCGGAACGGCGACGAGCAACGACACGAACGCGATCGCGAACGACGACGAGAGGCGCGGCATGGGGCGCGGATCTTCGAGGGACGCGGGCGACCTCGCAAGGTGCCCACCCTGCCCGTATGCAGCGGCGATGCCGTTCCGCCTGCCGTTCGCCGTGGTGTTCGCACTGCTGTTCGCCGCATGTGCGGTGCGTCCGTCACGCCTGCTGGTCGACGACCACATGGTCGTCGTGAAGTCGGTGCGCCTGCCGGACCGTTCGTGGCTGCCGTGGTACACGCGGTTCGCCGAACACGCGTGGGTCGAGATCGCCACGCCGCGCGGCGTGGAGCGCGTCGAGTGGAACAAGGGGGCGTTCGGCATCCTGCACAGCGAGATCGGCCGCAGCGGCCTGATCGCCGACGAACGTTGGGAACGGCCGGTGGCCGTGCACGCGACCTGGCGCGGCGACGCGGCGCGCACGCTCGGCGAACGCATCCTCGCCGTCTGCGACACCTACCCCGACGCGCGTGGCTACCGGGCCTGGCCGGGCCCGAACAGCAACACGTTCATGGCCTGGCTCGCGCGCGAGACCGGCATGGGCGTCGACCTGCCGCCGAACGCGGTCGGCCGCGACTACACGCAATGGCTGGCGGTGGGGGCCAGCACGACCGGGCTCGGCCTGCGGGTCGACACGCCGATCCTCGGGGCCGGCGCCGGGCTCGTCGAAGGCGTCGAACTGCACGCGCTCGGACTCACTGCGGGTGTCGGCCTGTGGCCGCCGTCGCTGAAGGTGCCGTTCCTGCCGGCGATCCCCGGCGGCTGGTTCGCGCCGTGGTCGGAGCCCGTGCCCGAACCGGGCCCCTAGCAGAGCCGGGCGGTAAGGTGCGCCGCTGCATGACGCGTCTGCTTCCGTGCTCCCTGCTCGCGCTGTCGTTCGCCGCGACGACGCACGCCCAGGATGCGCCGCCGACGTGGTCACACGACATCGCACCACTGGTGCATCGCGCCTGCAGCGGCTGCCATCGGCCAGGGCAGCCGGCCCCGTTCGCGCTGTTGACGTTCGACGACGCGTGGAAGCGCCGCACGCAACTCGTCGAGGTGACCGAGTCACGCCTGATGCCACCGTGGCTGCCGGTGCACGGCGAGTTCGTGGACGATCGCCGTCTGCGCGACGAAGAGCTCGCGCTGCTGCGCCGCTGGGCCGACGCCGGCGGGCCACGCGGCGAT
>JAEUHV010000179.1 GCA_016794485.1 Planctomycetota bacterium
CGCCTGGGGCCACGACGGCGGCCGCATCTACACGACGACGATGGCGACGCTCGCCCTGCAGTCGCTGTACGGCCGGGCGGGGGCCAGCGTCGGCAAGTGATCGGCGGGGCCGCGGGCGAGCGCGGTCGTCCGCTGGCGAGCAGGCTGCGTCGGCCGCACCGCTAGCCGCCGTTCGGCCGCTGGCGAGCCTTCGTGCGCAGGTAGAGCTGTTCGACCTGCGTGCGCGCCCATGGCACCTTGCGCAGGAACTTCAGCGACGACGTCAGGCTCGGCTCGTAGGTGAAGCAGCGCACGTCGACCGCCTTGGCCATCGCCGGGAAGCCGAGGTGCTCGATCAGGAACTCCAGCATCGCCTGCAGGGTGACGCCGTGCAGCGGGTTGTTCGGTTGGTTGTCCACGGGCCGCGGCACTGTAGCGCCCCGGCCGGCACCGGCCCGCCCCACGCGGATTCCCGGATTTGTTGCGTGTCCCGGCTCGCTCCGGACACTCGCCGGCGTGACCGCGGAACCCACCCGACTCGAGCCGCAGCTGGAAGCCTGGATCGGGCACTTCCGCGGCCCGTTGGTCGGCTTCCTGGCGTCGCGCGGTGCTACGTGGGCCGATGCCGAGGAACTGGCGATGGACACGTTCGCCGAAGCGTGGCTCGGCGGGGCGCGCCGGAACGCCGCGGCCGACGACCTCGAAGCGATCGGCGGCTGGCTGCGCGGCATCGCCCAGAACCTGCTGTTCGCGTTCCTGCGCCGGCGACGACGCGGGCCCCAGCCGTTGCCCGCCGACGATCCGGCGGTGCCGGCCACGCCCACCGACGACCGTCTCGAACCTCTGCGGGCGGCGTTCGCCGAACTGCGCCCCGACTTCCAGGAAGTGCTGCGCATGCACTACCTCGAAGCGACCAGTGCCCGCGAAGTCGCCGCCCTGCTCGGCGCTTCGCCGAAGGCGGTCGAGTCCCGGCTCTACCAGGCCCGCCGCGCCCTGCGCGCGCTGGCCGACAAGCACCTGCGCCGCATGGAGGGCGCCTCCCGATGAACACCCAGGAGACTCCGGACGGTGGCGAGTTCCGCGCGCAAGAGATGGTCGGCGACGCCGACCTGCTCGCGCTGTTCGCCCGCCGCACGCCGGATCCGCAGCGGTTCGCGGCCGGTGTCGCGGCCCGCCTGCAGGAACGCGGCACCGACGCGCGCGGCATCGCGCTGCCGCGCGCGGCCGGGATCCTGCCGCTCGACCTCGGTTGGTTGGGGGCCAGCAAACTGTGGTGGCTGGCGACGCCGGCGCTGTTGCTGGCGGGCTGCGTCCTGGCCGCACTCGGCGCCGCGCGCTCGATCCAGGGGACGCTGCGCACGGCGAACATGGCCGCGTCGACGGCAGATCTGCGCCGCGGCCCCGCGGCCGCAGCGCAGTTCGTGCTGTTCACGACGATGGCCCTCGTGTGCATCGGCGGCCTGTGGTCCGGGAGTCCGCTCGTACAGGACGCGATGCTGCTGACCGTCGGTGTCTCCACCGGTGTGCTCGCCGTCGGCGTGGCGCGTTGCGCGCGGGTCGGCGGCATCGATCGTGCCACCGTCGCCACCCTGGCGATCGCCGTGCTGGAAGCGCTGCTGGTGCTGTCGCCGCAGTGGAGCGGGTCCATGCCGCACGGCGACTCCGAGTGGGCCCGGGCCCTGCCGTGGACGCTGGCCACCGGCATCGTGCTGCTGCTGCCGTTCGTGCAGCCGATCGCACGCCTGCTGTCGGCGCTGCTGCTCGGCGTCGTGCTGCCACTGACCGCGATGCTGCCCACCACCAGGATGCCGAAGGTGCCCGACGCCTTCGCACAGACCCTCACGATCGCAGTCGACGCCGACGCTGCGGCGTCGTGGCAGACGCTGGCTCACGTGGCGGTCGCGGCCGGCGAACTCGGTGGCTTCGTTGGGCTGCATCCCTCGGTGCGCCCCGAGATCGCTCGCGCCTTCGCCGCGTCGAGCGGCGGCAGCATGATCGTCCTATCGGCGGCCCACCATCTCGGCATCGTCGACGGCGACCAATGGCGCACGGCGGCGAGCCAGAAATCGTTCGCCTACCAGCTCCGCCAACTGCGCACGGCGAACACGCCGCTGCGTCCGCACTCGTTCGAAGCGTTCCTGCTGCCGATGTTGCGCGCGAGCGGTGACCTCGACCCGGCGACGCGCGACCGCCTGGCCGAGCGGCTCGTCGCCGGCTGGCCGACCGCCGAGACGACGTTCCCGCTGCAGGAGCTGGCCGAGATCGTGTGGTGGCTCGACGGCATCGGCCGCGGCGACCTGGTCGACGCGCGGCGCGTTGCGATCCACACCCTGCTCGTCGCCCACCAGGCGAAGGGCGAACGGCCGTTCCGCGGCGGCTTCGCGCCGAATCCCCGCGAGTTGCCCCTCGGCTCGGTCGACAGCACGCACCAGGCGGTCGCGTTGCTGCTGCGGGTCGGCGTGCCGACGGAGCTCGATCTGGTGGCGCTGCGCCGCTTCCTCGTCGACCACGGCAGCGAACTCACCGCGGCTTCGCCCGAAGTCCAGCTGCATCGGCTGGCCACGGCCACCGACCTGGCCAGGCTCGAACGCATGACTGGCCCGATCGACCGCGCGCCGCTGCAGGTCCTGGTCGACGAACGCAACCTGGTCGCGATCGCGATCGTCGTGCTGCTGTGCTGGTGGGCCGTCGCCAGCGCGCGGCCGCAGCCGTTCGCCGTCGGCGCCTTGCCGTGATGCGTCACCGCGGTGGCTGCAGCCGATCCGGGATCGGTTCGGCATTCCACGCCACGCCGAGTGCCCCCGCCAACCGTTCGCCGATCGGCAACATGGCGCGCGGGTCGCGGCTCGCCGGCAGCAAGAGGCATCGGTCGCGCCCTTCGAGGGTCAGGTAGAACGTCGGCGCGCCCCGGTTGAGCCCGCGCCAGTGCTGCACGCGATCGAACGCGGCGAGCGGCCAGGTGCGCGGCTTGTGGTGCAGCGCCGAACGCCGCAGTTCGCGCAGTTCGCCGGCGGCGAAGTCGACCACCTGCTGGGCCGAGTAGGTCTTGGCGACGACCGCGCCAGCCGAGAACGCAACCGCGAACGCGAGCAGCAGCGGCGCGCTGCCGACGCCAGACACCGCGGACCCGACCGCGCACGTGGCGGCGAGTGCTCCGGCGAAGCCGAGGGACACCATGCCGACGACACCCGCGCGTCCGGTCGTGTAGTCGAACCGGATCGGTTCGCGCGCGGCGGGCGGCGCCGGGTCCGAAGCATGCTCCGGGTCGGGCAGGTCGCGTTCGCATCGTTCGCCGTCGGCGTTGGCCAACAGCAGGCGCCGCGGCGCCACGAATTGCACGGGTTGCAGCCCCGGCGTGCGCAGGTGCATGTCGACCAGGACGGCGCCGGTCGCAACCTCCGTGACGATGAGGCGGGTGACGTCTTCGTGGTCGTAGCCGGCGATCCGCGAGTCCGCCGCCGTGCGCACGCACAAGCGTCCATCCGGAGAGGTCAGTTCTCCGACGACCGGAGGCTCGAGCAGTTCGGCGAGTTCCGGTTGCGCCTGGGCGGCGCGCACCAGGACCTCGCGCACGACGGCCGCGTCGCGCTCCGGTTCGAGCCGGTGCGCGACCGAGTCGCTGTCGACCGACCACAAGGAGCCGTCTAGGCCGAGAAACCAGAGGAACGCCGCGTTGCCGTCGACCAGCAGCACCTGGTGTTCGCGCATCACGTCGCGCGACCAGTCGGCCGCCGCCCCGAGCCCGGTCTGCTCGGCGATGCGCGCGCGCAGCCACGCCTTCAATCGCGGCGACGGCGGACGACCCGACGGGCTCACTCGAGCCCGAGCGCCTTGCGCACGGCGTGCTTGTCGATCTTGCCGCCGGCGAAGTCGTCGAACGCGCGGGCCGGCGGGCGGATCATGTGGCGGGCGATGAACGGCGCGCCTTCCTCGGCACCCTGCTGGCTGTCCTTGAAGCAGCACTCCCACTCGAGCGTCGCCCAGCCTTCATAGCCGTACTTGGTCAGCAGGCTGAAGATCGCGGTGAAGTCGACCTGGCCGTCGCCGAGCGAACGGAAGCGGCCGGCGCGGTTCTGCCAGGTCTGGTAGCCGCCGTAGACGCCGGTGCGGCCGTTCGGCCGGAACTCGGCGTCCTTGACGTGGAAGCACTTGATGCGCTCGTGGTAGAGCTCGATGTACTCGAGGTAGTCGAGCTGCTGCAGCACGAAGTGGCTCGGGTCGTAGAGCAGGCACGCGCGCGGGTGCTCGTCGACGTGGTCCAGGAACGCCTCGTACGACGCGCCGTCGTGCAGGTCCTCGCCGGGATGCACTTCGAACGCGCAATCGACGCCCTGGTCCTCGGCGTAGTCGAGGATCGGCCGCCAGCGGCGCGCCAGTTCCTTGAAGCCCTCTTCGACGAGGCCAGCCGGGCGCTGCGGCCACGGGTAGACCGTGTGCCACATCAAGGCACCGGAGAACGTCGGCATCGCGTCCAGGCCGAGGTGCTTGCTCGCCTGCAGGCAGAGCTTCACCTGTTCGGTGCCGTAGCGGCACATCGCTTCGGCGGTGTTCACCTCGGGTGGCGCGAACACCTGGAACATCGACGTGTAGGCCGGGTGCACTGCGACCAGCTGGCCCTGCAGGTGCGTGCTGAGTTCGCTGATCTGCACGCCGTTCGCGGCGGCGACGGCGCGCAGGTCGTCGCAGTACGCCTTGCTGGCAGCGGCCTTCTTCAGGTCGATGCAGCGCGCGTCCCACGAAGGCACCTGCACGCCGGTGTAGTCGAGCCCCGCCGCCCATTTGCACGCAGTGTCGAAGCGGTTGAGCGGTGCTTGGTCGCTCATGAACTGCGCGAGGAAGATGCCTGGTCCTTTCATCATGGAATCACCTAGGAGCGTGTCGAATCGCCGCCGGTAAGCCGATCGAGATCGCGCACGAACTTGACGAAACTGCGCGGCTGCCGCTTCAGCAAGCCCGCGACGTCCACTTTCTTCGCCAGCGCCGCCTGATGCACCGTGGGCTTGTAGCCAGGCATGAACTTGCGCAGCACACCCTTGCCGTCGCGCCGACGGCGCTCGTCGCGGATCGACGCATCTACCGCCATCGCCAGCCACGTTTCGAACTCGCGCACGGCCATCACGACGCTCGCCGGGATGCCCTGGGTCACCAGTTGGGCCGCTTCCGGGCCGAACGACGCCGGGCAGTCGTCGTCCGCATCGACCACGACGAGCAAGGCATCCGCACGAGCGGCGCGGGCGAAGCCGACTGCCAGTTCGAGTCCCGCCGCGAGCGGGCGGCCCTGTGCGGCGGGACCGGCACCGACGATCCGGCCGCGCGGGATGCGGCTGGCGACCCGGTGCACGATCCATCCCTCGCGTTCCAGGTGGTGCAGCACCCGAGCGGCCAAAGCCGGCACTGCCTCGACATCGCCGTGGCCTTCGACCACCACGTGCAGCCGTTTCACGGTCCCGCCGCCTCGGGCAAGTCGCCTTCGATGCGCAGCGGTTCGCTGCGCATCAGGTCGGCAAGCCGGAACAACCCCTCGCGGACGAGATCGCGCTGGGCCGAATCGAGTGGACCGATGCGTGTCACCCCATCGCGCTGATTGCAGACGAGGATCTGCTCGTCCTCGGCGGCATCCAGCAACTCCGGACTGTGCGTCGTGACCAGGACCGAGCCACGCCGAGCCGCCTCGCGCAGCACGTCGAACACGAGCGCCGCGGCGCCTGGATGCACGTTCGCTTCCGGCTCCTCGAGGATCAGCAACTCGTTCTTCTGCAGTTGGGCTGCGGCGACCACGACGCCGAGCACGCGCAGGGCTCCTTCGGAGACATCGCTCGCGGTGAACGTCACCGTGATCGCGCCGTGCCGCTGGTCGAACTCGAGGAAATCGTGGCGACCGACCGCGATCGGCCGGATGCCGACGAGGCCAGGCACGACCTTCTGCATCGTCGCGACGACTGCAGCCTTGGCTTCGTCCGACAAGGAACGGCATGCGGACGCAATGTTGGCGCCCGACTCGCTCAGTCGACCGAGCCCAGTCGCCGGCTGCGGTTGCCGCATCGCTGCAGGATCGAGTCGGTAGCGATACACGCCGCGCAAGGGGCCTCGATAGCGCGTCGCGATGAGCTTGCGTTGGCGTGCGAACACCATGGCACTCGCGTGCTCGCTCACACCCCCGCGCCCAGCCTCTCCTTCCGACCGATAGTCGAAAAGATCCTCGGTCCTGCCGAGGGAGAGCATCGTCGTGTCGCCGGCCCGCTCGGCAATCGACTCGGAACGGATCGCCCAGGCTTCGCCTTTTCCCGCAGCGATGGTCACTTCGTGCTGTAGGCCCGTGTGCACCGCGGCAGCGGCACTCGCCGCCAGCACGAGCCGCAACATCGTCTCCCGCTTCTTCGTCCCCCGTCGCACGACACTGCCGATGCCGCCGCGACCGGCAACCGCCGCTTCGGCGTCATTGCCGAGATCGCGCAGGAACACGAGCGCATCGACGAAGTTCGATTTGCCGGAACCATTCGGGCCGACGACCACCGTGAACGACCCGAGGTCGACTTCCGCCGTCGCGATGCTGCGGAAGTTCTTGATGGTCAGCCGGCGGAACATCGGGGCGAGTCTACCGGCATGTCGGGCCGAGGCCAAAGCGCGCGGTCACAGGGTCACTTCGCGACCTTGACCCACTTGCCCGACTTCACCGAGGCGAGTGCCGCCTCGAGCACCGCCTGCACGACCACGCCGTCGTCGAAGCCAGGCGCGAACGCCGAGCCGTCGTGCAGCGCGCGCACGAAGTCGACCACGTGGTGCACGAACGTGTGTTCGTAGCCGACGATGTGCCCGTCCGGCCACCAGTTCGCCGCGTACGGGTGCACGCCGTCCATCACCATCACGGTGCGGAAGCCCTGGCCGTCGCGCGCGTCGGCGAACGAGAACACCTCGAGCTCGTTCATGCGTTCGAGGTTCCAGCGGATCGAACCCTTCTCGCCCGAGATCTCGATGCAGTTGTGGTTCTTGCGGCCCGGGGCCACGCGCGTCGCCTCGTAGGTGCCGATGGCCCCCCCCTTGAACTTCGCCAGGAAGCAGAACGCGTCGTCGACGTCGACCTTGGCGGTGCCGCCGGCCCCGTCGGGCCGTTCCTTGGTGAACGTCTGCTGCACGCCGCACACGCTGTCGAACTCGAGCCCGGTCAGCGCCCGGGTCAGGTCGATCAGGTGCGCGTTGAGGTCGCCGTGCGCGCCGCTGCCACAGGTCTTCTTGTTGGTGCGCCAACTCGCCGGCACCGAACCGTCGGCGAGCCAGTCCTGCAGGTAGGAAGCGCGCACCTGGCGGATCGCGCCGAGGTCGCCGCGCGCGATCATCTTCGCCGCCAGCATCGTCGCCGGCGCCCGACGGTAGTTGTGCCACAGGCCGACGCGCACCTTCTGCTTCTTCGCCAGTACCGCCATCTCCTTCGCCTGCGCCAGCGTCATCGCCAGCGGTTTCTCGCAGACGACGTGCTTCTTCGCCTTCAGGGCCGCCATCGTGATCGCGTGGTGGCTGTCGTTCGGCGTGCAGACGTCGACCACGTGGATCGAGGGATCGGCGAGCACCGCGTCGAGGTCGGTGGTCGCGTGCAGGAAGCCGAGCTTGTGCGCCGCTTCGGCGGCGCGCTGCGCGTGCCGACCGACGACCACCGCCGGCACGATGCGGAACGGCAGGTCGAAGAAGCGATTGGCCTGGCGCCACGCGTTGCCGTGGGCGCGGCCCATGAACGCGTGGCCCACCATCGCGATGTGGAGGGCGGGAAGGTCACCGCCGGCGGCGGCGTTCGGTTGCGAAGCGAGGCTCATCGGGTCCGCAGCTTAGAGCGCGGGCCCGGGCGAACGCCATCGCGACGCGCGGGCTAGCGGGTGCCGCCGAACAGGACGCGCAGGTTGAACGGCTGGACGGTGCTGTCCCAGCCGACGAACAGATCCGGCACACCGTCGCGGTTGAAGTCGCCGAGTTCGCCGGCGAGGCGGCCGTTGCGGTTGCCGATGCGCGTCGGCGACACGAACCGTGGACCGTCGAAGGTGCCGACGCCCGAACTCAGGTAGATCGCCACCGACGTGCTCTTCTGGCTGGTCACCGCCGAGGTGAACTCGACGAACGCGACCGCGTCGAGGTTGCCGTCGCCATTCACGTCGGACAGCCGCAGCCGGGTAGGCACGCCGGCCGCCAGGTTCCACGGCGAACCCAGCGCCTCGACGAAGTCCGCGACCACGACCGCGCTGGCCGCCGGATCGACGGCGCCCGTGTTGCGGAACAACCGCAGCGTGCCGTCGCCACGGCACGCGACCATCAGGTCGACCAGGCCGTCGCGATCGAAGTCGGTCGCGGCCAAGCGTTCCGGGTTGCTGCCCGCGAGCAACACCTGGGGTCCGGGGGCCACGGCCGCGGGCACGAAGCGGTCGTCCGCCGGCGTGGCACCGGGTTCGTACCGGAAGAAGCGCACGTGGTCGCCGTCGATGCCGCCGCCGGTGCCCGCCGGGATCGCCGCGGCGAGTTCGAGCCGCACCGGCTGGCCGGAACCGTTCGCGGTGAAGTCACCGAGCACGACCGCCGAAGCGTTGCCGTGCACGGGCGTGAGTGCGTTCGGCGCGTGGAACGGATACTCGCCGGCACCGAACGCCGCCTTGCCGCGCAGCAGCGCGATCGCGGCCTGCCCTTCCCCCGGCGCCGGCAGCGCGAACGTCAACAACGCCACCAGGTCGGGCACGCCGTCGCCGTCGACATCGCCGACGTGCAGGCTGGTCGCGTCGGCGAGCGGAGCGGTCGCCATCGGGGCCGGCAGCAGCGCCCGCAATTCGCCGGTCCACGCATCCACGGCCTGGGCCTGCGGCGGCGGCGGCGGCGACGACGCCGACGGATCGTGGCGCCAGAAGCCCGCGCGCGAAGTGCGGTCGACGAACAACAGGCCATCGGCGTCGGTCCCGGACGCCGGCAGGACGGCGAGCGACGCGGCGACGATGCCGGTCACGTCGACGTAGTCGCCGACCCGCGTGATCGCGCCGAAGCCGTCGTTCTCGATCACCTGCACACCGTCGGGCTGGGCCGAAGCGTCGAGGCGGATCACCGCCAGGTCGCGCACCGTGCCACCACTGCCGATGCTGGTCGGATGGAAGTCGCCGACGGCGAGGTTGGCGATGCCGTAACCCGGCTGGGTGGTCGCGTCCGGCGCAGCGAGCGACAGTTCCGGCGTCGACGGAATCACGAGCCGCGTCGAAATGCGCCGTTCGCGCGACCCGTCGACCTCGGACTCGTGCAGCACGAACACCGCCTGCAGACCAGGCAACGACGCCGACGCCGGGAACGCGCGATCGAACACGAGGGCGCGCACCTGCCGCGGCGACTCCGGTCCGTTCGGAACGGCGGCCTCGATCGTGCCGAGCAGGGCCTCGAACCCGCCGCCCGGACCGAGCTGCAGGGCGCCGAGCGCGATCAGCGTCGGCTCGCCGGCGATCGCCAGCACCATCTCCACCGGCGGCACGCCGTCGAGGTCGGCGAGCAGGCTCTGGCCGATCGGCTCCGTCGGCAAGGCGATGGTGCGGCTCGCCTGCGGCGGTTCGTAGACCCGCGGCGCCGCCACCGGATCGACCACGCGCAGCACGGTCACGGTCGGCGGCGAGTTCGGCCCCAACGGCAGCTTGCCGGCGAGCACCAGCCCGAGCGACTGCACGGTGGCGTCGCGGCACGCGTGCAAGCCGACGGCGCGCGAGTCGACGTCGAGCGCGTAGCCAGGCACCGTGAAGTCGAGCGGCACGCCGGCCGTGAAGGTGCCGTCGCCGAGGCCGTAGGCGACGTCGAGCTTGCCCTGCGTGCCACTCGCAAGGGCGATGTCGAGCGCACCGTCGCCGTCCAGGTCGGCGACCTCGAACGCTTCGTACGGGAACGTGCGCACGATCAGTTCCACCGGCGCGGCGAATCCCGGCGCGCCGGCTCCGGTGGGGCGCGCCAGCAACACCTGCGGCCGGCTGCCCGCCGGCGCGGTCGCCCCAGGTACGAGCACGAGGTCCGGCAGCG
>JAEUHV010000189.1 GCA_016794485.1 Planctomycetota bacterium
GCGGCGCCGGCGCGCAGGATCCGGGTGCGACCGACATCTCCGCAGCCCTCGCCACGGGCTTCAACGTCTGCGCGACCAACAACTCGGGCACGCCGCCGCTCGCGATGGCGTCGTCGGGTCGTCCGGTCGTCGGCACGACCATCAACCTGAACACGTCGAACGTGCTGCCGAGCTCGCTGCTCGGCATCCAGATCATGTCGACGAACCTGCTGGCGCCACCGATGGACCTGACGTTCCTCGGCATGCCGGGCTGCAACCTCTACCAGGCGCTCGACGTGCTCTACACGATCCCGACCGCGGGTGGCACGGCGACGTTCGCGTGGCCGGTGCCCAACGTGCCCGCCGCGGCGGGCCTCGTGGTCCGCACGCAGTCGGCGATCCTCACGCCGAACATCAACGCGTTCCACTTCGCGACGGCGAACGCGGTCGACCTGCTGATCGGCATCAACTGAGGCGCTGACCGCCGCAGCCGCGAAGCTCCCCGCTTCGCGGCTGCGCACCGTCGGCTCACTGCGCGAGCAGCAAGGCCGCGCCGACCAATGCCGCGGTCTCGGTGCGCAGCACGTGCGGCCCGAGCCGCAGCGGTGCGAACTGCGCCGCCGCGATGCGTTCGAGCTCGCCGTCGGTGAACCCGCCTTCGGGCCCGACCAACAAGGCCACCGCTCCGGCCGCCGGCATCCCCGCGAAACCGCGTGGCCCCGTTCCGCTGGCGAGCAGCCGCGCCGCCGGCAACTCCGGGGAGGCCAGGAAGTCGGCCAGTTCGCACGCCGGGGCCAGGGTCGGCAGCCACGCCCGATCGCTCTGGCCCGCGGCGGCGTGCACGATGCGTTCCCAGCGACCCGTCCGTTCCCCCTGGGGTCGCGTGCGTTCGGTCCACAGCGGTTGGAACGTCGCGACGCCGACCTCGGTGCCGTGCTCGAGCAGCCACTCGGTCCGCGTGTGCCGGGGCACCGCGAACGCCAGCGTCACGGCCAGGGGCGGCCGCGGTTCGAACTCGGCCGGCTCGACGTGCAGCGCGACCTCGCCGCGGCCGGCCGCGACCACGCGCGCGGTAGCCGTGTGGCCGTTCCCGTCGCCCAGCCGGACGGCGTCGCCGGGCCGCACCCGCAGCACGCGGCCGAGGTGGTGGGCCAGTTCGCCGTCGACGGTTGCCGGGCCCGGTGCGGGCAGCGTCGCCACGAAATAGCGGTTCGCCATGGGGGCCTTGTAGCGACCGTTCCGACAAAACGAACGAACGGAAGTCGATCGAGGTCCTTGCGGCGTCGGCATCGAGGGATAGCTTGTGCCCGTCGCCACCTGTGCAGCCCATTCGCGTCCCGGGCTACGCAGGTGACCGACGGCCTGCTCGTTCCCGGCGGAAACGCTCTGGCGTCCTGGTTGCCCCTCCAGGCCGTTGGACAGTGCTGCTGCACTGCTGACCCCTCTCCTAACCGTATGGCCAACTACGTCCTCGAGATCCTCGATGGGGATCGCGCTGGCGAAGTTCTCTCCGTTGCCGACCAACCCGTTCGCGTCGGCCGCAAGCCCGGCAACGATCTTGTGCTCGCCGACGAGAAGACCTCGGGCGTGCACGCCGAGATCGTGCTCGAAGGCGATCGCCACGTGCTGCGCGATCTGGGCTCGACCAACGGCACCTTCCTCGACGGCAAGCGGATCACCGAACTGGTCTTGTCGCCCGGCGACGTGATCACGTTCGGGCGATTGCGCGCCCGCTTCCGGGCCGCCGAGGCGGCGGCGGGGGCCTCCGGCGACGCCGGCGAGCTCGCCGTGCGCACCCTCGACCGCTCGCGTGTGCAGCGGCGCGGCGGTTCGGTCGGCATCCTGGCCGGCGTGCTGGTGCTGGTCGCCGCTGCCGGCGGCTGGTTCTGGTGGCAAGGCCAGCAGCAGGCGGGCGAAGGTGGTGCCGTCGCAGGTGGCAACCAACCGCGGCCGGTGCTCGACGTCAGCGGCAACAAGCTCGCGGCCGAAGTCGCCGGATGCGAGTCCGACGCGGCGTTCGACCTGCGCGTGGGCGGGGTCGGGTTCCAGCCAGCGGCTTCGGCGCACACCGGTTCGGCCGGCTTCCTGGCGCAACGGGCCGATGCGACGGCCCCCGATTTCGCGGTGCTGCGGGTGAAGGACGCCCTGCCGGTGCTGACCGGGCGGCCGCTCACGGTGGCCGCGCACGTGCGCAGCACCAACGGCGGCAAGGTCGCGGTGCGCGCCGTGCTGCAGTCGGAAAAGGAACAGGCGCCGTTCCGCTACCGGACCGGTACGGCCCTGGCGGAGTCGGCGGCGTGGCAGCGGATCGAGACGATGGTCGCGGTGCCGTCGGGCTGCGACCGGCTGGTGCTCGAGGTCGTGGCGCTGCTGCCGACACCCGACGCGACGGTGCTCGTCGACGACCTCGCGGTCGTGGAGGGCGGCACGGCCCAGCCGTTCGAACAGAAACTCGCCGACACCGGCCAGGCCGCCGCTGGTACCGGCAGTGCGCTCGCCGTGCGTTCGGTCGACAGCGACAACCCGGCGATCGTGCTGCAGGTGGTGCCCGGCGAAGTCGGCCCCGAGTTGCAGGGCCTGCACAAGGCCGAACTGTGCGCCTTGTCGGACCTCGGTGCGGTCGTGACGTGCACGGCGGGGGAACGCAGCTTCAAGCTCGCCGCGACCGGCGTCGAGTCGCTGCAGTTCGTGCTGCCGGCCGAGGCCGGCGGAGGACTCATGGTCGCCGGCGCGGACGGCGCATTCGATTCGGCCACGGCCGACGGCGCCTTCCGCGCGCAGTCGCTGTTGGTCGGTGATCGGCTGACGCGCGCGATGTTGCGGTTCCCGGCCGACACCGCCTGCACCTCGCGCACCGCCGCGGGGCTGTGGCGGGTCATCGTCGGCGCGCGCGAAGTCGAGCTCGTGGTCGGCTTCCGGGCCGAACGCGGCCAGGCCGCGGAACTGCTGCGCAAGGCTGCAGCGGCGCGCGATGCGGGCAAGCCTGGGGACGCCCTCGACCAGTTGCGCGAAGTGGTGCGCACGTTGCCGATGGACACGGAAATGCTGGGCCAGGCGAACGCGCTGCGCAGATCGGAAGAGCACACGTCTGAACTCCAGTCAC
>JAEUHV010000222.1 GCA_016794485.1 Planctomycetota bacterium
GATCTGCAGTTCGGCCGTCGACGTGCCGACCGCTTCGGTGCGCATCACGAAGCCGTGCTCCGGATGGCGCACGATCAGCCGCATGTTGCCGCGCGCCAGCCCCGGGACCATGAATGCGCCGTCGGGCCCGGTGCGCGCGGAGACCGGATCGGCGAGGCCGAGGCGCGCGTTCAACGGCAGCAGTTCGACCACCGCATCCGCGACCGGTCCGAACGTGGCCGCGCTGGTGACCCGTCCGTGCAGCGGCGCCATCGCCGGCCGGTCGAACTTGAGGTCGACGCGCCGCAGGTCGCCGACGACCACCGGCGACAGGATGCGCGGCTGCCAGGCTTCGTGGCGCGCGACCAGGCGCACCGGACCGGCGGCCACGTTGGCGAACCGGTAGCGGCCCTCGGCGTTGGTGATCGCGACCGCGACGCGCCGCTCTTCGGCCGGGACCGACTCGAGGGCCACGCGCGCGTTCGCGACCGGCGAACCGGCGTCCGTGGTGACGAAACCGAACAACTCGAAGCCCGGCTGCAAGCGCAGGTCCATCACTTCGCCGTGCTCCGGCACCTCGACGAGGCCGCCGGCGAATTGTCCTTCCAACGAAGGCAGCTCGTACACGACCAGCAGGCCGCGGGTGTCGTCGAGCCGGAACTGGAACGTGCCGTCGCTGCCGGTGATCGCCTGGTCGCCGAGTCGTTCGCGACGCCATTCGGGCCACGCGGTCGAAGCGCGCCACACCGACACCGACGCACCTTCGGCCGGATCGCCGTTCGGCAGGCGCACGATGCCGCGCACACCGAGGAATCCGCTGTCGGTGCGCGGCGCCGTGAGGCCCACCTGCAGCCCGGGCACCGGCATCCCCTTGTCCGCCGCCACCGGCGCCGTCGGCGCCAGCCTCGCGAGCGGGCGCGTGCCGCGCTGCAGCATCACGGCGACGGCGATGCCCATCGCCACCAGCACGACGGCACCGACGAACCATGCGAACGGCCGGCGTCGGCCCGCGAGAACCCTCATCGTCCACCTCCCGTGCCGGAGCTACGGGCCAGCAGCACCTGGAAGCGCTGCGTCAAGATGCGCACCTGCTCGCTCAGGCCAGGCGTGGCCTCGGCCTCGGCGTCCAGACAGCATTGGACGATCTCGGCGAGCACGGCCCGGTCGTCGGCGGTGCGCTGCACCGCGACCACCGCGTCGTCGCACGCGGCTTCCAGTTCGCCGGCGCGCAGCTGCAGGCGCAAGCGGCACAGCCAGGCGTCCGGATCGCCCTGCGATTCGACGATCCAGGCATGCACGAACCGTTCGGCCTCCGGCGAATGCGCCAGCAGGTGCAGCCAGGCGCTGACCCGCGCGATGCCGGGCAGGCCAGGGTTCGCCAGCCGCAGTTCTTCGAAGCGTCGC
>JAEUHV010000248.1 GCA_016794485.1 Planctomycetota bacterium
GTGTTCGTACGTCAGCTTTTTGCCACCGCCGTCACTCAACCCCACCGTGTATTTCGTGCTCGCCTGCTGCGGCACCGGCGTGTGGGGGTTGGCACCTGGCCACGGGTGGCCGAGCGACGGCTGCACCTGCCACGTACCACCGCCGAGGCGCACGCTCGGCAGGCCGTTCGCGTTCTCGTCCCAGATCTCCAGCGTCATGTAGCCGCGCGGCGTGGAGGACGGCGCCAGCGTGCTGTCGGTCAGCACCGTGCACGCGTAGAGCACGTTGCCGGTGCTCGGCGTGATCCGGTAGGCGTTCACGTTGGGACCGGCGAAGCCGAACGCGGTGAGGCTGCCGCCGATCGAGTTGTTGGCGTCGTTGGTGGAAACGCACGGCGGGGTCTGGGCAGCCGCGAGGCCCGCCAGCAGGGTGACGGCGAAACAGAGGTGGTTCATGGTGTGTGTCCTCGGAACGGGAAGGGCGGCAGTCTGCCGAGCGGCCCTCGCGCCGCCCACACGCCGGACCCGGAGTACGAGAATATCACTCACCGCCGACGCGCTGGGAATCACCCGGAGCGTCCCCTCGCCGCGGCAACAGCAACACCACTGCGGCCGAAGCCAGCGCACAGCCGACCCCGATCCACAGCGCCGGTGCGAACGAACCTGCCGCCAACGCTCCGGCCAGCAGCGGCTTCAACGGCAGCTGCACGAACCGCGCCAGCGCGTAGAACGTCGCCGAAGCCGTCGCGCGCAGCGCCGGCGGGTAGTGCGCGCCGAACAGCGCCCCGAAGCACGACCAGGTGCCGGCCCCGAGCCCCATCAGCACGACCGCCAGCGTGAACATGCCGAAGTCGCGGCCGATCGCGTCGAGCTGCCACAGCACGACGAGGTGGCCGAGCGCGAACAGCACGCAGAAGGCCACGAACGTGCGCACCCGGCCGCAGCGCGCGGCGAGCAGGCCAAACGCCACGTCGGCGAGCACGTGCATCGCGTTCACCTGGATCTGGAACCAGCCGACCTGCGCCGCCGGCACCTGGTGCCGCCCCATCAAGGCCGCCGGCAGTTCGGCGTAGACGCACCAGAACCCCGCCATGTGCAGCACCAGCAGGGCGAGCAAGACCCCGCTGGCCCGCCGGTACGGCGCCTGCCACAACGCCCGCGCCGGCAACCCTGAGTTCGCCTCGGCATCGGCCGAGGTTCGCCCAACCGGCATCGCCCATCGGCCCAGGAACGCCAGCATGCCGAGTGCGGCCGACAGCACGAACACGAGGCGCCAGCCGACCGCCGGCATCGGCGCCACGAAGAACGCGACCGCCGCCGCCGCCGCCATCGCCACTGGACTGCCTGCCTGCAGGATGCCGTGCACGACGTCGCGCTGCCGCCCGCGCCAGGATTCGGCGACGACCGCGTGCCCGATGCCCCATTCGCCGCCGACGCCGAAGCCCGTGACGAGGCGCGCGACCAGCAGCGACCAGGTGCCGGTCGCGAGCCCGGTCGCCATGGCCCCGAGCGAGAACACGACGATGCTCGCCACCATCGCCTGGCGGCGGCCGACGCGATCGGCGAGACGGCCGAACAGGAATCCGCCCACCGCCGTCGCCGCCAGCGACGCGCCTTCGATCCAGCCGACCGCGACCGCATCGAGCCCGAGTTCCGCGGCGATCGTGCGCTTGCAGAAGCTGAACAGGATCAGGTCGTAGAAGTCGAAGACCCAGCCGAACCAACAGAACAGCAGCACCCGCCAACGTCCGTCGGCCCACAGGCCCGTCGGTGCAGAAGTGTCGGCCACAGCAGCTCGCATGGACGGCGCGGACGGTAGCATGCGCCGCGTCCCGAAGAACCACGAACCCACCCATGCGCACCGCCTGAGCCTGCTCGCCAAGCTGCAGAGCCGCGACTGACGGTCAGCGGCCCTTGGCCGGAGCGGCGACGGCTTCGATCACGAGTCCGTCGAGGACGGCGACTCCGGCATTGCGGGCGACCGACCAAACGCCGCGCATCGTTCGCGCCGTGCAATCCCATCGCAGCGTTTCGACGCCATCGATCGTCACGACCAGGGTATTCGGCACCACTCCGACCTCGACGACCAGGTCGAACGGAGTGTCGTACGGGATCGTGGCCTTGGCGGCCCGATCGATGCGCCAGCCCTTGCCGTCGTCACGCCACTCGCCCACCTCGACCAGGTGACGACTCACCAAGACCCCGGCCATGGAGGTCTGGTCCCAGTCGAGTTGGATCCGCAACGACGAGTCCGAGGCCGACGCGATCTGGCAGCGCGCCTTGATCCGGTACGACCCGACTGGAACGGGTTGTTGGGCGAACACCGTGCTGGCATCCTCCGAACTGCCGACCAACAGCAGGCGTGCCCCTTGCCGCTCGACGTGCGGGCTCACGACCCAGAACGGACAGCGCACCGCGGCGATCTGCTTCTGCCACTTCGCTTCGCTCTTGCTCCAGTCCTTGCCGAGCACCCGTTCGACGGCCGCGTCGCGGACCACGCGCCAGTTCGTGCCGGTCTTGCCGGGCGACTGCAGCAGCTTTCGCGCCCAATCGCCACCGCTGGCCGCGAACAGTTGCGCGACCATGGCCTTTTCGTTCTCGGCCCACTCGAACTCGAGACCGGCCGCTGGGCGTTCCTTCTGGACCACCGACCGCAACGTCGGCGGCGACGCACACGAATCGAACAGACGACGGCGGCTGTCGAACGCCCAGTCGACGCCGTACGCCGGCGCCAACGCCTGCTTGCCCTCGAGCACCGCGACCGCGACCACTTCGGCGAGCCAAGGATCGATGGCGATCACGGCCGAACGCTGCCCGACGAGCAGTTCCGCCGCGGCCCGCACCAGCGACTCCCGCGTCGCCTCCGGCAGGCCGATGGTCTCGAGGTCTTTGGCCGCCAACGCCGGCCAGATGTCGGCATGGGCTTCCCGGGTCGCGTGGGCCACGACGTGGTGCCGCATGCCGACCGACGACGCGATCTCCTTCTCCTTGGCCCGGTAGTCGGTCGTCACCGAGTACAGGTGCACCACCGTCGGCGACGCCTTGGCCGCTCCGACCAACCGTTCGATCGGAGCCCAGGTCGACTCGACCGCGGCGAGAGCCTCGTCGGCGAGCTTGCCGGCGAGTTCCACCGGCAAGCGGCCGGGATGGAACTGCAGCGTGAAATGTGCACCGACGCGTTCGACCGGAGCCTGGGCCGCCACAGCCGGCGCCAGGGCCAGGGCCGCGAGCGCGGCGAGGAGGTTCTTCACCATGCCGGGCAGCGTCGCCCCGTGCCGCCCCACGTTCAAGCCGAGAACGAACGGCGGCTCAGCGTGGCGTCAACCACTGCACGGCGAGCCGGATGCCGTGGAAGCTGCACACGCCGATCGCGAACTGCACCGCGGCGATGCGCACGGCCAACGGCAACAGCGTTCGCCAC
>JAEUHV010000281.1 GCA_016794485.1 Planctomycetota bacterium
GCGCGCAAGGATCTCGCCGCCGACGGCGCGCTGCGCAGCACGGGCATCGACACGGCGCAGAGTTCGCGCGAACTCATCAAGGACAAGGAGCAGCAGCGTCAGCTCGAGCGGCAGGATCGGCTGCAGCTGTCGGCCGACGAGATCGAGGACGAGCTCACCCAGGTCGAGGCGAAGCTGCAGCAGACGCCGGACGACGCCAAGTTGCTGCGCCGCGGCGCGCGCCTGCGCGAGATGGCGAAGGACCTCGCCGGCGCCCTCGACCTGGTCGAGCAGCTGTTGCAGAAGACGCCGGGCGACGCCGAGGTCCAGGAACTGGCCGGCGACCTGCGCCTGCGCCTGCAGGAGCAGATGGTGCAGAAGGCCGAGAAGGCCGGGGACCAGGCGGCTGCGGGCCGCGCCCGGGCGGCGCTGCAGCAGATGCGCACAGCCGAGGCGAAGCGTCGCGTCGAACGCAACCCGGCCGATCTGTCGGCCCGATTCGACCTCGGCCAGAGTCTGCTCGCCGCCGGCGACGTCGATGCCGCGATCGCCGAACTGCAGCAGGCGGTCAAGGACCCGCGCAAGAAGACCGAGGCGCTGTTCGCGCTCGGCCGCGCGTTCCAGCAGAAGAACCTGCCCGAGCTGGCACTCGGCCAGTTCGACAAGGCGCTGGCGGCGGCCGGCAGCGGCGTGCTCGCCAAGGAAGCGCTCTACGAGATGGGCGGCATCTGCGAAGCGCTCGGCAAGCGCGACGACGCGCTGCGCCACTTCACCCGCATCCTCGAACAGGACATCGGCTTCCGCGATGTCACCAAGAAGGTGGAACGCCTGAAGGCCTGATGGCCTGGCCGGCGGCTCCGATCCGAACTTCCCTCCCGAACGACTCCAAAGAAAGAAGACAGAGCGATGGCTCACAGCAAGCAAGCCCTCAAGCGTGCCCGTCAGAGCGACAAAAGCCGCATCCGCAACAAGGCCAAGTTGTCGCGCATGAAGAGCGCGGTGAAGACCTTGATGTCCCTGATCTCGGCTGGCGACAAGGCCAAGGCCGCGGCGATGCTGGCGACGGTCTGCAAGATCATCGACAAGGCCGCCGCGACGAACGTCATCCACCGCAACAATGCTGCGCGGCACAAGGGTCAGGTCACCCGCGCGGTCGGCAAGATGAAGTGAGGCCCGGGCCTCGTCGGTGCCTCGCCGAAGGACGGCGCGTCGTGCGCCGTCCGGCGGACCGCGGGTCTTAGCCTTGCAGCAGCTGCAGGGCGGCCTGCGGTTGCGTGTTCGCCTGCGCCAGGATCGAGATCGCCGCCTGCTGCAGGATCGAGTTGCGCGTCAGGGCCGAGGTCTCGACCGCGACGTCGACGTCGCGGATGCGTGACTCGGCAGCACTGAGGTTCTCGGCCTGGATCTGCAGGTTGGCGACCGTCGTCGCCAGGCGGTTCTGCGCGGCGCCGAACTGGCCACGCACCCGGCTGACCGCGTTGATCGCGGTGTCGAGCTGCGTCACCGCGAGCGTCGGGTTGCCCGACGCGCCGATGTCGAGCGTCGACAGCCCGAGCGTGCTCGCCAGCGTGTTCGACGTGCTCAACTGGATCGTGTCGATGCCGCTGGTGGTGCCGGTGCCGACCTGGAACGTGATGGTCGAGCCGGTGCCGTCGAGCAGACGCACGCCGTTGAACGTCGTGGACTGCGCGATGCGGTCGATCTCGTTGATCAGGTCGCTGAACTCCTGGTCGAGCGTGGTCCGGTCGGCGGAGCTGACCGTGCCGTTGCTCGCCTGGATCGACAGTTCGCGCATGCGGATCAGGATCGAGCTGACTTCGTTCAGGGCGCCTTCCCCCGTCTGCGTCAGCGAGATGCCGTCCTGCGCGTTCCGGATCGCCTGGCCGGTCGATCGGATCTGCGCCCGGAAGCGCTCCGAGATCGCCAGGCCGGCGGCGTCGTCCGACGCGGTCGAGATGCGCAAGCCCGTCGACAGGCGCCGGTAGTTCGCCTGCAAGCGCTCGGTGGTCGTCGACAACGACCGCTGCGCATTCAGGGATGCGATGTTCGAATTGACCCGAAGGCCCATCTGTCCTCCTCGATTCCTTTGCGTGAAAGCACCGGACCGGAGTCCAGCGCCTTGTTGTGCAACCCATCGGTCGGCGCTTGAGTCCTACTTCAGGAAATCTCGCGGTTGGACACCGTCCGACCAGGGGTCGATGGCACGGGACCCTGGAAACACCTGGGTTTGCGGGCGGGGCGGCATCCCGGGATTTCCCTGTCGGAAGGTGCCACGGCGCCGGCCCCGAGTCGGGATTCGCGGCAGCCCTGGACGGTCAGCGCGCGAGCCGCGTGTAGCGGTAGTGCGCCTGCAGGGTCAGGGTCAGGATCGCGGTCGAGTAGACGCGGCCGCCGTCGGCGCCCCAGGCGCAGTCGGGGTCCCACGAGCCGTACAGGTTGCGGTTCGAGCGGTCCCGGTGCTGCGTCTTCACCACCGCGGTTTCGAGCTTCTTCTGCCACTCGGTCCAGGCCGGCCCGCCGATCTGGAACAACGCGTAGCTGGCGTGGTACCAGTAGTAGTGGTCGACCGCTTCGCCGCGCCCGTCACCGGCCGGCGGGGCCTTGCGCAGGCGCTCGACCGCGGCGCGCAGCAACGGCTCGCTGCGTTCGTCCTGGCCGAGGAACAGCCGGCTCAACAGCCCGACGGCGGTCAGCGCCTCGCTGCGTTCCGGCGGGAAGCGGGCGGCGTGGGCGGCGTTCTTGCGCGAGCTGAGTTCGCCGCGGGCCGTGTAGCCGTGCCGTCCGCTCGGATCGGCGACCTGGTCCAGCCAGGCCAGCACCTCGGGGCGGATCGCCGGGTCCACGCGCAGCCCGAGCGCCCGCCCGGATTCGAGCGCCATGACGCACCAGCCGGTCACCGACGTGTCGTTGTGGCCGTCGCGGGGCCGGTAGCGCCAGGCCGCACCGGGATTGCGATGGGCGGCGAGGTAGTCGACGGCGCCCTGGGCCGACTCGCGCAGCAGTTGCGAGTCCGACAGGCCGAACGCTTCGCACATCGCATAGGTCGCGATCGCGTGGTCGTAGAGGAAGTCTTCGGTCTCGGCGGAGCCGAAACGGCCGTTCGGCTGCTGCTGCTCGCACAGCCACTTCACCCCACGCTTGATCTGGTCCTTGTAGACACCGCTGCGCGCCGTGCTGCCGTCGCCGAGGAACGCCAGCAAGGCCAGTCCGGTGACGCCGATGTCGTGCACGGCGCTGCCCGGGCCATCGCTCACCGGTCGCTTCGGGTCGTCGTGCTTCATGAACTGGTCGCAGTCCCAGCGGCCGTCGCCGTCCTGGTGGGCCTTGAGCCACTGCAGCCCGGCTTCGATCGATTCGACGTAGGGCCGACCGGCCGCGCGCGGCGCCCCGGCGACCGTGCGGCCGGCGTAGATCGAGCCCGGACCGCCGGCGCCGCCGCCCGGACCGATCGCCAGATTCCACTGTGCCGCGTCGAATGCGGGCGCCGACGCCTGGCCGGTCGTGGGCGCGTCGTAGCTGTCGATCTCGTCGAGCGCGGGGGCCTGCGCTTCGGCCATCGGCGCTGCTTCGGCGAGCACCGGCGCGTCGGTGATGCCCTCGCGGGTCGGCTCGGGTGGCACGGGCCGCGGCGACTCGACGATCGTGCGCGGTTCGGGTGGCGTCAGCCGCACCTGGTGCTCGATCGGGGCCACGACCCGATCCGGCGACACCTGCACCAGGGTCCACAGGGCCGCCCCGTGGATGCCCGCCGACAGCAGGTAGACCAGCAGGCGATGGT
>JAEUHV010000297.1 GCA_016794485.1 Planctomycetota bacterium
AACGGCCGACCAGCGCCACCTGTTCGCCGGACTCGACGTCCAGCCGATCGACGGCGCACGCGAGCACGGACTCGGCGCCGCGGCGGTAGGACTTGGTCACGGAACGGAGGTGGATCATCGGGGCGAACAGGATACGGAGCCGGAGCCGGGATGGTCAGCGGCGAGTTGCTGCGCGACCCACTGCAATTCGTGCGCGATGCGGTCGGCCAACGGCGCCTTGCCGGCGAAATCGCCCAGCACCCCCCAGGTATAGGTCTCGACCTCGAGCAGCGGCAGCGGCGCCGCGTCGGCGCAGAGCCCGCGCAACACCCGCGCGACCTCCTGCTGCGTCGAGCCGAACGGGCCTGGCCGGTCCCAGAACAACGGCACGTGGTAGTGCGACCGGATGCGACCACCCGCGGCGAACTTCGCCCGTGCCGCGGCGACTTCGGGCAGATCGAGCGCCCGGGTCCCGTCCGCCGCCACCGTCTGGTGCAGGTAACGCGGCTCGGCGAACGCGAGCAGTTCGTCGAGGCCCGCCGCCGTCCGCACTTCGAGACACGCCGACACCTGGATCTTCGGCACGGCGATGCCGCGGCCGCGCAGGTCGCGCAGCGCCTGCAGCGCATCCTCGCCGACCACCGCGAGATGGCACAGGTCGACACAGACGCCGAGATGCCGTCGCAGCACCGCTTCGGGCACCGTGGTCCACGCCCCTTCGTCGAACAGCCACTGTTCCAGGAACGCCGCGGTTCCGGCCGCGGTCTCCAACAGGCAATCGGGCTCGGGCTCGAGCGCCAGCACGCAGCAGACGCCGGTCGCCTGCTCGATCGCGGCGAACGCCGACGCACAGCGGGCCAGGTTGCGCGCCATGACCCGCAGGTCGGCCGGAGCTTCGCGAGGACCGCGGTAACCGAGCGGCAACGTCGACAGCGGCAACACGGTCCCGGCCGCACACAGCGAGGCCGCCAGTTCGGCCGAACTCCGCGTGTGGTCGAGCCGCGCCTCGTCGGCCCAGTCCGGCCGATAGACCGCGGTCTTCACCACCGCGTCGTGGAAGCCGCCGACCGGGAACACGTTCAACGTCCACAGCGGCAGGTCGAGTTCGCGCATCGCCGCGACCAGCCCCGTCCGGGCGCCCGGGTCCGCCCGCAGCCGGGCGACCAGGTCCTGGGGCCACCACGCCCCCATCCCGAACGACCGTCCTGCCACCCGTGCCGCCCGTGCCACCGGCACGGTGTGTTCGCGCATCCCGGCCAGCAACGCCGCGAAATCGGGCGCCGCGTGCACGTTGCCGCAGTAGGTCAGGCGCAGTTCCGGCATAGGAGGGGATCAAAGCCGAGTGCCGACTGCGGCGCCCGAGTTCCCCCAACAACTCTCCGGGCCCTCCCGGCGGAATGCCGATGGCCTCCCGTGCCCGCATCGACGGGTGCAGCTTCCATGACCCAGCCCCCCGGCACCCAAGTTCCCCCGAAGAGCGAGGGGCACGTCGAACGCATCGCCGCGATCCGTGCGTCGACCTCGTACCGTCAGTCGCACATCGACCCCGACTTCATGGGCCGGGTCGAACTCCGCCCGGTCCGCCTGCAGCTCGAACTGCTCAAGCCCGAGCTGATCATGCAGGAGCAGGGCGTGCAGTCGACAGTGGTCGTGTTCGGCGGCACGCGCGTGGTCGAACGCACCGAGGCCGAACGACGGCTGCTCGCGGCGCAGGACGCGCTGGCCAAGAAGCCGAACGACGCGAAGCTCGTCCGGCGCGTGCGCATCGCCGAGAACGTGCTGCGCAAGGCGCACTTCTACGACGAGGCGCGCGAATTCGCGGCGCTGGTCTCCGGCCAGTGCCAGATCGACCACAAGTGCGACTACGTGATCTGCACCGGCGGCGGGCCGGGCATCATGGAGGCCGCCAACCGCGGTGCGTTCGAAGTCGGCGCCAAGTCGATCGGGCTCAACATCACGCTGCCGTTCGAGCAGGAGCCGAACAGCTTCATCACCCCGGAGCTGTGCTTCGAGTTCAAGTACTTCGCGATCCGGAAGATGCACTTCCTGATGCGCGCCAAGGCGATGGTCGCGTTCCCGGGCGGCTTTGGCACGATGGACGAGCTGTTCGAGGCGCTGACGCTGATCCAGACGCGGCGCATGCAGCCGATCCCGGTCGTGCTGTTCGGCCGCGACTACTGGCGGCGCATCGTCGACTGGGAGCTGTTCGTCGAGGAAGGCACGATCTCGCCCGAAGACCTCGACCTGATCCACTACGCCGAGACGGCGCAGGAGTGCTGGCAGATCATCCAGGACTTCTGGGCGAAGGCGCCGCCGGAACGGCTGCCGCGCGGCCAGTAGACAGGGCCGATGGCCGCGGCAGGCCGCGGCACGCGACACCACCACACCGCGCAACTCGCGTGGGCTCCGTCGACGCCCCGGGCCTTCACTGCCAGCCGAAGAACGCGACCGGGGCGTAGTTCAGGTTCGTCGTGCCCGTGCTCACCACCGTCGGCAGCCCCTGCGCGGCGAGCACCGTGGTGCGCGGC
Source organism: Planctomycetota bacterium (assembly GCA_016794485.1). Classification (GTDB taxonomy): domain Bacteria; phylum Planctomycetota; class UBA1135; order UBA1135; family UBA2386; genus UBA2386. Next base: position 2,508 of record JAEUHV010000297.1, read on the forward strand.
TTGATGCCGACCTGCACCGCGACGCCGTTCGAGACCACCACGCTGCCGGGTGCGAACGCGTCGAGCAGCACCGCCTGGTGCGCCAACCACAGATCGTTCAGGGCGACCTGGTTCGGCACCGGGTAGCTGAACGTGAAGCCGCCGGTCGCGGTCGTGCCGACCCCGAGCGTCGCGAGCGAGCCCAGGGCCAGCTGGCCGGTGCACGACGGCGCGATGCCGGGGAACACGAGGTCGAGCGGGTACGGCGTCACCAGCGGCGAACCCACCGCGACCACCAGCAGCGCGAAGCTGTTGGCCGGGCCGGCGGTGCCGGTGAGCGACAGGTTGCTGCCGATGCGCACCGGCGCCGCGGCGAGGTTCGGCGTGCCGCCGCCCGAGTGCTGGCAGCCGGCCGCGCCGGGCACGACCGGGCTGAAGAAGTCGGCGCGGTCGAGGCGGTAGTTGAAGGAGGTACCGCCACCGCTGTTGCCGAACACGCGGTACTCGACGACGAGGTTGCGGTTGCCGGGCTGGTAGACGAACGGCGTGGCGAGGTTCACGAAGAACCTGCCGTCGGCGAGCGGACTCGCCGCGTCGCGCAGGTTCGGCAGCGCGAACGCGGCCGGTCCGAACACGGTGGTCGGCGCCGCGTCGTAGTTCGCGTCGAAGTTGGTGACGAGGCCGGTCGCGGCGTTGGTGGAGTAGCCCATCCGGATCTCCAGCTGCAGCGTGCGGCCGACGTCCATCGTGGTCAGGGTCGCGTCCTGGCGGAAACCGAGGCGCGTGATCGACGCCCCGACGGGAACGTCGAGGTCCTGGCGGTCGTAGGCGATCAACACGCGCGACGTGCCGTTGGCGAACGGCAGGTTCGGGCTGTTGAACGGACCTTCGGGAACGGCGGCGTACTCGGCCGGGAAGATCGACAGCGACTGCGCCGGCAGCGCGGCGGCGACGAGGAGGAGGAACGGTACGATTCGGTTCGTGGACATCGGTTCGGTTGCAAGGGTTGGCCGCACCATCGCGGCTCCCTTTGCAGTGCGCGCGCGGTGCCGTCGTCACACCACGACCGCACTTCGTCGAGTCCCGTGGTCGCCGTGACGAACGCCGCGCGCCGATCCTGGAGTGGGCATGCCGCCCCATCGCTCCCCGAAGCTCCTCGTGCATCGGCTGCACCAGACGCTGTCGCTCACGCTCGTGCTGCTGGTGCCGATCGCCGCGATCGCGTTCGCGACCTGGTGCAGGACCTGAGGCCGCCGCCGCGTCAGACCGCGGTGTCGCCGCCGTCGACGAGCAAGGCCAGACGCGAGATGCCGCGGTAGACGAGGTTGCGCACCGCGCCTTCGCTGCGGTTCATCCGTTCCGCGATCTCGGCGTGGCTGAGCCCGCACAGCTTGTGCAGCGTCACCGCCTCGCGGTAGTCCTCGGGCAACTGGTCGAACGCCGCCTCGACGCGACGCATCGCCTCCTTCACTTCGAGGTCCTTGCTCGGAGTGCACAGCGTGCGGTACGCGGTGATCGCGGTCGTCGCGTCGGGTAGGTCGACGAGCTTCCGCTGGTCGCGTTTGCCGGCGCTGTGGAAGCGGTGCTTCTCGCGCAGCTTGTTCTCGGCGCGCACGAACAGCCAGTGGCGAAACGGCGCCTCGCCGCGGAACTCGAAGCCGCCGAGGTCTTCGAGCACTTCGCGGCAGACCGACTGCACCAGGTCCGGCGCGGTCATCAGGCTGCGCAGCTGGGCGCCCATGCGCAGCCGGACGAACGCCTCCAGGCCGGGCAGGTTGCGCACCAGCAGCTGCTGCACGGCGCCGGGGTCCTTGGCGCCGGCCCGGGCGACGAGATCGGCAGTCGCGGTGGCTTCGGGGCGTTCGCTCATTCCGGGGCCGAACGGTAGCGGCGTCGGCCGCGCGCGTCGACCCGAGCCACGCGAGATCGAGCGCCTGCGGTGTGACACGTGGCGAACGCGCGCACTGCAGAGGACAGCCGCCGATGCGCCCCTCCTGCACCACCAGCCGTCCGCTCGCCCAGGTCCTGGCCCTGGGCTTCCTGGCGGCTTGCCACGACATGACGCTGCCGACCGAGCCACCGCCCACGCTGGCCGCGACCGGCTTGTTCGCCGACGCGATCGCGCCGGCGCTGGCGGCCGGCGTGGTGCCGTTCGCGCCGCAGTACCCGCTCTGGACCGACGGCGCGGAGAAGCGCCGCTGGATCGCGCTGCCGCCCGGCACCTCGATCGACGCGAGCGACGTCGACGACTGGCAGTTCCCGATCGGCACGCGCCTGTGGAAGGAGTTCACCTTCAACGACGCGCGCGAAGTCCGCTTCATGCTGCGCCGGGCCGACGGAACCTGGCTCTACGCGAGCTACGTGCAACGCAATGGCGAGCCCGAAGCACGGCTCGCCCCCGCAACCGGCGAACGCAGCTTCACCCCGACCCAGAACGGCCGCGCGCACGACGTGCCCTCGCACGCCGACTGCCGCCTATGCCACGAGAACGGCCGCACCCCGGTGCTCGGGTTCTCGGCCTTGCAGCTGTCGTCCGACCGCGACCCCAACGCCCCACACACCAGGGCGCCGGAACCGGGCTCGGTCGATCTCGCCGGCGCGGTCGCGCGCGGTCTGGTGCGCAACCTGCCCGAACGGTTCCTGGCGACGCCGCCGCGCGTGCCCGCCCGTTCCGCCGACGAACGCGCCGCGTTGGGCTGGCTGCACGGCAACTGCAGCAGTTGCCACAACGCACAGGGCCCCCTGCAGCGGCTCGGCCTGCGGCTCGACGTGCCGCTCGCCGGAGCGCCCGCGACGGCACCGGCCATCGCCACCGCGTGCAACCAGGCGCCCACGTTCCGGCATCCGCAGACGCCGCTGCGGCTGGCACCCGGCGACCCGGCCGCCTCGCTGCTGTGGCGCCGCGTCGCCGCCGACGACGCCGTGCTGCAGATGCCTCCCTTCGGCCGCCACCTGGTCGACGAGACCGCGCGCGCCCTGCTGGCGCGTTGGATCACGCACGACCTCGTTCCCGACACGACTGCTGCCAACCCTTCCTTGC
>JAEUHV010000336.1 GCA_016794485.1 Planctomycetota bacterium
TGGGCCGCATCGCCCCGCTGCCCGGGCAACGCCCCCCTCCCCTTGGGCGCCTTCCGCCCCGGGGCCGGGCGGGCGGGCCGGCCGCCCCCGCGGCAACCGCCTCAGCGAACGCTCAGAAGCCGAACGTCAGGTCCAGCCCGTTGCTGGTCGCGAGGCCGAACGCGTTCGACAGCGTGAAGCCGACGCCCTGCGCCGACAGCGAACCGCCGGCCAGTGCCGGGTTGTTCGGGATCGGCAGCGGGAACAGCGACACGCCCGCGATCGTCGGGCCACCCGTGTAGAGGTTGAGGTCGAAGCTCGTGTACGAGAAGCAACCCGGCATGCCGAGGCCGGTCAGGTCGATGCCGCCCGGGATCGACGCCGAGCCGAACGCGACGAGGCCCACCGGCGAGACGAGCGACAGGTTGGCGACCGCGAACTCGAACGTGGCGTTGCCGAGCGACGGCACGCCGTTGGCGCCGAACACCAGGCCGTCACAGCCGGCACCGTTGTTGGCGACCGCGGCGCTCGGGCCCATCGTGAACGTGAACGCCTGGATGCCCTGGTTGCTGCTCATGGCGTAGAGCAACGCGCTGTTGCCGGTGACCGGACCCCAAGCGACGGCGCCGGTGCCGTTGCCGTTCGCCGTCAGCGGCGCGACGGTGGCGTTCGCCTGCGCCATCTGCACGGGATTCAGCGGGTCGGTGATGTCGAGCACCGTGACGTTCGACGAGTTGGTGTCGACCAGCGCGAGCAGGGCGCGGCCGCCGATCACCGTGTAGTCGAGGGCGCGGCGCGCCACACCACCGACGTTGATCGTGGCGGCGAGCGTGGCCGTGGCGGTCGTCGAGTCGAAGTCGGTCAGGCGGCCGTTGGCGCCCTGGTTGCCGATCACCGTGTCGGCGTCGACGAACGTCAGGCCGAGCCGGTAGTCGTTGCTGCCCGCGAGCGTGCCGCCGACCGACAGGTAGGCCGTGGCGGCATTCGAGCCGTCGAGCAAGCCGGTCGCGAAGTTGCTCGCGCTGACCGCGTTCGAACCGGCTGCCGCGAACACCGCCGCCGAAGTCACACCGCCGTGCACCGCGAACGCGTCGCCAGTGCGGGTCACGCCACTGAGGCCGTCGAAGATCGTGATGGGCGGCGTGGTCGGGCCGGCGGCTTCCGACGGCCACATGTAGACCTTGAAGTTGGTGGTCAGGGTGATGCTCAGGTTGCAGACGTAGATCGCGCCGTTGGCGTCGACGTCGACCATGTTGACCGGGAACGTGCCGCCCGCGATGCCGGTGGCGTCGAAGCCGCCCTGGTCGGCACCGGTCACGCCGTTCAGCACGCGGACGTTGTTCGACACACCGGCGACGTTCTGCCGCGACACGAGCAAGAGATTGCCGGTGGTCGGATTGACCGACAGGCCGCGTTCGGTGTTGCCGATCGTCACGTACGGGCTCGCGCCAGGGGCGATCCAGCCGTTCGTGCCGAAGGTCGACAGGGGGGTCAGGGTGACCTGGGCCGAGGCGGCGCAGGTGAGTGCGGCGACGGCGGACAGCAAGGCGAGGTGGTGCGTCTTCATGATCAGGAGGTGTCGTTCGTGTCCTCTGCGGCAATGCGGGGCCGCAGCGAGGGCGGACAGCATCGCAACAACGGCAAGGTCCGTCCACCCCGACGCGCACACGGTTCTTTCGCCCGATGGCATTGGCGGCACGTCACGCCAGCAGTTCCTTCCGGACCTTGCCGTGCACGTCGGTGAGCCGGAACGCGCGCCCCTGGAACTTGAAGGTCAGCTTCTCGTGGTCGACACCGAGCAGGTGCAGCATCGTCGCCTGCAGGTCGTGCACGTGGATCGGCGATTCGGTGACGCGGTAGCCGAGTTCGTCGGTGGCGCCGACGACGGCGCCGCGCTTCGTGCCGCCACCGGCGAGCAGCATCGTGAAGCAGTGCGGATGGTGGTCGCGGCCCCAGAACGAACTGCCGTCGCGCGCCTCGTTCATCGGCGTGCGGCCGAACTCTCCGCCCCACACCACCAGCGTCTCGTCGAGCATGCCGCGACGCTGCAGGTCGACGAGCAGGCCGGCGAGCGCGCGATCGAGTTCGCCCGCCTTCTTCGGGAACTGGGTCATCAGGTCGTCGCCGGGCCCGGTGCCGTGGATGTCCCAGCCCGAATCGTGCAGCTGCACGAAGCGCACGCCGCGTTCGACCAGCCGACGCGCGAGCAGGCAGTTGTTCGCGAGCGACGCCTGGCCGGGCGTGGCACCGTACAACGCCAGCGTCTCGGCCGACTCGCTCGCGAGGTCGACCGCCTCGGGCACCGACACCTGCATGCGGAACGCGAGCTCGGCCTGCGCGATGCGGGTCCGCGTCTCGGGGTCGCCGTGCGCGTCGGCGTGCAGGGCGTTCAGGTCGTTCTGCGCCTGCAGCGCCCGTTCGCGGCGGGCGCGGTCGAAGCCGTCGGGGTCCTTCAGGTAGAGCACCGCTTCGCCCTGCGAGCGGAACTCGGTGCCCTGGTGCACCGACGGCAAGAAGCCCGCACTCCACAGCGCCTTGCCGGCACTCGGCAGGTTGCCGCCGCTCAACATCACGACGTACGCGGGCAGGTCGCGGTTCTCGCTGCCGAGTCCGAACGACAGCCACGCGCCGGCGGACGGGCGCCCGGGCCGCGGCGCGCCGGCGAACAGCAGGTGCTCCGCCGGCGCATGATTGAACTGGTCGGTCACCATCGAGCGCACGGTCGTGACACAGCCGAGCTGCTGCGCCAGGTGCGGGAACAGTTCGCAGACCTCGATGCCGTTCGTGCCGCGGATCCAGCCGTGGCGATGGCCGAGCAGCAGCGGATGGCCCTTGATGAACGCGAACCGCTCCTTGCTCAGGAACGAGTCGGGACACTTCTGGCCGTCGAACCGGTCGAGCGTGCCCTTGCGGTCGAACATGTCGAGCGTCGGCGGCGAGCCCTCCATGTGCAGCCAGATCACGTTCTTCGCGCGCGGCGCCGCCAGCGGCACCTTGTCGTCGCCCGCGACGCCCAGTGTGCGCAGCGCGAGCGCACCGAGCACCGACGACGCGCCGCCGAGGAACGACCGGCGCGGCAGGAGTACGGGATCGAGGCGCGGGTTCATCGCTTGGTCACGAACTCGTCGAGGGACAGCACGACACCGGCGACCACGACCCACGGGGCGAGCGCGAGGTCCTCGACGCCGGAGCCCGCGAGCAACCGTTTCGCCGTGGCTGGGTCTTCGCGGAGCAGCCACTGTTCGTCGGCCAGGAGTTTCAGCAGCATCGCCCACTCGTCGGCGGCAGGCTCGCGCAGCAGGCACTGCCGCCACAGCCTCCCCGCCAGCACGTCGTCGCCGACTCGCATCGGATCCACGCCGAGCGCGACCAGCTTCGCCAGCGCCTGCGCCGCCGCGACGAACGTCGGCTCGTTCCACGCGACCAGTGCCTGCAACGGCGTGTTGGTCGGCCGCCGCCGCAGCACGCACGCCTCGCGGCTCTGCGCGTCGAACAACAGCATCGCCGGATGCGGGCTGGTGCGCCGCCAGAACGTGTAGAGCGAGCGTCGGTACGCGTCGTCGCCGTCGGCCGCGACCCACTTCTCGCCGCTGTACATCTGCAGCCAGATCCCGTCGGGCTGAGCCGGCATCACGCTCGGCCCGCCGAACCGCGGCGCCAGCCTGCCGGAGACCGCCAGCACCTGGTCGCGCAGCATCTCCGCCGACAATCGCACCGACGGACCGCGGGCGAGCCAGCGGTTGTACGGATCGAGCTCGCGCTGCCGTTCGGTCTGCACCGAGGACTGGCCATAGGTCGTCGACAACACGATCGTGCGCAGCAGTTCGCGCAGCGACCAGCCCCGCTCGACGAAGTGCACCGCGAGCCAATCGAGCAGTTCCGGATGCGACGGCGGGTCGCCCTGCGTGCCGAAGTCCTCGAGCGTCGGCACGATGCCGGCGCCGAACAGCTCGCTCCAGATCCGGTTCACCAGCACGCGCGCAGTCAGTGGGTTGTCGCGCGACACCAGCCAGCGCGCGAGGCCGAGCCGATTGCGCGGGGCGTCGGTTGGCAGCGGCGGCAGGACCTTCGGCACGTCCGGCGTCACCACGTCGCCCTGGTCGAGGAAGCTGCCGCGGCGATGGACGCGCGTGGTGCGCCGCTTGCCCTCGGGCAGTTCGCGCAGGACCGGCACCGCCGGGCCTCGCTCGGCCGCGAACGCCGTCTCGAGTTCGCGCACCTTTCGCTGCAGGGCGGCGACGCGCGGATCGGTCGTGAGTTCGAAGCAGAAGCCGCCTGGGCCACCACCGTTGGTGACCTTCAGCAACACGGTGTTGGTGCCCGCCTGCACCGCGAGTTCGAGCCGTTCCTGGCCCGGCGCCGCCGGCCGGCCGACCAGCTTGCGCAGCACCTCGACGCCGTTCCACCACACCACCAGCGCGTCGTCGCTGCCGAGCGCCAGCTCCGCCTTGCCGGCGGTGGCCGCGTCGATGGTGCGGTGCAGATAGAACGCGCTGTTGTCGCCGCGCCACTCGTGCACGACGCCATCGCGGAACCCGGCCCGCCGCTGCCAGCGCAACCCGTCCTGCTCGGCGTCCAGCCGCACGCCGTCGCGTTCGACGGCGAACCGTTCGCCGTGGGCGTGCTCGAAGTCGCGGCCGCGCACCGGACCGAGCCAGTGCCAGTCGGACATCGTCGGCGGCGGGGTCGCTGCGACCGCCGCCGCGAGCTGCGCGCGCACGTCGGTGAGCTCGAGTTCGATCGCCTTCTGCGCCGCACGTTGCGTCGCGGTCGGCACCACGAGCACCGGCGCGTCGTCGTCGCGATCGGCATCGGCAGTCTGGTCGAAGAACGCGAACAACTGGAAGAACTCGCGCTGCGTGAACGGGTCGTACTTGTGGTCGTGGCACTGCGCACAGCCGAACGTGCTGCCGGTCCACACCGACATCGTCGTGTCGACGCGATCGACCACGGCGGCCACCCGGAACTCCTCGTCGTCGGTGCCGCCCTCGGTGTTGGTCATCGTCTGGCGATGGAACGCCGTCGCCAGACGCTGCTCGTCGGAAGCCCCCGGCAACAGGTCGCCGGCGAGCTGCTCGAGCGTGAACTGGTCGAACGGCTGGTCCGCCGCGAACGCGGCCAGGACCTGGTCGCGGTAGCGCCACATCGTGCGGCGCAGGTTGTCCTTCTCGTAACCCTGGCTGTCGGCGTAGCGGGCGAGATCGAGCCACCACTGCGTCCAGCGTTCGGCATACGCCGGCGAGCGCAGCAGGCGATCGACGACGCTCGCCTTGGCCGCCGCGTCGTCCGCACCGTCGGCGAGGAACGCGTCGAGCTCGGCGACCGTCGGCGGCAAGCCGGTCAGGTCCAACGTCACGCGCCGCAGCCACGTGCCGCGGTCGGCCGCCGGCGACGGCTCGAGTCCGTGCGCGCGCATCGCGGTGCGCACGAACGCGTCGAGCGGCCGCTGCCACCCCGCCTCTGCGACCGCTGGCACGGCCGGCGCTTCGATGCGCCGGTAGGCCCAGTGGGTCTGCTGGGCACGCAGAGCGCCGAGCAGGCCGAGCCCGGCGCACACGGCGAGGGAATGACGCGCGGCGATCGACATGCGGGCAGCCCGTGGGCCGCGCGATCATGGCCGCCGGCCGCCGGTCGGCAAGGGGCCGCTCCGCCCCTGGCTTCCGGAAATCGGCGCGCCCGTGTAGCACGACGGGCCTCTCCTGCGAAGGACGACCGATGGCCCTGTTCCCGAGCTTCGTCGACCGGCAGTTCGCCCGCTTCTGCAAGCACGGCGATCCGGCGGCCCTCGGTGCCGTCTTCGACCGCACCGCGGCCGAGCTGCTGCGCATCGCCTGCTACCTGAGCGGCAACCGCACCGACGCCGAAGACCTCGTGCAGCGCACGTTCCTCGCCGCGATCGAACGCCGCACCGCGTACGAACGCGAGCGTCGCGCCCTGCCGTGGTTGTGCGGGATCCTCGCCAACCTCGCCCGGCAGCTGCAGCGGGAACGCGAACGGGCGCGCGCCGCGCGGCTCGCTGCCCCGGACGCCCCGAGCGCCGACCCGAGCACCGACGCGGCCGAGCGTGAGCTCGCCGCGCGCCTCGCGGCGATCTGCGGCGAACTGGGCGCGCCGTACGCCGACGTGCTGCGGCTGCACCTCGAACAGGGCCTGTCGGCGAAGGAGATCGCCGGTCGCTTGGGGCGGCCGGCGGGGACCGTGCGCACGCAGCTGATGCGCGCGCTGCAGGTCCTGCGGCAACGCCTGCCCGACGGCTTCGTCGCCGGCGGCGTGGTCGCGCTCCTCGCCGGCTCCGCGTCCGCATCCGCAGGGACCCTGGCCGCCATGCGCGCCGTGGTCGTGCGCGCTGCGGGCACGCCGGTCGCTTCGTCCGCGGCCGGTGCCGTCGTCGCCGTCACCGGGAGCTGGCTCGTGAGCAAGAAGATCGTCCTCGCCGTGTCGTTGGTCCTGGCCGCCGTCGTCTGGGGTGTTTGGCCCGTCGACGCGGCCACCGGCCCCTCCGTCCCCGGTCCAAACCCCGACGCACCGTTGGCCGCCGCCGCAGCCGGCACCCACGACGAGCCAGCCACCGCCGCCGCGCCGGCCCGCGAAGTGGTCGCCGTCGCCCCGGCCCCCGCCGACAGCGAAGTCGAGCCGGGATTCGCGACGCTGGTGGTGCGCGCCCGCCGCGGCAACGAACCCGCTGGGAACCTCGGCGTCTACGCCAGCAACGGCAGTCCGGTCGCGCGTCGCGATGCGGTCACCGATGCCGCCGGCATCGCGGTGCTGGTGCACCTGCAACCCGGCGCGTGGCAGGTCGGCTCGACGCTCGGCAGCGGCGGCATGGGCGGCATGCACACGCCGCCGATGGGCGTCGAACTCGCCGCCGGCGAACGACGCGAACTCGAGCTCCTGGTTCGTTCCACCGCGACCGCGCACGGCGTCGTGGTCGACCGCGACGACCGGCCGGTCGCCGACGCGCGCATCTGGCTGTCGATCGACGGCGACTCGGCGCACGGCCACGAGGTCACGCGCAGCGCCGCCGACGGCACGTTCACGGTGCCCGTGGTCGGCGCCCACTACGTCGGCGCGCGCAAGAGCGGCTTTGCACCCTCGCACACGTTCATCGCCGACGCCGGCAAACCGGGCGATGTGCTGCGGCTGGAGCTGCGCCACCCCGGCGGCGAGGTTCGCGGCCTCGTCCAGGACGAACGGGGCCAGCCGGTGGCCTTCGCGACGGGGTTGCGCGG
>JAEUHV010000345.1 GCA_016794485.1 Planctomycetota bacterium
CCTGCTCGGCGCCGCATGCCTGCCGACGCGCGCGGACGGCAACACGCTGGGCACCCCGTTCGGCGAGTTCGCGCGGCCCGTGGGCACGGCCGGCGACGTGCGCCTCGTGGTGCTGCCGGGCGAAGTTCGCGCGGCGGCGGCGAACGGCTCCGCCACCGCGACCACGCCGACGGCGCGCGTACTGACCACCGCTCCCGCGGTCGGCGGTTTCCAGCTTCGCTGCGCGCTCGGCGACCACCTGGTCGTGGCGAGTGCGACGGCGCCGCTGCCCGTCGGCAGCAACACCACCTTGTCGCTGTCCGCCCCACCGCGCCTGCTGCCCTGGCAGCGGCGCAGCACAAACCTCGACCAGACGCCATGAACCTGAAGGCTCGCATCACGATCCTGGTGGCGGTGCTCGGCACCTTCGGCGGCGCCATCGCCTTCCTGTCGGCCGGCGGACCGGCGAACGGGGCAAGCCACGGCGCCGGCGGCAAACGCTGGGAGTCGGCCGCGCAATGCCGCGAATGCCACCAGGACGTCTACGAGGAATGGCACGGCAGCCACCACCAGATCGCGTTCAGCAATCCCGAGGTGCGCCTGCCCGAGATGAGCGACAACTTCCGCAAGCCCGAGTGCATGGACTGCCACCTGCCGCGGCCGCTCGCGGTCACCGGCTTCGGCAAGCGCACGCTGCCGCGACGCACGCACTTCGACGAAGGCGTGTCGTGCATCACCTGCCACCTCGCCCCCGACGGCGGCATCCTCGGCCGCAACGACCGCCCCGAGGTGCCGTGCCAGCCGAAGGCGAGTGCCGAGTTCTTCGCGGTCGACGCGTGCGCGTCGTGCCACAACCAGCACTGGACCACCGACCAGTGGCGCGCGAGCCACTACGCCGCGGAAGGCGTCGACTGCGCCGCCTGCCACATGCCGGCCGTCGACCGCGTGCGCAAGGACGGCAGCAAGCGGCTGGGCCGCGGCCACGTGTACGCCGGTGCACACGACAAGGCGATGCTGCAGAAGGCGGCCGAGTTCACTGCGGCGAAGGCCGGCCAGGAACTGGTGCTGTCGCTGAAGAACGTGGGTGCCGGCCACAACTTCCCCACCGAGGAACGGCACCGCGCCGTCGACATGGTCTACCGCTTCGTCACCGCCGAAGGTCAAGGGACGTGGACGCGCGCCTACCGCTTCCGGCAGCCGTACCGCGACGAAGCCGAACCGATCAACCCCGGCAACGCCTCTGGTGAGAACACGCAATTGCCGGCCGGCGCCACCAAGGAGGTGCGGGTGCCCATTCCCGCCGAAGCGAAGGCGATCGAAGCGCGGCTGTGGTATCGGCTGACGCCGTTCTGCGACGATGCCGATCCGCGCAGCACCCTGCTGTTCGAACGTCGCGTGGAGTTGCCATGACGCGTGCCACCGCCGCCACCTTCCTCACCGTGCTCGCCGCCGCGTGCAGCCCGAGTGCCGCACCGACGACGGGCCAGCAGCCGGCCCTGCCGCCGCTGACGCTGCGGCCGCTCCTCGCCGAACTCAAGCAGATCGCGGCCGGGCTCGCGCCACCGGGCGCCGCCGAGCAGAAGGAACTGCGCGAACTCGGCGACCTGGCGCTGCAACTGGTCGAGGCCGACCCGCGCACGCTGGGCCGCGCCGAACGTTCGCTGCGCGAGCATCCCGGCGCTTTCTGGGTGCTCGAACCCGCCCTCGCGCACGAACGGGTCGAAGTGCGGCGCCGCGCCGCCTGGCTGTGCGGCCAGTCGGGCCAGGCGGCGCTGCAGCTGGCGCTGCTGCTGCGCCTCAAATACGAACAGGACGCCGAGACGATCGTGTGGGTCGCGGACGCGTTGCAGCGCCTGGGCAACGACCACGGCCTCGGCTGGCTCGACTCCGCGATCGCCAACGCCGGAACGGCGGACCAGGCCGGCGGACTCGCCGTGCAAGCCCTGCAGGCCCGCGGCGTCAAGCTGTCGGAGGCACCGACGTGGGACGAAGTGCGACGGGCGCTGCAGGAGGCCCACCGCCGGTTCCTCGCCACGGGCACGCCGTCACTGGCGTCGGCTCCAGTTCCGGATCGGGCAGCCCTCGATGCACGCCTGGCGACGCACTTGATCACTCCGGAGAGCACGCTGCTGCGGCCGGTCGACGAGGCCCGC
>JAEUHV010000377.1 GCA_016794485.1 Planctomycetota bacterium
CCACGGGTTGCGGGTGAACGAGCCGGTCGTCGCCGGTTCGTCGCGTGCGACCTGGTACGACTTGACCTCACCCGGCTGCAGCGTGTCGGTGAACTGCGCCTGCGCGACCTTCACCTTGCCGTCCGCCCAGTACTGCAGCGGCAGCCACGACGTCTGGTGGCCGCTGACCACCATGTTCGCCAGCATGCTCTCGGGATAGCCGCCTTCCGGGAACGGGATCGAGGCACGGATCGTCTCGGTGCGGGCCGTGCTACCGTCGTTGGCCACCGAGAAGTCGAGCACGATCGCCAGCGGATTGCCGGTCCCGCCAGGGCCGCTGGGGCCACCACCCGAGCCAGGATCGCCGGAGCCACCGCCGCTGCCGTTGCTGCCGCCGCCGTTGCCGGTGTCGCCGCCGCCGGACCCGCAGGCGGCCAGGACCGCCACGGCCAGGACCGCCACGGCATGGCGAGAAGGAGAAGAGACCAGGTTGCGAGTCATGGGTGATCCGTGGCGAGTCCGCCCCTACGCAGGGCGGGACCACGCCGGTCCGAGCATCGGAAGCAGCTGGCGATGCCTGAAAATGCGACGGCGGGTGCGTTTCAATCTGAGCTTGGCGACGGCACCACCGCGAGCTACCGTGCGACCTCCGCGAGAGTGGCGGAACTGGCAGACGCACGGGTTTTAGGTACCCGCGGGCGCAAGCTCTTCAGGGTTCGAGTCCCTGCTCTCGCACCACCGCGCTAGCCGCACTTCGCATGATGGTAACCGGCTGGCGCGACGCTACTCTGTCGGCCCCCTAAACCGAACGACGCACCAAACGCGCCCATGACGCACGTCATCGCCCAACCCTGCATCAATGTGAAGGACAAGGCCTGTGTCGACGTCTGCCCGGTGGATTGCATCCACGGCGACGACACCACGCCCCAGTTCTACATCAACCCGAACGACTGCATCGACTGCACTTTGTGCGTCGACGCCTGCCCGGTCCGCGCGATCTTCGCGGCCGACGACCTGCCGCCCGAATGGGCCCAGTTCCAGCAGATCAACGCGGACTACTACAACAAGTAGTTCTGCCGCGACCCCAGCATCGCCTCTAGAGCAGGCGCGGCGCGCGGACACGCGGCCGTCGGAGCGAAACGAGTGGACCGCTACAGCCGACAGCACCGCATCGCGGGGATCGGCCAGCACGGCCAGGAGCGCTTGCGTTCCGCCACCGTGCTCGTCGTCGGCTGCGGTGCCCTCGGCACCCACTCGGCCGACGCGCTGGCACGCGCGGGCGTGGGCAACCTGTGGCTGTGCGACCGCGATGTCGTCGAGTGGTCCAACCTGCAGCGCCAGGTCCTCTTCACCGAAGCGGATGCGCGCGCCGGAATCCCCAAGGCAACCGCCGCTGCGACGCGCCTCAGGGAAGCCAACAGCGACGTTCGGATCGTCGCCCACGTAGCCGAGTGCTCCGCGACCTTCCTGGCCGCGTTGCCCGGCCGGCCCGACCTGGTCCTCGACGGCACCGACAACTTCCCGACCCGCTACCTGCTCAACGACTGGTGCCACGCGAACCGGGTGCCGTGGATCTACGCCGGCGCCACGGGCACCGAGGGCGCCGCGATGGTCGTGCGGCCCGGCGGCCCGTGCTTGCGTTGCCTGTGGCCGGACGCGCCGGCAACCGCGGATGTCGGCACGTGCGAAACGGTGGGCATCCTCGCCCCCGCGATCGCCGCCGTGGCCGCATTCCAGGTGGCCGAAGCCCTGAAGCTGCTGGTGGGCTCGCCCGACGTCGCCACGGGCGTGTTCACCTGTGACGTGTGGCGCGGCCACTACACGCGCCTGCCGTTGCTCGACCGGCCGTCGCCGGACTGCGTGGCCTGCCAGCACGGACAGCATCCGGCCCTCGTCGCCCCGGCCCCCATGGCTGCGACCCTGTGTGGCCGCGACGCCGTGCAGATCGACCCTGGCACCACGGCCGCCCTCGACCTCACGGCGCTGGCGGGCCAACTCGCGGAAGTCGCTACCGACCTCCAGCGAACGCCACACCTGCTGCGATTCACCGCCGACGGCGTGCGCTTCAGTGTGTTCCCAGGCGGCCGCGCGCTGCTGTTCGGCGTGCGCGACCCGTTGCGCGCGCGGGCACTCTACGATCGTTGGATCGGGCGCCGACCATGATCTACCTCGACCACGCCGCCACGAGTTGGCCGAAACCCGAAGTGGTGCCGGCGGCGATGCAGCGCTGGTTCACCGACGTCGGGGTCAGCGCCTCGCGCGGAGCCGGCGATCGCTGCCAGGTCGCAGCCCGCACCGTGGCCACCGCCCGGGCTGCGCTCGCGCATCGGTGCAGCAGTGACCCCGCCCACGTGGCCTTCACGTCCGGCGCCACCGAGAGCCTCAATCTCGTGCTGCGAGCACTGCTGCACCCTGGTGCTGCCGTGGTCACCACCGCGTTCGAACACTCCTCGGTCGTGCGCCCACTCGCGGCCCTGGCCAGCGAACGCAACCTGCGGCTCGAAGTGCTGCCACCCCATGGCGACCGCGGCATCGACCTGGCGGCGGTCCGGTCGGCGTTCGCCCATCACCGTCCCAGCGCCCTGGTGTGCACGCACGCCAGCAACGTCACCGGAGCCGTCCTGCCCGCGGCCGAGTTGTGCGCCCTGGCGCGCGAACACCGGGTGCTGAGCGTGCTCGATGTGAGCCAGACGGCGGGCTGGCTCGACCTGCGCGTCGGCGCCGACGTGCTGTGTGGCAGCGCGCACAAGGCGCTGCTCGGCCCACCGGGCCTCGGTTTCGTCGCGCACCGCGGCCTCCAGCTGCCGGCCCAGAAGCAAGGTGGCACCGGCAGCAGCGTCGCCCTGGCCCAGCACCCGGACCACTGGCCCGATGCCTTCGAGGCAGGCACCCCGAACACGCCGGCGATCTTCGGTCTCGAGGCCGCGCTCGCAGCGCGCAGCGAAGCCACGGAACGCCGCGAACTCGCCGCGACCCTCGCAACGCTCGATGCGTTCGCCGCTCGCCTCGAGGCCATGGACGGCTTCCGCGTGCACGCGGCCAAGACCGCCGAACGCACTCCGGTGTTGTCGTTCACCCACGCCCGGCTCGACCCCGCCGAGATCGGTGCGATCCTGGCCGGAGCCGACGTGCACGTGCGCACCGGCCACCACTGTGCGCCTTGGCTGCACGAGCACCTGGGCACGGCGGCCGCCGGCACCGTGCGCGTGTCGATCGGCCCGAACACCGCGGCCGCCGAACTCGACTTCGTCGCGGACCTGCTGGCAGGCCTGTAAGCGCTCAGGGCAACCGGTGCTCCGCCGGCATCGGGGAGCGCACCTTGGCGAGGAAGTCGAACAACGCGACCGCGATCCGGAAGAACTCCTCGTCGCGCCCCATGCCGGTCGGCGCGTAGCGCTTCTCCGAGCGCAGGTTCGGCTGGTACTTGGTGCCTGGGTCACTGCCCGACAGCAGCAGGTCGCGCACGAGCAACCGTTCCAGTTCGAACGGCACGAGCCGCGGGTGGCCATCGTGCCGCCACAAGGCATCTTCGAGGGACGTGCGCAATGCAGCCCGGGGCAGGCGACCGTCCGCGTGCAAGCGCAGCACTTCGGCCAGCACGGGATCCGCGAGCGGCACGGCTTCGGCCGTGGCGCCCGACGCCGCCCGGACCAGCTGCCACTCCGGGATCCCGGGGAACGACACGGCCACCGGTTCGGTCTTCGGCCGCCGCGCCAGTTCGAACGCGAGTGCCAGGGCAACGTGCGCGCCGAATCCGGCGTCGCTGCCCCACTGCGCCCGCTGTTCGACCACGACCTCGGGCGGCCGCGACAACGCGTACGCGACCGCGAGCCGGTGTGGCATCGGCGCGCGCAGGTGCACCATGGGCTCGATCGACGCGCGCAGCGTGGTCGCGGTTTGCACGTCGCCGACGGCGATCTGCAGCGCCACTACGTCGAACGCCGCCTTGTCGTCGTAGGCGTGGGCCGAGGCGCGCAACCAGACGGCAGCCGCGCGCGCGGCGGCGAACGGCTCGCCCCCGATCTGCAGCACCTCGTTCGAACGCGCCAGCAGCAATGGGTCGCCGGCTGGTTCGGCACTGC
>JAEUHV010000395.1 GCA_016794485.1 Planctomycetota bacterium
GGCTCGAACTGGTCGAGCACGTGCGCCCGGTAGGCCT
Source organism: Planctomycetota bacterium (assembly GCA_016794485.1). Classification (GTDB taxonomy): domain Bacteria; phylum Planctomycetota; class UBA1135; order UBA1135; family UBA2386; genus UBA2386. Next base: position 38 of record JAEUHV010000395.1, read on the forward strand.
GGTCGCACTTCACGACGTACGAACCCGCCGGCATGGTCGCGCCGTTGAGCGGGAACGGTGCCGCGGCACGATGCACCTCGACGCCGCAGCGCTGCAGATGGCGCACGAGCCGTTGCGCCGCACTCCAGTCGGGTTGGTCGCTGCGCAGCACGTAGAGCCGCGGGTCGCGCAGGGCAGGGTCGCTGAACACCGACTGCGGATCGTCACGGCGCTTCGCCGCCTCGACCAGGAACGGCGTCGGCGTCCAGTAATCGCGCCGACCGCGTTCGATCGCGCGGCTCGCCATCGTCCAGATGTCGCGCAGCAGTTCGCGGCGGTAGCGCGCCGCGTAGTCGAGGATCGCGAAGTTCGCGGTCTGCAGGTACTCGACGGTCTGCCGCGCGTGCCAGACCTGCGGCGCGACCGGATCCGGGTAGTCGCCGTATGGCAGGCGCCGTTCGAGCGGCTGGCCGATCGGTGTGGGCTCGGGGCGACCGAACGACTCGGTCAGGATGCCGATGATGTTGTGGAAGTAGTTCGTCGAGCGCAGGCCGCCGTTCCACCACCCGGAGTAGGGCGCCCCACTGCGCGAGATCACGCCCGGCTTGCCCTCCGCGGCGAAGCGCTGGTTCATGTGCGCGCTGACGATCTCGATGCCGCGCACCACCATCGGGTCGACCAGGTAGTTGTGCGGATCGCGGAACGGCGGCGTGAAGATGATCGTGTTCGCCGGCGCGGTCTGGTGGTGGTTGTAGACGATCTGCGGGCACCACTCGCGGTAGAAGACGCGGTTGACGTTCTGCGCCTCGAGCTGGTTGCAGACGTAGAAGTCGCGGTTGTTGTCGTGCCCGATGTAGCGCTGGTACAGCACCGGGATCGTCATGCTGCGCGTCGCCCGGTAGGCGTTGGCGACCAGCTCGTAGCCGTCGGGATTGACCGGGCACGCCAGCAGCACGACCTCGTCGAGGATGCGCGCGACCTCGTCGTCGCTGCGCGCGTTCATCTGCCAGACGAGCTCGAGGATGTTCTGGCCGGCGATCGCCTCGGTGGCGTGCAGGCCGGCGTCGATCCACACGAACGACCGCCCTTCCGCCGCCAGTTCCTTCGCGGTCGCGGCGTCGACACGGCCGCGCGCCAGCGTCACCGAGATCTCGCGCAACCGTTCGAGCTTCGCCAGGTTCGCCGGCGAACTGATCACCATCATGTGCATGCGCTGGCCGTAGCTGGTCGGCCCGATGTCGAGGATGCGCATGCGATCGCTCTTCTGCTCGATCGCGCGGAAGAAGCGCATCATGTCCGTGTAGTTGCACAGGCTGTAGTCGGCGCCGACTTCGTGGCCGAGGAACTCCTTCGGACTCGGCACCTGGCCCCGGGCGGCCGGGGCGAGCAGCGACGCTACGAGCAGGAACGGAACGACGGCGCGGAACGAGGGCATGGGGCGCGCGATGGTATGCGCCCCGTCACGCAGCGGCGAACCGCAGGTCCTCGACGTGACGAAAGGTGGACAAGACGACGCGCCGGAGGCCCGATCAGTGCGTGCAGACGATGCGCACGCCGTTGGTGCCGCGCAGCACGAGGGCGCCGTTCTGGTCGGCGATCGGCAGCATCTGCACGTTGGTCGTGCCGACCGCGGTCGACGGGATCGACCAGCTCTGGGTCGCATTGCCGACGGCGTCGGCGGTGACGACCCCAAGGGTCTCGGCATTGCACAGCAGCGAGCAGCCGTTCAACAGCGGGAGGTTCAACTGCGAACCACCGGTTGCGATGATGACCGGGCTGTTCGGGAAACAGCCGGTGCCGAGCACCAGCAGGTTGCGCGTGTTGCCGACCAGGATCTCGGTCCCCACCGCCTGCGCGCCGCCGCAACCGGTGCCGTAGTTGCTGATCGTGCAGGTCGCCGTCAAATCGGGCTGGAAGCCGACCCACATCTCGGTCCACGTGTACTGCGAAGTCGACGTGCCGCTGCCGGTCGATTGGCATTCGTTGGCCACGCGCACGACGACCTGGCCCGAAGCCGGGAAGGTGAACGGGAACGAGAACTCCTGCATCGTCGCCTGGTCGACCTCGAGCACGCCGTCGTTGCCGATGTCGACGCGCGCGTGCGCGGTGCCCGTGCCCGCCGCGGCTTCGTTCGTGCGCCACGACACCTTGATGTTGCCGACCGTGCCCGGCGCCGCCGCGAAGGTGGCCAGCACCGCGTGCGGGCCGAACGTTCCGCCGGCCGCCGCCGTCGACGACGACGTGCCCGCCGCGTTCGCCGGGTTGCCGGCAGCGTAGGCGCGTTCGAAGAAGTTGAAGCCCGCACCGCCCTGGTAGCTCAGGGTCGGGTAGACGATCGTGGTCGCCGACAGGTAGCCGTTCTGCGACTGCGACGTGGTCAGGAACACGTTGTTCGGCGACGCAGCGATCGGGGTGCCCTGGGCGATGCCCTGCAGTGTGTTGGCGCCGCCGGCGGCGCTGGTCAGGGCCGCGATCGGCGTGGCCGCGACCAGCGAAAGGGTCGTCTGGGCGGTGAGCAAGGACGCGCCGGAAAGGGCGCACGCGAGGAAGTGGATCCGCATGGAGTTCGTTTGGTCGTTCGCCGGCGGGGGACGTCCGGCGGGGTGTGCGAACCAGGTTGACGAAGGCAGGCCCAATCCGACAACCAAGTCGAGATTCGCAAAAGGGGCCACCTCCGTCAGGGTCGAATTACCAGCTTGGGGCGCATGGCCGGCCCGCCGCTCCAACGCCATGATGCCGGCGATGTCCGACGGCACTACCACGGCATTGGTGCAGCAGTACGCCAACGGCCGGCGCGATGCGTTCCGAGAACTGCACCGACGCCTCGCCCCGCGGTTGTTCGCGTGGTGCGCGCTGCGCGTGCCGAGGGCGCTGCAAACCCGGCTCGATCCCGACGATCTGACCCAGGAGATCTGGCTGCGAGCGGTCGGCGGCCTGCCCCGATTCGACCGTTCCCTGGCGCGGTTCCGCGCCTGGCTGTTCGGCATCGCCGCGCACACCCTGGCCGAACATTTGCGCACCCTGCACCGGCGGCGCCCCGAAGTCGGCGTCGCCGATCTGGCGAACGGTCTGCCCGACGTGCCCGCCGAAGTCACCTCGGTGATCCGTCAGTTGTCGCGTCGCGAACAACTGCAACGCCTTGTCGCCGCCGCCGAAGCGCTGGATCAGGACGACCGACGCCTCCTGCTGCTGCGTGGCCTCGAAGAACTGCCGCACGCGGAAGTGGCGCGCCAGTTCGGGGCCAGCGTCGATGCGGTCGAGATCCGCTGGCGACGATTGCAGGCCCGTCTGCGCGCGCAATGGAAGGCGGCCGGCTTCGCCGACGATTGACGCGAGCCACCGGGGCTCGCCACGTTCAGTCGAAATCGCGGGCGAGGCGGTCCAACATGCGACCGAACTGGGCCGGCATCTTCGCCGAAGCCGCCGGCGAACGAGCCAGCGCCTCGCGCGCCGCGGCGACCTCGTTTCGTGCACGATCGCGCGCGCCGGCGTCGAAAAGGCAGCGGCCGAGCACGATGTGCGCCATCGCTTCGGTCGCGAACACCGCGGCCGCTTCCGCGTCGACGACTCCCGACAACGGCGCGAGCACGCGCAGCGCCTCTTGCACGGTCGCTTCGACCACCGCCGCGTGGCCGGCCGCGAGTTCGTGACGCGCCTGGTTCGCCAGCGCCGTCGCCAACAGGCGCGCCACGTAGCGATCCTGCGGTGCCGCGACCACGAGCGCGCGCAACGCGGCCACCGCCGCGCGGACCGGAGCGAGGGCGGCCCCGGCGTCACCGTCCTGCGTGCACGCTTCGGCCAGGCCCTGACGCAGGATCGCCAGCGAACGTTCGTGCTCGGGTGACGCCGGCAGATCCTGTTCGGCGGCGATCGCGTCTCCGTAGTGCGTGCGCGCCGCGGCGTGGTCGCCGCGCTGGAACGCGAGCTCGGCGAGTTGCTGGGCGGCGGCGACGAGTCCGTTGCGCCACGGCAGCACCGACGGGTCGAGCGCACTCAGTCGCCGCAGCTCGGCGATCGCGACCGCGAGCACGGGTTCCGCTTCGGCAGCCCGCGACGCGCGCACGAACGCCCATCCCAGGCGCAACTGGGCCAGCGCGGCGTGGCCGGCGATCTGCAGGTTGTCGGGGTAGGCCTGCGCGCGCCGACGATGGGTCGCGGCCGCCGACTCGAACAAGGCCTGGGCTTCGGCGAAGTCGCGGCGCTGGTAGGCCAACTGGGCCAAACGCGACTGGCATTCGGCCTGCTGCTGCTGGAACCAGTCGGTGCCGAAGCGCTCGGCGGCGTCGCGCACCAGCGCGTCGATCGCAACGAGCACCGACTTGCAGTCGCCGTGCAGCTCCTGGTCGAGCAGCACGAACGACAGCGTGCCCAGCGTCTGCAGCCGCAGCCGGGCGACCTGCTCGTTGCGCGGATCGAGCGCCGCGAGTTCGGCGAACGACGCCGCGGCCCGTTCGAGCCGGGATCGGGCGTCGACCGCGCGCCCCTGCTTCCACTCGCACGCCCCGAGCACGCCTTCGAGCGAACCGCGCAGGCAACGCACCGGCAGGTGCAGCGTGTGCTCCGCCGGCAGGCCGTCGAGCCAGGTCCGGGCCGCTTGCCCCGCCACCTGGACGACGGCGAGGTCGCCGCGAGTCAGCTCGCTGCGCGCCCGTTCGATCTGCACGGTCGCGGCCAGCATGCGGGCCGTCGCGTCACTGCCGGGATCCCCGACCAGCGCCGCCGCGCGTTCGAGCGCGACACGGGCCGCGGTCGCCCGTTCCGCATTCGTGGTCGACCATGCCGCGCATTCGCCGATGCGCAGGTGCAACGTCACCGCGAGCCGGTTGGCATCGACGTCGTCCGGAGTTGCGGGCAATCGCGCCAACGCTTCGCGCCAGTGCACCAATGCCGCATCGAGGTCGCCGTCGCGTTCGGCCATCTCGCCCAGCCGCAGTCGACACTCGGCGCGCAACCGGTCGTCGTCGCTGGCGGTCCCCTCGCCGAGCAGGTCCAGCGCCTCGCGGTAGTGCGCCACCGCGGCGGTGTGCTGGCCCAGATTGGAATGGCGCGGGTTGCCCATCACATCGCCGACCTGCAACAGGGCGCGCACCACGTCGGCGCGCAGCTGGCGATCGTCGACCGCTTCCTGGCGCAGCAGGCGCAGGTAATCGAGGGCGCGGGTGCCGAGTTCGCGCGTGACCTCGGTCGCGCCGGGCAACGACCGCACCACCGCGTGCAGGTCGAACAGCAGGCCGCGCGCGAGCTGGCGCAGGTCGGCCGCGCGCGCCGTCGCCTTGGCGCGCAGCTCCGCTTCACGCACGTAGGCATGGTCGAGCCAAGCCAGCGCTACGACCACGAACGCGACCACGCACGCGAGCGAAGCACTGGTGCGCGGATGCCGGCGCGCCAGCCGCAGGCAGTGCGACCAGACGCCGGGGGGACGGCAGGTCGGCGGCTCGCCGGCCGCGACGAGTTCCAGGTCCGCCGCGAACGCTGCCGCCGAGGCGTAGCGCCGCCGCGGATCCTTCTGCAGCGCCACCACCAGCACGTTGGCGAGTCCCTTCGGGATCGCCGGGTGCAACGCGCGCACCGCCGGCGCTTCGCGCTCGACGATCGCCCGCTGCATCGCCTGGCGCGTGGCCTCCTGGAACGGATGCGCCAGCGTCGCGCATTCGAACAACACCACCGCGAGCGCCCACAGATCGACCGCCGCGGTGATCGGGACGCGCCCGGGCTCGAGCTGTTCTGGCGCCATGTACGCCGGCGTCCCGAGCTGCTCGCCCGTCTGTGTCAGGCACACCGCCGAACTCTCCGGGTCGCGCGCGAGTCCGAAGTCGACCAGCACCGGCTCGCCTTGCGGCGTCACCATCAGGTTGCCGGGTTTGACGTCGCGGTGCACCACGCCCGCGGCATGCGCGACCGCAACCGCGCGCGCCGCGCGTGCGACGAACGCGACGACGGCGGACAGGGCCTCGCGTTCGCTCGCCGTCACCGGCACGTGCGGCAGCCGCAGGCAGCGCCCCTCGCCGGCAGGCGCCACGGCCCGAGCGCGCGCCAACGCCGTCGCCAACGACTCGCCCGGCACGTAGCGCATCGCCAACCAGGCGCAACCGACCTCCTCGCCCGCGTCGAACACGGTCGCGAGGTTGGGATGGTCGAGACGCGCCGCGACGGTCGCCTCGCGACGGAACCGCGAACCCGACGCCAGCGCGGCCTGGCCGCCGTGCAACACCTTCAAGGCGACTTCGCGGCCGAAACGCCGGTCGCGCGCCAACCAGACGGCACCTTGCGCGCCGCGGCCGAGTTCGCGCACCAGGTCGAACGGCCCGACCGAGCGGTCGTCACTCGGTGCAGCCGGAGTGCCGCTGTCGTGCAACTGCAGGAACTCGCGCGCGATCGCCTCCTCGCGTCCCGGATACCGGGCGAGGTAGTGGCCGAGTGGAAGCACACTGCCGCATTCGCGGTCGAGCGCCCATTCCGCAAGGAAGTCGAGGACGGCGTGGTCGTGCACGCTTTCGCGGGCGGACATGCGACGGCACCATACGCGACCGCCGGCCGCCATGCCGGCCCGTCCGACCGACGTGCGCTACCACCCACGCCACCACGCCGCCCGCACGACCGACGAGTTCGTCTTCCACCAGCTGATCCCGTACCTGGGCAACAAGCGGCATCTGCTCGACCTGATCGGCGAGGCGCTCGCGGCGACGGGGCTCGCCCCGGAGCGGGCGACGTTCCTGGATGCGTTCGCCGGCAGCGGCGTGGTCGCGCGCTTCGCCAAGCGACTGGGCTTCGCGGTGATCGCCAACGACTGGGAACCGTTCGCGCGCGTGCTGTCGACCGCGGCGATCGCGACGGACGCGGCGCCCCCCATGCCAGCCCTCGGCGGCTACGAGCGCGCCATCGCGACCCTGAACGCCATGCCCGGCGTCGACGGCTGGGTCGCCCGCACCTTGTGCCCGCGCGACGACGCGAAGCCCGACGCAGCCAGCGAACGCCTGTTCTTCCGGCGCGCCACCGGGGCCCGCATCGACGCGATCCGCGACCGCATCGACGCGTGGCGCACGAGCGGCGAGATCGACGACGCGGCGGCGAGCTGCCTGCTGGCGCCGTTGCTGTACCAGGCCAGCTGGCTCGCCAACACGAGCGGCGTGTGGAAGGGCTTCCATGCCGGCTGGGGCGGGCGCAACGGGACCGCGCTGCATCGCATCCTCGCCGACCTTCGCCTCGCGCCGGCGAAGTTCCTCGCCAACGGGCGCCGCCACCACGTGCTCGCGCACGATGCGGTGCAACTCGCCGACGCGCTGCCGGTGCCCGCCGACGTCGCCTACCTCGACCCGCCGTACAACCAGCACCCGTACGCGAGCAACTACCACGTGCTCAACTCGCTCGTGCAGTGGGACAAGCCCGAGCTGCCGCCACCGACGTGCCGCGGCTGGAAGGCCGGCATCCGCGCCGACTGGATCGAACGGCGCAGCCCGTTCAACTCCCGGCAGGCGGCCGCGGCAGCGTTCGCGTCGCTGCTGCGGCGGCTCGATGTCGCGCACGTGCTGGTCAGCTACAGCACCGAAGGCACGATCGCCGTCGACGAACTGGTCCGCCTCGCCGCCGCCCAAGGTGCACTCGCGGTGCACTGCCGCTCGTACAAGCGCTACCGCACCAGTCCGACGCGCCCGTCGCCGCGACCGCGCGTGGTCGAGTTCGTGCTGCGCATCGATCGAACGCGCGCGGCGCAGGCCGAAGACGCCCAACGGGTGCTGGCGACGGTCGCGGCGGCCGGAGCGGACCGCTGACCCTCACTCCCGCCGCAACCAGGCGCGAACGCGGGCGAACAGGGCCTCGCGCGGAAACGGCTTCAGCAGGACGTCGTCGGGAGACGACGCGGCGCCGCCACCGTCGTCGGGCATCATGCCGGTGACCAGCAGCACCGGCAGGCCGGGCCGGAGCCGACGTATCGTCTCGCGCAATTCGAGGCCGCCGACGCCCGGCATCATCACGTCGAGCACGATCCCGTCGACTTGCAGTCCGCCTTCCAACAGCGCCACGGCCTGGGCCGAATCGCTGGCTTCGTGGCAGGTCCAGCCGTCCGCCCGCAGCAAGCGCGCCGTGACCTGCAGCACGGCGACGTCGTCGTCGACGACCAGCACCGAACCCGCCAGATCCGGCTTCCCGGCACGCGGCACCGGACCGTGATCCGCGGTGGCCACCACACCCAACCACGTGGTCGCCGGCCAGTGCACCACGAACCGCGACCCGACCCCGACCCCGGTCTCGACGTCGATTGCCCCACAGTGGCGGCGAACGATGCCGTGCACGCTGGCCAGGCCGAGACCACGGCCGGTGAACTTCGTGGTGAAGAACGGCTCGAACAGGCGCGGCAGCACGTCGGGCGGGATGCCGGGCCCCTGGTCGGACACCACGATCCGCACGTAGTCGCCGACGGGAAGGGCCGCCGCGTTGCCACCGACGCCCGCGGCGGGAAGGCAGACCCGCGCACACTCCACGCCGATCGAACCGACGCGCCCGACCATCGCCTCGATGGCGTTGCGGACGAGGTTCTGCACGACCTGCCGGAACTGGACGATGTCGGCCATCACCGCCAGCTTCTGCTCGCGATCGGTGCGTTCGACCTCGAGGCCCGGCGGCAGCAGCCGCCGCTCGCGGTGCAGCACGTAGTCGATGGCGACCTCGACGTCGACCGCGATCGGCAGCGTCGGAGCGCTGCCGGCTCCGGCCAACAGCCGGCTGCAGAGATCCGCCGCGGCGTGGGCATGGTGCTCGATCTCCAGCAACGCGGTCTCGGACTGACCACCCTCGCCCTGTCGGCACAGCCAGAGGTTGCCGAGGATCGCCGTCAGGATGTTGTTGAGGTCGTGCGCCAATCCGCCGGCGAGCACACCCAGGCTCTGCAGCCGCTCGGCCCGCTGCAGGCGCCGGTCCGCCTCGCGACGGTCGGCCTGCGCCTGCAACCGCACCGTGGCATCGCGGAAGA
>JAEUHV010000406.1 GCA_016794485.1 Planctomycetota bacterium
CGCACCAGCGTGTGTCGGCCGACCTGCAACCACGTCTTCGGCTCGGCCCCCTGGGTCTCGAGCCACAGCAGATCGGGCCCGAACGAACCCCGCGCCGACTCCTCCTTGGGCGCGGCTGCCTGCCCCAGCATCGCGGCCGTCGATCCCGGCGGCTGCCAGCGCACCTCGAACGCCGTCGACCCGGCGGCGGCGGTCGCGCGCAGCCACGCCGCCACGTTGGCGGTCGACTGCTGCTCGGGTGCAGGAGTCGCAGGCTGTTGTGCTGGACCGACCGCGGCAAGGGCACACGACACGACGAACAGGGCGAGGGCGCGCATGGCGGCCTGCGACGGCGAACCACCCGTGTTCTTCCGGTCCCGCTGCAACAATCTCACGCCTCGCCGCGAGCCGCCACCCCGCCGAGCCGCTTGCCCAGCACCTGCTGCGCCCGCACCAGGTCGTCCGGCGATTCGCGCGTGTCGATCCACACCCAGCGGTCGAGCCAACCGCGCCCCTTCAGCACCGCCAGTTCGCCCGGCTCCGGCCCATCGTCGAGCCACACGAAGTTGCCGTCCGCGGGCAACGCGTCGGTGCGCAACCCGCGCCAATCGGCCGCACGCACCTTGGACGCCAGCGACAGCAGCCGTTCGCGGTCGCTCGCGCGCGCGTGCCGCACGAGATGCTCGACCATGGCCCGTGCGTCGCCGCGGCCCTGCGGCCCGAGCCAGAACACTTCGGCGCGTGCCAGCACGAAGGCCAGCAGGTCGAGCGCGTGGTCCGCCAGCGCCAGCCGGCTCGGCCGCTCACGGTCGCAGCCCAGCAGCACCCCGTCGGAGTCGAGGAAGACCTTCACGACCGGCCGCCCCAGTGCGGCGGCGGCGTGTCGTGCGGTTCGATCGGTTCGCCCGCATCCGCGGCCTCGCCGCGCTGCCGCTTCAACTGCTGCACCAACGCCGCGACGTTGGCCTGCAGGCGATCGATCGTGCGCTGGTGGGCGGCGAGTTCCCCGCTCAACGCGTCGACGGTGTGTTCGAGCATCGCGACCTTGCTCTCGAGTTCGACCAGGCGATCGGGCATCGCGGCATCATGGCGCGTGAACGGGCGCGTGCCAGCCTCACGGGCGTGCGGCAGCGGTGCTTCGGCACGCGGCGAGCCAACCCCGCGGCAGGCCGGCGACGACGAGCCGTTCCTTGTCGGCCTTGGCGAGGCGCTTCACCCGCGCTTCGAGGCGCAGCGACGCGCCGTGCGGGCCGACCACGCGCGCGAACGCGAGCGTGAGCGGACCGCGACCGCGCAGGGCCTTGGCGCCACGACCGTCGGCATGGGCCGCGAACCGGGCGGCGACGTCGAGCGCGATGCCGGTGTAGAGCGCGCCGTCGGCGGTGCGCACGAGGTAGATCGACCAGCGCCGGCGGCGGGTTCCCACGCGCACTCGGGCCGCGCTCATTCGCGCTCGCTGTCGATCGCTTCCTTCAGCCACCCGCGCGCGAACGCCCACAGCCGCTTCACGGTCGGGGCCGACACCGACAAGGCGGCGGCGGTCTCGTCGATGCTCAGTCCGGCGAAGTAGCGCAGGCGCACGACTTCCGCGGCCTCGGGATCCGCCTGCTGCAGGCGGGTGATCGCGTCGTCGAGGACCAGGAACCCAGCCGACTGCTCTTCGGACGCCGGGTCGGGCAAACCGGCGAGGTCGATCGCCGCGCGCCGGGCCGACTTGCCGCCGCGCTTGTCGGCCGCCTTCTTGCGCGCGTGGTCGACGAGGATGCGCCGCATCGCCTCGGCCGCCGCAGCGAAGAAGTGGGCGCGGTTCTGCCACGGCAGCTCGCGCGGGCCGACGAGCCGCAGGAACGCTTCGTGCACGAGCGCCGTGGCCTGCAGGGTGTGGCCGACCGCTTCGCCGCGCAGGACCCGCTGGGCCTGGTTGCGCAGCTGGTCGTAGACGAGCGGCAACAGGCGCTCGACGCGATCGGCATCGGGCAGCTGCTGGTTCGTCAGCAGGCTGAACGTGGGCGAGTCGGACTCGGCGGCCATTGCGGGATGGTAGTGCCGGGGCGGCCGAAAACGACCGCAGCGGTGGCATGATGGCGCGTCCAGAGCCGCCAACCGCCCATGCCGCCCGTCCCACCACCCGATTGCCCTCCCGGATGCCGCGTCAACGAAGTGGTCGCCATGGTCCATGTCGCCGACGTCGACCGGTCGATCGCGTTCTACACCCGCCTCGGCTTCACGTGCCGCAGCCGCTTCGGACCGGACGGGGCCGCAAACTGGGCCGACATGGGCCACGCCGGGGCGCGCATCATGTTCGCGCGCGCGAGCGGCAGGATCGACGCGGCGCAACAGGCCGTCCTGTTCTACAGGTACACGAACGACGTGCAGGCCCTGCGACGCCACCTGCTCGAACGCGGCTGCCGCGATGCCGGCCCGCCGCCGGACCACCCGGGGGCGACCGTCGACGAGTTGCCTTCACCGCCGACGTCGGCCGTGTTCACGATCGTGCCGCGCTTCTACATGCCGCGCGGCGAACTGCGCGTGCACGACCCGGACGGCTACTGCCTGCTGGTCGGCGAACTCGGCTGAACGGCCGGAATCGTGATCCGCCCGAAGCGGCCACCGCGCTTGTCGCGGCATGCCGCCCTCGTCGCCGATGCCGATCGCCTTGTCGCTGTGGCTGTTGGTGGCCACCGCGACGAGCCAGCAACCGGAGCATTGGTCGCTGCGCCCTCCGGTGCGGCCGCCGGTGCCCGCCGTCCGCCAGACCGCGTGGCCGCGCGGCGACCTGGACCGGTTCGTCCTCGCGGCCCTCGAACGCGCCGGCCTCGCCCCGGCCCCCGAGGCCGACCGCGCGACCCTGCTGCGCCGGCTCACGCTCGACCTGACCGGACTGCCGCCCACCCCCGAAGAGCTCGCCGCGTTCCTCGACGATCGGGCCCCCGAGGCCTACGAACGCACCGTCGACCGGCTGTTGGCGTCGACGGCCCACGGGGAACGCATGGCCCAGGTGTGGCTCGACCTGGCGCGCTACACCGACACCAACGGCTTCGACTTCGATTCGGATCGCCAGCAGTGGGCGTGGCGCGACTGGGTCGTGCGCGCATTCGCCGAAGACATGCCGTACGACCGCTTCACGCGCGAGCAGATCGCCGGCGACCTGTTGCCCGACGCCACGCTGGCGCAACGCGTCGCCACCGGCTTCCACCGCAACCATGCGGTGACGCTGCAGATCGACGGCCAGCCTGGTGAGTTCCACCACCAGTACGTCGCCGACCGCACGGCGACGTTCGCGACCACCTGGCTCGGTCTGTCGATCGGTTGCGCCGAGTGCCACGACCACAAGTTCGACCCGATCAGCCAGCGCGACTACTACGCGCTGTACGCATTCTGGAACCGCATGCCCGAGAAGGGCCTCGAGCAGGGCGGCAACGCGGCTCCGTTCCTGCAACTGCCATCGGCCGAGCAAGGGGCGGCGCTGCTCGAACTCCAGGGCGAGCTCGACGGCGTCGAACGCCGGTGTGACCAGGAACTGCGGGCCAGGGCGACGGCATTCGCGGACTGGTGCGCGGGCCGCGTTGCGGCGCCGATGCCGGACGCAGACGTGCTGTGGCACGAACCGCTCGACGGTGCCCGCAGCGGTGTCGCCGAACTCGGCGGCATCGGCGTCGGGACCTGGATCGCGGGCCTGCGGGGCGGGGCCGTGCATCTCGACGGGCACGACGCGTGCGTGCACACGAACCACCACCTCGAGCTGCGGGCCGACGCGGCATTCACGGTCTCGGCGTGGATCCGGCTCACCGACGATGGCCGCTCGCGCGGCGGCGCGATCGTCGGCAAGGTCGACGAAGCCGCGAAGGGGCGTGGCTGGTCGCTCACGGTCGACGACCTCCGCCTCGCCGTGACCCTGACCGGCGGCCAAAGGGACAGCCTGCGTGTCGAGGCCCGCGACCGGTTCGCGTTCGACAAGTGGTACCACGTCGCGTTCTGCTACGACGGCTCACGGCAGACGCGCGGGCTGTCGCTGTTCGTCGACGGGGCCGCGGCGGCGGTGCGCGACACGCCCGCGAGCCCCGCGGCCAAGGTCCCGGAGCAACCACTGGCCGGCGATCTCGACAACGAGGGCGCGTTGCGCATCGGCAGCCTCGACGGCCGGCCGTTCTGCGGCGCCATCGACGAAGTGCGCGTGCACGGCCGCAGCCTGACCGCCACCGAACTCGCCGCGGTCGTCGACCTGGACCTCGCCGCCCTGGCCAAGACCTCGACCGGCGAGCACCAGGCCCTGCTGCAGCGCCACTTCGCGGCACGCGGTCCAGCCGAACTGGTCGCACTCGCGACCGAACGCGCCACCTTGCGCGCCCGCCTACACGAACTGCTCGACGCGGTACCACGTGTGTCGGTGGCGGCCGAGATGGCGATGCCGCGGCCGACGCACGTGCTGCTGCGCGGCGACTACCAGAGGCCGGGCGAACGGGTCGAACCCGCGATCCCCGCGGTGTTCGGCGCGCTGCCGGCCGACGCGCCGCGAAACCGGCTGGGACTGGCCCGGTGGCTCGTCGACAAGGACAACCCGCTCGTCGCCCGTGTGCACGTCAACCGCCTCTGGCGCACGTTCTTCGGCCAGGGACTGGTCGAGACACCCGACGACTTCGGCACGCGGGGCGAACGGCCGAGCCATCCCGAACTGCTCGACTGGCTCGCCCGCGAGTTCGTCGATTCGGGTTTCCGCCACCGCCGCACGGTGAAGCTGCTGGTGACGTCGGCGACCTACCGCCAGAGCAGCGTGGTTCCCGCCGCGGTGCGCGCGGCCGATCCCGACAATCGCCGGCTCGGGCGCGCGTCGCGTTGGCGGCTCGACGCCGAGATGTTGCGCGACCAGGCGCTCGCGGTCGCCGGACTGCTGGACCGCAAGGCGTTCGGGCCGCCGGTGATGCCGTGGCAACCCGAGGACCTCTGGCCGACCGTGTCGCCACCGGACGAACGCCACCGCCGTGGCGTCTACGTCGCGCAGAAGCGGTCGGTCCCGTTCGTGACGTTCCGTTTGTTCGACGCTCCTGGACGCGAGACCTGCGTCGCCCGGCGCGACCGCACGACGACCCCGCTGCAAGCCCTGGCCCTGTTCAACGACCGCAACTTCGCCGAGGCCGCCCGAGCCTTGGCGGAGCGGCTGCTCGCCGGCGAGTCCGACGACGCGGCCCGGCTGCGCCTCGGCTTCACCCTCTGCGTGCAGCGCGAACCCGACACCGCCGAACGACGCGTGCTGCTCGATTTGCTGGCGGACCAACGGGACGCGTTCCGCGCCGACCCGGAACTCGCCGTCGCGGCAGCCACCGTCGGCGACGCACCACCGCGACTCGGGCTGGAACCGCTCGAGGTCGCGGCCTGGACCGCGGTGACGGGCGTGCTGCTCAACCTCGACGAGATGCTGGTGCGCCCATGAACCCGTGGCCCGACCGATTTGCGCCGGCGTCGCTGTCGCGACGCGGCTTCCTGCGCACAACCGCGGCCATGCTCGGCTCGCTCGCGGTGCCGGCGCCACCGCGGCGCGGCCCCGACCACGGGGCGGGTCCGCACTTCACTCCGCGCGCGAAGAACGTCGTGTTCGTGCTGCTGCTCGGCGCGCCGTCGCAAGTCGACTTGTTCGATCCCAAGCCCGAGCTGGCGCGCATCGACGGCAAGCCGATGCCCGACAGCCTCGTGAAGGGGCAGGCCGTCGACCAGCTGAAGGGCCGCAACCTCGTCGCCGCCGGTTCGCGCTTCGCGTTCCATCGCCGCGGCCAGTGCGGCATGGAACTCGGCGAACTGCTGCCCCACCTGGGCCAGCACGCCGATCGGCTCGCACTGGTGCGCTCGATGACGAGCACCATCATCAACCACCCGCCGGCGCAGTCGATGCTGACCACGGGCGCAGGCGAAACCGGCCGGCCGAGCTGCGGTAGCTGGGTGTCGTACGCACTCGGCAGCCAGAATCGCGACCTGCCGACGTTCGCGACCATGGTCTCGGGCGTACCACAAGGCGAACCGCCGCCGCCGGTGCACCTGTGGGCGAACGGCTTCCTGCCGGGCGAGCACCATGGCGTCGTGCTGCAAGGCGGTGCCGAAGCCGTGCGCTTCCTCGACAACCAGCCGGGTTCGTCGCGCACCGGACGCCGCGCGCAGCTCGACGCGCTGCAGGCGCTGGACCGGATGCGGCAACAGGCCCATCTCGATCCGGCGACCGACGACCGCGTCGCCGCGTACGAACTCGCCTACCGCATGCAGGAACGGGTCCCCGAAGCGGTGCGGCTGCAGTCCGAGACCCCGGCCGTGCTCGAGCTGTACGGCGCCGAGCCGGGGGTCGCTTCGTTCGCCGCCAACTGCCTGATGGCGCGGCGCCTCGTCGAACGCGGCGTGCGCTTCGTGCAACTGATCGACGACGGCTGGGACCACCACGCGCAGCTGGTGCGCAACTTGCGGCGGAAGGCTGGCGAAGTCGACCGGCCGCTCGGGGCCCTGCTGACCGACCTGCAGCGCAGCGGCCTGCTCGACGAGACGCTGGTCGTGATCGCCGGCGAGTTCGGCCGCACGCCGATGAACCAAGGGGGCCAGGGCGGCGACCGCTACGGCCGCGACCACCACGGCAAGTGCTTCAGCATCGTGCTGGCCGGGGCCGGCGTGCGCGGCGGAACGGTGGTCGGCGCAACGGACGAACTCGGCTACCGCGTGGTCGCGGATCCGTTCACCGCCCACGACCTGCAGGCGACGATGCTGCACCTGCTCGGCTTCGACCACGAACGCCTGGTCTTCCGGCATCGCGGCCGGGACTTCCGGCTGACGGACGTGCACGGCCGCGTCATGCGCCAGGCGCTGGCCTGACGCCGCCGTTCACGCGCCATGCCACCCCACGCCCCACGAACGGTTGGGATGTGGATCGGCCAAAGTCGATAACTCCCGCATGCGATCGTCGGTGCTGGTGCTCCTGTTCCTCGGTTCCTGTGCGACCAGTCCGATGGACGACCCGCAACTCGAGCCCGGCCCGATGTTCTCCGTCGGGCTGCTGCCGGAGAGCGACACGCCGCACACGCCGAGGATCGGCGGCGTGCCGGTCGTACCGGGCGGCTCCCGCCCCTTCACGCTGCGCAGCGATCGCGTCGTGAACGGCCGCACGTTTCCCGCCGGCACCGTGCTGCACGGCCTTTGCATCGGGGACCACTGGATTCGCGAGCCCCAGTTCGACGACGCGATCTTCTGGCACCCCGGCTTCGCCATGGTGAAACACGTCGACGATGACCACTGGTGGCGGCTCGACCTGAAGTCCGGCACCGAGGAACGCATGCCGTTCCGCGCCTTGGTGACGGTGCGTCGCTACGCCAGCAACAACCTCGACCACGGTCGCGTGGTAGGCCTGGGACCCGACCCGAGCGACCCCACCCTGTGCACGGTGTGGCTGCTCGACGGCCAGTGGCGCATCGCTGCGGAACTGCCGCGGGTGGTGGCGGCCGAGACTCGCACCGTCGACCGCGTGTGCCACTTCCGTCGGGAGCAATCGCTCGACCTGATGGAAACGGCCTATGTCGCACACCATCGCGACGCGCGCGGCATCGCCGTCGACGTGGTCTACGACCTCGCGGGCAAGCCGTTGAGCCCTGCGCTCGAACCGCTGCGTCGACTCGAGCAGGAGGGGCACACCGGCCAGTTCCTGTTCGGGGTCCGCACCGATCCGCAGTCGGACCTGTACTGGCCGTTGCACCGCGATGGCACGATCACGCCGAAACCCGCGCACATCGCGGGGATCAAGGTGCTGCAGCACGGTTCCCAGGGTCTCGACCGGCAAACTCCGTTCGTCGGTGGTGTCGTCATGGGCACCGTCGACGGCGAGGAGCGCTTCGCCTACATCGCTGCCTGGCAGTGGCATGGGCAGTCGGCCATCGATGCGCTCGCCAAGAGCGACTTCCGGGCACTGGAGCTCGTGGGCTACACCTGGCACGACCTCGGCGACTACGACCGCAACACGGGATACTCCGGCGGCGGCCTGCGCTCACGGTTCGGCCTCCTGGTGCAACGCACCAACGACGACGCCTGGCACCTGCAGAACGTCGACGGCAACAGCATCGTCGGCGCCGGCTACCCGACCCGCGAGGACGCGCTGCGGGCGTTGGCCCAGCGCGACAAGGCGAACGAGGCGAGCTACCTCTTGGAAAGCGAGCGACAGCGCAAGGAATTCGCCTACGCGATGTCCTGGCGTGAACGGCGCGATGCGGAAGCCGCGGCGCACGCGGCCGCCGTGAAGAAGGCCCTGCAGGAGATCCAGGCGAAGTACCGCGGCACCGACGCCACCGCCGGCCTGGCCCTGGCCCGCACGCTGCGCGACAACAGCTTCGCCGGCGCCGAAGCGTTCGCGCGCTTCGTGGCGCAGATCGCCGAGAAGATGGACAGCAAGGTCCCGCTCGCGGATCTCGAGTTGGCCCGCACGATCAGCACCGACCCGGCCCTGCAGGACCGCCTGCTGTCGGCGTTGCAGACCCTCCATCCCGAGAAGTACCCGCGGCAGGTCGCTGCGGCGTCGGGTCACGGTGGATCTGCGGGCGCGGCCAGCAGCAGCTCCAGCAGCACGGCGAGCAGCCCGCCGGTGTGGACCGGTCCGTCGGTCGCCGAGACCATGAGCAACGCCCGCTGGGCGTCGCAGTACAGTTACCTGTCGGGCCAGACCAACGCCTACTGGGGCAGCAGCGGAGTGCTCCGCCGCTGAACGCCCGGCGTCAGTCGACCTTCAGCTTGCCGAGTTCGCCGAGCGCGTCCTTCTGGTAGCGCACGAGGCACGCGTCCTTGCAGAAGTGCATGTCGTAGCCGCCGACCTTCAGCGCGAACTTCGCGTCACCGTCCATGTGCAGCGCACAGCCGGCGCACTTGTGCACGACCTTGTCCTCCTTGCCGTCCTTCTTGTCGGCTGCAGCGAGTTTGGCGTCGATCTCGGGAGTGGTCGCGATCGGCACCGCGGGAGTGACCGGCGCGTCGGCCGGTGGCGTCGGCGCCTTGCCACCGCACCCCGCCACGACGAGGAAACAGAAGGAGAGAAACGTCGGCTTGGTCCTGACCATGCGATGAACGTAGCACCCATGCCGTTGGGTTCGCACGCCGTCGCTGCATCCACCGGTTCCGCCACTTCCGGCAGACCTCGCCACGCCCGATGATGCGCCGGGGTACCACGCTGCCATGACCGCCGCCGCACGCCTGCCGTGTCCTGCATGCTCGACCCCGATGGGCGTCGTGCACCACGACTCGATCCACATCGACGTGTGCCGCTGCGGCGGCATGTGGTTCGACGCCGGTGAACTGGTGGCGTGGCGCAAGGGCCTCGCCACGAGCCCCATCGTCTCGCGCGTGCAGGGCTCGACGGCGATGCCGTGCCCGCGCTGTCCGACGGCGCACCTGCTCGCGCACACCGTGGCGACGGTCCCGGTGCGGGCCTGCCCCACGTGCCGGGGCGCGTTCGTGCCCGCGGAATCGGTGGCACGACTCGAGCCCGCGACCAACGGGGCGTCGGGCGCGGAGACCGCCGGCAGCATTCTGGGCGGCGTGCTCGAAGTGGTCGCCAACGCGCTCTTCTTCCTGTGAGCGGCGGCGCGGACGAGGTGCTCCGGCGACCGGAGCACCTCGCTTGGCGTCACTGCAGCTGCGCGACGCTCAGCACACCGTTGCTGAGCACGAAGCCGCTGGCTTCGCCGTTCAGCAGCGGGAACGACGGGTCGAACAGGCCGACCGCCTGGGCCGCGATCGTCAGGCCCGGCGAGAAGGCCGGCGCCGAGAACGTGAACGGCACCGCGTTCGAGTTCACGACCGTGACCGCGGCGCCGATGCCGAGGTCGAGCGTGCCGATGTAGGCCTTGCAGCCCGGCTGCTGGGTCAGGATGCCGGTGAGGTCGAGACCACCCGGAATCGGCGTCGTGCTGAGGAACAGCGCCGACAGGTAGAGGCCCGTGCCCGGCACGAACTCGGGGATGTTGCCGATCGTGTAGGTCACGGTCGTGCTCGGGTTGATGACCGGTGCCGGACCAGCCGACAGCGTCATCGGCGCGAGCGAAATCGCCGGGCCCATCACGAACGGCGTCGCGGTCGTGAAGTCGACCGAAGCCGGAACACTGCTCACACCGGCGAGCGTGCTGCCGACGACCATCGTCGTGGTGTTGGCGCTGACCGCCATGCTGACCCAGACCATCGTCACGACGCCGGTGGTCAGATCGACCTGCCACTGGAACGTCGCCGGGTTGGTCGTGCCGTACTCGTAGACACCGTCGAAGGTGACGTAGAGCACGCCGCCCACTTCCTCGGACTTGACCTTGCCGCTGTTGGTGATCGTCGGGTTGTAGTCACGCCAGTTGTAGAAGGCGAGGCCGGTGGCCGTCGCCGTCGCCGCGAGCGTCGCCGTGTAGGCCGTGCCCTGGTTGCCGGCCGCAGCCGCGGTCAGCACGCCGTTCGACGACACCGTCCACTGCGCCGCGGTGCCGCCCGGCACCGGAGCCGCGATCGAAGGCGTGATGGTGGTCGTCGTGTCGTCACCGTTGGCGACGATCGTCGCCGCCGCGGTCGGCGCGACGTAGGCCGCGCCGGCGCCGCCGGGCAGCCAGATCGCGACGTAGCCGTTCGCCGTCGGCGCGAACTGCAGCGCGTTGCCGTCCAAGGCCGCCTTCGCCGCCGGAGTGCCGGCGAACGCCGACATGAAGTTGGTCGGGTCGTAGCTGTAGTTGAAGCACCCGGTGCCGAAGTTCTGGTGGTAGGCCGCCGACAGATCGCGGATCTGCAGCGCCGTGATGTGCGGCGCCAGCACGTTGGTCGCGATCGGGTGCGTGCCCTGGATGATCAACCACAGTTCGTTGGTCGGGTCGTAGGTGAACGTGCCCGTGCAGTGCGTGCCGAACTGCGTGTCCGGCGTGGCCGCGGCCGGAGCGTTGTCCGGATCGGCGTCCATCGGGCCCGACAGCGGCCCCTGGACGAGCGAGCCGAGGTTGTTGACCTCGCCGCCGGTCAACGTCGCCGCGCCGAACGCCGAGCTCAGCGTCATCACGCGGTCGTAGAGCACGTTGGTCGCGGAGCCGGTGCGCTGGTCGGTGAACCAGACCTGGATCGCGTAGGTGCGACCCGCCACGAGCGTCGCCAGGTTGTCGATGCGGATGCCGCCCCACCCGGTCGGGTTCGCGGCCACGGCCGTCTGCATCGCGAGCGAGTTGCCGAGCAGCTTGTTGTACTCCGGATCGCCGGTCGTCGAGCCGTTCAGGCCGCCGGTGATGTAGCCGGCCCAACCGGTCGGGGCCACACCGCCCTGGAACGTGACGCCGTTCACCGTGGCCGGGATCGCGGTGACGTTCGGCTGGTGTTAGTTCACGGCGTAGACGAACGCGCCGGTGACGCTGACGTCGTTGGGCGAAACGCTCGGAGCGACGGGGCCCCAGGTGATGGTCTGGGCGCTGGCGACGCTGAACAGCAGCGCGCTGGCGAGAACGGAGCGAGAAGTGGTGCGAATCATGGGTGGGTAGTGCGTACCGGAACTGGATCGGCCGTGGCTGCAGGCGCAGTCGCGGTCGGCCGTCCAAGGGGTCGAGGATACTAGCCGACCGGCCGTGGCCAGGTGGCCAAGTTGCCACCGCCGATGTACCAACTGTTCTCCCCCACGCGCCACCACTCCGGCAGCTGGCCCGGGCGGGATGCTCGCCCCGCCACGGCGGGCGGTCATCGACGGGCACGCAAGCGAGCCGCCTCGGCGGCGTGGCCGAGCCGTTCGAGCGCCTGGATGCGCAGTTGGGTCACGGCCGGATCCGCCCCGTCGGCGATGCGGTCGGCGCGTTCTGCCGCTGCCAAGGCATCTTGCGCCAACTCGCGCCCCTCGCGCGCCAACAGCAGCTTCGCCAGGTCGCTCCACGCAGCCACATCGCGCGGTCGCCGGTCGGCCCAGCGCCGCGACTCGGCCAACGCCGCATCGACGTCCTGGAGCGCGTCGCAGGCGTCCAGCAGCACCTGGTGGGTGAACTCCAGGTCGGGTTGTTCCTGCACCAACGCCTGCAGCAGGCCCTTCGCCTCGGCGGCCTCGCCGACCCCGACCAGCGAGAACGCGAGATCCTGCCGCAACAGCACCGACGCCGGCGTCTCGGCGAGGCATGCACGCAACATGGCGATCGCTCCGTCGGTGTCGTCGGCACGGAACAACTCGCGCGCGCGCAGCCGCCGCGCCTCGACGCTGCGCGGATCACGCGCGAGCCAGGCCGCGACCAGGCGCTGCGCGGCGTCGTCTTCCCCCACCTGTCGCGCTGCATCCACCATGCGCGTGCGCATGGCGTCGGAGATCCCCGAACCGGCCATGACCGACTCGAACTCGGCCATCGCGGCCTTCGGCGCACCCGCCTTGGTGTGGGCGACACCGAGGTTGAAGCGACCGAACGGATCGCGGAGGCCGCGCGCCAGGGCCCGCTGCAGCAGGGCCACGGCACGCGTCGGCGCGAAGTGCAGGGCGTTCGCCCCCGCCGAGTGCAGCGCCACCGGATGGTCGGGCCACAGGCGCTCGAGCGCGTCCGCGGCTTCGCGCGAGAGCGCCGGATCGCGCAGCACGAACACCGCGTTCGCCCATTCGGCGTGCAGCAGCAGGCGCGGCCGCGGTGCGGTGCGCACCGCCAGCGACAACAGGCGCTCGACCTCGCGCGGGGACTGCGGGTCGGAGCGGCGGCTGTGCACGACGGCGGTGATCCACAACGCGATCGGCGTCTGCGGCTCCCCCAACCGGCGCTCGAGTTCCTCGGCCTCCGTGTCGCGTTGCAGCCGACGCAACAGCAGGGCCCGGCAACGCGTGACGTCCTCGGTGGCCGCGGCGGCCGGCGGACAGCGATCGAGCCGGGCCAATGCCGCGGCCGGCCCCGCGAAGTGCAGTTCGGCCACCGCCTGGATGGCCCGCGGTTCGCCGCGCAGGGGCGCCAACGCCACGGCGCGTTCGAGGCGCTCCCGGCACGCGACCGCGTCGTCGGCGACGCGCGCCAGCAGGCCCGACACCAGCAGGTCCTCCACCTCGCCGTCGACGCGCAGGCGTTCGGCGGCGCGCAGCGCCGGCCACTGCCACACCATGCCACCGGCGAGGCCGAGGCTGGCGACCGCGAGCAACAGCACCACCACCAGCAGAGGTTGCCGCCGCAGCCGCCGCACGAACCGCCGCCAGCGCGTAGGCGCGGCCGCGGCGACGCCGCGCAGTTCGAGGAACGCGGCGAGGTCGTCGGCCATCGCCTGCGCCGTCGCGTAGCGGCGGCCGGGCTCGCGTTCGAGGGCCTTCAGGCAGATCGCGACGAGGTCGGTGGGCAGGTCGCGCCGATGCCGCCGCGGATCGACCGGCTCGCCATCGACGACCGCGCGCAGCACGGCCTCGGTCGTGCCACCGGCGAACGCATGCTGCAAGGTCATGCATTCGTAGAGCGTGGCGCCGAGCGACCACACGTCCGCACGCGCGTCCCCGCCCGCCACCCCACCGAGCACCATCTCCGGCGCCATGTAGTGCGGCGTGCCGGCGACGACCCCGGTCTGCGTCAGCGACGGGGCATCGGCGGCGCGGGCCAGGCCGAAGTCGCCGAGCACCGCGGCCCCATCGGCGCGCAACAGGATGTTCGACGGTTTGACGTCGCGGTGCACGAAGCCGGCGCGATGCGCGTGCTCCAGGGCCACGGCGACTCCGGCCAGCTGCTCGACCAGGCGACGCAGTCCGGGACCGTGGTGCCCGCCGGCGTGCCGCTGCCGTTCGAGGTGCACGGCCAGCGAGGCGCCGTCGACGAATTCCATCGCCAACCATGGCTGGCCGTCACACTCGCCGGTCGCCAGGACGCGAACGATGCCGGGATGGTCGAGCCGCGCCAGCGCCTGCGCTTCGCGGTGGAACCGGCCGAGCGCCACCGGATGGGCCGCGAACTCGGCCCGCAGCACCTTCACCGCGACGCGCCGCTGCAGGCCGCGTTGCCGCGCCTCGTAGACCGTGCCGGTGCCGCCACTGCCGATCTCGCGCACGACCTCGAAGTCGCCGAACACGAGGCCCGGCTCCATTGGCGCCGGCTGCGGCTCGGCGTCGACGAACGACGCCAGCGTCTCGGCCAGGTCCGGGTGGTCCGCGAGCAGGCGATCCCAGTCGCCGCCGTCCTGGCGGAACCGCAGGAACAGGGCCAGCGCGCGTTCCAGGTCGTTCTCGGGAAGCGAGGTCATGCCGTGGTTCGAACTGCGGCCGAAGAAGCGAATTGGCGGCGAACCGAACCCGCGGTCACAACAGATCTCCGACCCGGCCGGTGCGCAGGCTCTCCAGCGTGCGCGCCAGCTTGGGCATCGCCCGCTTGTGGCGCATGCGCGCCGCGTCCTCGGTCAGACCGAGCTGGGCGGCGATCGCGCCGAACGACAGCTGGTCGTAGTCGCGCAAGCGAACGATCTCGCGGTCTTCCGGCTCGAGCAGTTCGAGCGCCAGCCGCACCCA
>JAEUHV010000438.1 GCA_016794485.1 Planctomycetota bacterium
GCGGCGACCTTCGGGCGTCGCGGTCTGGAACGCCGCGATGCCGTTCGGAGCCTTGCCGGTGCACCGCGAGTGCACGACCAGCCGATCGCGCGCGGGATCACCGGTCTGGATCGCCAGCAGGATCGCGGTGACGACGACGCCGGCCCTCGCGAGCGGGGCGACCTGTGCGTCGAGTGCCGCGACCGGCGCCATCCGGAACGTGAAGCGTTCGCCGGCGTGCTCCCATTCGACGCAATCGGCTCCGCCCGCAGGCGCACACAGTGCGCCGAGGTCGACGTTGAGGCCCGCATGCGCGATGCCGAGCGCCAACGCGTCGTCGACCATCTGCACCTGCAGCCCCTTCTTGCTCTTCGGCGTCGGATACGGCGCTGCATCCTGCGCCGACAGGATCGCGGAAAACGACAACAGCAGCGCAACACGCAGCATGGCGGGCATTGTGGCGCGAGGCGATCACTCTCGCTTCGGTTCGTCGCGCTCCTGCGGATCGCGGCGCGCCGTGAAGAACTCGGCGAACGTCACGCCGCGCCCCGCAGTTCCGAGGGCGCCTCCGGGCTGAACCAGAAGCCTAGGACCTCGAGGCGCGTCATCGCCGTGGTTGTAGCGCGCGGTGCCGCAGCGGTGCCACGGCATCGCGGCTTCGCGGCGCGGCCCGTCCCAGAACGGGCTTGCCGCTTCAGCGGCCTCCGTCCGGCGCCGAAACGTCGCCCGTTCGCCATGCTCCGCCGCATGCACTTCCTGGCCTGGATGCTGTCCCTCGAGGGAGTCGCGATGCTGGTTTCGGGTGTCGGGCTCGTGGTGACCGCGCTGACTGGTCGCGGGGCGACGACGCTGATGAACGGAACTTGCACAGGTGCGCTCGCGTGCGTCGCTGGGTCGGTGCTCGAATGGCTCTGCGGTGCCCTCGGCGTCGGGCTCGGCCTGCTCGGCGTCGCCGGCCTCGTCGCCGCCCGGGAGACGTTCCGGCGGCCCATCTCCGGAGCCACGCGCATCGTGCTGTTGGTCTACGCCGTGTCGTGGGGACTGCTGGCGACGCTGGCTTGCCTGCGCGCGGGGTCGCCGGCATGCGATCCTGCGACGAGCCTCGCCGCCGGCGTGCTCGCAGCGACGATCGGTGGGGTGCACGCGCTCGCCGCGTGTTCGCCGCGATCACGCGCGTTGGCGGCCACCGCAGCCTGAGGCGATCAGCCGCGCACGACGGGGAACTCACCGCGACGCAGGCGGATCGGCAGGCGCCGGATCGTCCGTTCGTCGACTTCGAAGACGAGCCATGTGGCCCGGTCGCTGACGGCGTAGTCGCCGCCGCCCGCCGGCACGTCGAGCCGCTGCCCGCCGCGGCTGGTCCCGTCCGCGAACCTCTGCTCGACCCGCAATGGGCGGTCGAGCTCGTCGAGCACCCGCAGCGTGGCCGGTGTCGGCAGGTTCGCTGCAGGCTCGCAGCGAAACCGGCACTGGCTGGACAACAGGATCACCAGGTCTTCGCCGGGGTCGTCGGCTCGCAGTTCGTGGTACAGCGACTCGACGTCGCCTTGATCGAACCGCAGCAGCAGGTCCTCGTGCGGAACGCGCAGGAAGCTGAACCGGCCGTTGCCACGCGTGCGATCGTCCTGGCCGGTCTGGTACGTCTCCCCGCTGCCGTTCCGGTGCACGCGCATCGTCAAGCGAACGCGCACGTCGTTGATCGCACCACCGTTCCGGTCGACCACGCGGCCGTGTACGCGTTCGCGCCACCGACCCTCGGGAACGACGAAGCGGAAGCCCTGGGTGCCGGCGCGGATCGGCAGGCTCGTCGCCGTCTGCAGGGTCGTATCGTTGCGCGCGCGCAGCACGTAGTCGCGGCCGGTGCGCAGGCCGCTGATGGTGAACGAGCCGTCGACGCCGACCGGTCGGTCGTTCGGGTTGGTCGTCGGGGACGCGTTCTTCGTCCATCCCTGGATCGACAGTTCGTCGGCACCGGCAGCGAGGTCTTCGGCCATGAGCTGCGGCAGGCCGTCGTGGCCGCACTCGGTGCCACCGCCGTGCAAGTCGACGTGCCAGAGGGGGCGCAATCTGCCTTCGGAATCGGGGCGCACGCCGCTGCACGGATTGCCCTCGGCATCGATCAGCCAGCCGCGGATCGTCGCCGCCGGGCCGAGCAGTTCGATCGTGAGCTCGCGCCCGTCGACGACCTCGGGGCGCGACGCGACGGCTTCGACCACAGTGGGTTCGTGACCACGCCGCATGGCGACGAGGTCGGCATCGTCGCTCGGGCACGCGAGCTGGAACGTGCCATCCGACTTGGTCTTCGTCCGGTTCGCCCCGATCGCCACGGTCACTTCGGCTCCCGGTTGCCCGGAGCCCAGCCGCACGCGGCCGTGCACGATGCGAGGCGGATGCGGGTTCGTCGGAACGGCCAGCCGGCGCGATTCCGACTCTTCCGCGGCCCCGCCGTTGCCCGCGCGTTCGGCTTCGGGAGTCGGCGTGGCGCGGGTCGTCGGGGCGGTGGCCGGTTCCGAGGCCGTCGGTTGCCCGGTCGGAAGCAGCGGCGGCACGTCCGGAGCCACGCACAGCCAGGCGAGCCACGCGCTCGCGCCAAGGCACGCGCCGAGCGTCACGATGCGGAGGTTGGTCCCGTTCGCCATGCGTTGGCCTGCGGAGTCCGGCCGACGGCCGTCGTTCCGCGGTGGGGACGAGAGCATAGCGACCGTGCGATCAACCGGCCGCGAGCGGAGCAGCTTCGGGTTGCTTCCGGCGCAGGGCGACGATGCCCAGCACGAAGCCGGCCCCGGCGAGGCACAGGCCCAACGTGAACTTCGGGCGGCCGTCCGGTGAGCCGCCGACGACGATGGCCACCATCGGGTCGGTCGGGTCGTAACGAACCGTGCAGTCGGGCGCGACGATCGTGTCGTCCTTGGTCACGCGTTCGGCGAACTCGCGACTGACTTCGAAGTCTTGTTGCCGCGCCGCACCGCCTTCCGGCGTGTACGCCACCGTGAAGAGGAAGGTCTTCTTGCCCTTGCGGCCGTGCTGCACGCTGCCTTCCCGCAGCACGCCGGGCACGTCCTTTCCGGCGGTCTCGATGCGCTCCCACAGCCCGCGTTGCTGCCAGCCTTGCCAGCCGAACACCGCACCCGCGACGAGCAGGAACACGGCCACGCAGGCGAGCTTCTTCATCGCCGAACGGTAGAGGACGCGGCGAACGGCGCCAACGGCCTCACTGCGGGCGCGGGAACAGCAGCGTCGTCGCGTTCGTCGTCAGGTCGATGCGCACGATGCGCGCGCCGTCGAGCAGCACGGCGGAGTTCGCGTCGGGCCAGTCGAGCAAGTTCCATTGGTAGCCGTGGTCGGAAAACCGCGGTCGCGTTCCGACCTGCTTCGTCGCCGGGTTGAGCCACAGCAGGACATTGTTGATGTCGCGAGACTTCCCTGTGCCCGCACCATGCAGCCAGATGCGGCCGGCTGGGTCGCGCGCCAGCAGCGAGCCCCAGCGATGCAGCGGCGCGATTGCCTGCAGCGATGCAAAGTGCACCTCGGCCGGCAGGGCGAGGTCGATCTCGGTGCTGTCCGCCGGGCGGAACAGGAACAGCCGCGTCGGAGCCATCCTCCCGCGCGCCGTCTTGTGGACGCGCGCAGCCAGGACGTGGTCGTCGTCGACGAGCCCCAGCATGGTGCAGCCGCGCAGCGCCGTGCACTCCGCTTTCTGCCCGTGGCGCAACTCGTAGTACTGGCCAATCGACATGCCGCGGGGCACGAACAGTACTACGTCGCGCACGAGCAGGGAGTGCGTGGCGTCCTCGAGCAGCGTCGTTCCCGTGGCCGGATCGACGATGCGGGTCCCGCCTTGCAGGTGCAGGTTCACGGCGTGGCCTGCGGGCGAGACGGCGACGTTCTTGTCGACTTCGAACACGCGACGCGCGGTGCCGTCGTCGTTCGTCGTCCACACCGCACCGTCGTCGCACCACACCGGGCGGTTGCCGGGAAGGCGCAGGCTCGTCGTGGCTTGCAGTTCGGCGACGATGCGTCGGTGCTGCTCTGCGGTCGGCAGCGGCCGGTTTGCCTTCGTGTCGAACGCGAGCGGTTCGCGAGCGCCGGTCTGCAGGTCGAGCAGTTCGCGCGGCCCATCCGCGTCGTCGAACGCCCACAGCCGCTGCTGTCCACTCATGGCGAGGCGGTGTGGCCGCAGCAGGCTCGGCGACCAGTAGCAGTGGATGCTGCCCAGTTGCGTGGCGGAGCCATGGTCGAGATCGATGCGGATCGGCACGCCGCACCAGTCTGGTTGTTCGTTGCCGTACGCCAGCGCGAAGCGGCCGTCGGGGCTGATTCCGACGACATGGATCTCGCCCAGCTGCTGGAGATCGGGGTGGTGGTAGTGCCACGCGCGCACGCCGAGCCACGCCCCCGGTGGCGTGAACGCGACGGCGGCCGCGCACAGCCCGACGCGCGCCGAGCGCAGCGCTCCGCCGCCGCGACGGCCGCGGATCCACGACAGCCCGGCGATCGCGAGGCCGGTCGGCGGCACGGCCCACAGCCAGTGCCACCACGCGAGTCCCTTCTCGATGTTCGGGCTCTGCCGCAGTACCGCGAACACGCCGACGCCGACCAAGAGCACGAACAGCAGCGTGCCGCCGAGCGCCATTCGACCGCCGGGCAGCCACGTGCCGATGGCCCACACCCACGGCGCCAGCAGCAGCGCGCCGCCGGCGATCACGATGACCGCCGACCATTCGAGGTTCACTTCCCCACGCCAGTCCCACACGAACAGCTTGTCCCAGTCGTGGCCGAGCGCGGTGAGGACGAGTTCGCCGGCGGCAAGGCCGAGCAGCGGCAGCGCCAGCAGCGCCAGCCCGAAGAACAGCAGCTTGCCGGCGAACGACGGCGCGAGAGCGCCGGGCAGCCGGCGCACGAACTGGTCGTCCTTGGCGCCGAATTCCGACCGCACGAGGTTGGGCGTGACGAACGCGACGACGCCGATCACTCCGGCGACGACGAACCACGACAGCGCGTGCGCGCCGAAGCCTTCGTCGGTCCATAGGTGCGTCGGCACCAGCGAGAAGCCGAGCGTCAGGCACGCGACCACGAGCCCGAAGTAGGCGAGCAGCATGCCGCGCTGCGCGCGCCACTCCTTCCAGCAATAGGTCAGCACGAGGTTCACGACGCCACCTCCGCGAGCACGCGCTGCAGCCCACGCGGGGCCGCCACCGGTTCGTCTTCACCGAGCACTTCGGCCAGCGTGCCGTGCTTCACCACGCGCCCGCCCTGCAGCACCGCGATGCGGTCGGCGATGCGGGCGGCGATGTCGAGTTCGTGCGTCGCGCACAGCACCGTGCGTTCGCCGGCGCGCAGCGCATCGAGCACGCCGTGCAGCACTTCTTCGCGCACCAGCGGGTCGAGCCCCGCGAACGGTTCGTCGAGCAGCAGCAGTTCGGGCTCCGGCGCCAGCGCCGCCACCAGCATCGTCTTCATGCCCTGGCCGCGCGACATCGCTTTCACCTTGGTGCGCAGGGGCACCGCTAGCCGTTCGCACAGCTCGGCACACACGCCGTCGTTCCAGGTCGGGTACTGCGGCCGCAGGAACGCGAACAGGTCGCGCGCCGTCATCCACGGGTAGCAGTCGGGCACGTCCGGCACGTAACCGACGCGCTGCAGCACCGCGCGGTGCGAGAGCAGTGGGTCCTGGCCGAACACGCGCACCGTGCCGGCGCTCGGCCGCACGACGCCGAGCAGCACGCGCAGCAGCGTGCTCTTGCCCGCACCGTTCTGGCCGAGCAGCACCGTCACCGTGCCGTCCTGCAACGACAGGTCGAGCCCGTCGAGCACCCGCTTGCGGCCAAAGCCCGCGACGAGGTCCTTCACCGTCAAGACCGAGTTCATGCCTTGCTCCTCTGTTTCCCCGCTTCCCCCTGACCCAGCTCCCGTGCACCGCGCGCCTGCGTGATCGCCGCGCGCAGCACCTGTTCGTCGTGGCCGGCGCGCACTGCCGCCGCCGCCGCCTGCTGGAACGTCGCCAGCGTCTCCGCCAGCCGCAGCGCCTTCGCCACGTCGGGCCCGGCCGCGGTCACGTAGACGCCCGAACCGTTGCGCCCCTCGGTGGCCCCGAGGTGTTCGAGGTCGCGGTAGGCCTTGATCACCGTGTTCGGGTTGACCAGCGCCTCGCCGGCGAGGCCGCGCACCGACGGCAGCTTGTCGCCGGGCGCCAGTTCGCCGGCGGCGATCGCGTCGAGCACGGCCGCGACGAGCTGCTGGCTCGGCGGCACGAGGCTGTGTGGGTCGACGCGGACGTTCACGACCGTCCTATCGGTCTAGGACGGTAGGCACTGGAGTGCGCGGGGAGTTACCGCGCGTCCGGTCACGGCTATGGTCGACGCCATGGTGCCGTCGTCGCCGCAGGGATTTCTCTTCGTCGCGCTGTTCGCGGTTGCGGCCGCCGCCCTGCCGGCCCAAGGCAAAACGGCGGACGTGAAGGGGATGTTGGCGCGCATCGGTGCCACTACCGGTGCCGAACGCGATGCCGCCATCCAGGACCTTGCAGCGATGGGAGCCAAGGCAGTGCCCGTCCTGCGGCGTGTGCTCGAAGAAGGCGACGATGCGCAACGCATCTGCGCCCTGCTCGGCATCGCCAAGATGGGCAAGGCAGCCGAACCGCTGACGCCCGCGATCAGCAAGCTGTGGATGATGGAGCACATCCCGGTGTCGCAAGCGATCCATGCATGCTTCGTCGGTCTTGGCGCCGTAGGCGTGCCTGAGCTGACGCGGTGCGTGGCGGACTTCGGCCTGCAGGCGCCGGCATGCGCTGCACTCGCCGAGATCGGGCCCGCCGGCAAGCCTGCAGTTCCGGCGTTGGGCAAGCTGCTGTCGACGCGCACCCATGGGGCGCACCTGGCGGCGAGCCCGTTGGGTGCGATCGGCGACCCTGCGGCGATCCCGTTCCTGGTCAAGGTGATCGCCGAGGGTGCGGACAATCCGCGCGGCTGTGATTCGGCCAAGGTCGCGAACTCGGCACAGGCGCTGGCGCGGTTCGGCGCTCAGGGTGCAGCTGCGGTGCCGCATCTGGTGAAGGTGATGCAGGCGGAGGCCTCCGGATTCGACGTCGTCATGCTCGACAAGGCGGCTTCGGCCCTCGGCGACATCGGCGTGTGCACCGAGCCGGTGCTCGTCGCGCTGCGCAAAGTGGCCGCGAACGCGAGCGGACAGCTCAAGACGGCCGCCGCGGACAGTCTCGAGGTGCTCGAGTGCGCGGCGACAGCCAGTGACGGCGCGGTCGCTCGCGCAATCCGGCATTCGAACCCCGAGCTGCGCCTGCACGGTCTGCAGCGCGCCGTCGAACGCGCGGCGAACGGCACAGCGTTGGTGCCGGCGATCGTCTGGAGCTACGAACACACCGACGACGTCCGCGTGCGCATGGCCGCGGTTGCGGCGCTGGGCGCCATCGGCGTCCAGGACGAGCACGTCACCCGCGTGCTCGAGGCGGCGTGCCGGCATGCCGATGCCAAGCTCGCCGCGGCGGCGCAGGAAGTGCGCGCCCGGCTGGCGCGCAAGTCCTGACCGTCGGAGTTCAGATGCCGACGGTGATCGCGACGCCGTTGCTGGCGACGAGCCCAGCGGTGTTGACGCCGTTCACGAACGCGGCGCTCTGGCCGGTCATCTGGAAGCCCATCAGCACCGGGTTGTTCGGGATCGCCATCGTGTAGCTGGCCTGCTGCGCCACCGGGAACAGCAGATACAGCGCGTCGAGCGCCGCGAACGAGAAGCAGCCGGGCATGCCGATGATCGACAGGTCGATCCCCGGATCGAACCTGGTCGTGCTCAGGATCTGGATGCCGAGCAGGCTCGACGCCGGGAAGTTCGTCGTCGTGAACGTCAGGTTCGAGCCGAGCGACGGGACCGTGCTCGCGAGCGCCAGCGGCACCGCGTTGTCGGCGCTGGTCCGGAACGTGCCCGGCAGTGCGGCCGAGACGTCCAGGCTGCCGATGTCGGTGGTGGCGCCACCGCCGGCGTAGCCCACGAGCCAGGCATTGCCGGACGAGACCATCGTCTGCCACACGAAGGTGACGTTGCCCGTGCCGAGGTCGAACTGAAGCTGGAACGTGTTCGCGGCGGTCGTCGCGTAGCTGTAGACGCCGTCCCACGTGACGTAGGCGATCGAGCCGATCTGCTCGAACTTCACCTGGCCGGACCCGGCGAGCGTCGGGTTGAAGTCGTGCCAGGTGCCCCAGCGCGGCTGCGCGGAGTTGACCCAGCCGGCCGCGGTCGGCGTGTAGCCGGTGCCGTTGCCGGTGGCCACGGACACGTAGCCGTTCGAGCCGACTTCGAGCGTCGCGGTGGTGCCACCGAAGTAGGGGAACGCGCCGGCCAGCGTGACGGTCGTCACCGAGTCGTCGGTCAACGTGAGCGAGGTCGCCGCGCCGCTCGGCGCGACGTAGCTGCCACCGGATTGGGCGACATAGAAGCCGCCGGCGTCCTTGACGAGCCGCATCGCGACACCGCCGAGGTCGAAGCCGGTGCTGGCGAACAGTTCATAGAACGACTTCGACGCCGCACCGCACGCAGTGCCGAACGGCGTCGTGCTGGCCGGCGTGCCCGCCGGACCGTTGACGTTCAGGCTGAACGTTCCGGTCGCGGCGCTGAAGCCGCCGACGCGGATGTAGTAGATGCCCGGAGCGACCGCCGCGGTCACCGACGACTGCAGCGAGCACGAGTCGTCGTTGCAGACCACGCTGGTGAGGGCACCACAGTTGCCGGAGAAGATCTCGATCGCGGTGTCCCACGTCGCCTGGCCGCAGGTGTCGATCGCGAGGTTGCCGACCGAGCCGACGATGTAGCTGAACCACACATCGTTGCCGCCCGAAGCACACGGCCACGCAATGGAGGTCGTGGCACCGATGGACGTGTACGGGCCGTTCACGCCGTTCACGAGAGCGACCGCAGCAGCGCACTCGTCGTTCGCGGGCGCGGTCGGGCCGCCGCCACCGGGGATCGGCAGCGAGTGCTGGTTGCACGCCCAGTCGAGGTCGGGCTTGTGCGGCGTGCCGTTGGCGAGGTTGCCGTCGTTGTCGTCGGCGATGTAGACCTGCAGCACCGCGTCGGCCTGGTTGGTCGCGTCGGCGGCGATCGAGCCGACGACGATGTCCTCGGTCAGCGCGATGGCGGCCGGACGGCTGCCGAGCGTGGTCGCCAGCTGGTTGCGCAGCTTCCACGCAAAGCCCATCCACGATTGGCCGGCGGTGTGCACGCCGCAGCCCGAGCACGGGTACTGCGTGGTGTTGTTGGCGCTGCGCAAGGCGACTCCCTGGGTCTGGAAGCCGCTGCCGAGGTCCGGCGTGTCGAGCAGGTAGCAGCCGAGGGTGTCACCCCAGCCTTCGCTGAGGCCGTTGGTCTGCGAGATGCCGCCGTAGCGTTCGTCGAGGCCGTGGCCCCATTCGTGCGCGACGACCGTCGAGAACGACGTGTTCGAGCAGCCGCCGCCGGCCTGGTAGAAGTTGATCGAGTTGCCGGTGTAGTAGGCGTTGCAGGTGCTGGCGATGTTCACCGTCGTCGCGACGGCGTCGGCAGTGTTGAGTTCGGCCGAGTTGCCGAGGATCGAACGGGACCACTCGTTGACGCGATCGACCCAGTAGCTGGTCGTCGTGTGCGCTGCCTGCGCCGTCGAGGCACCGGCGGTCAGCAACTGGATCGTCGTCGCGACGCCGGGGTTCACGGTGACCGATGCGCTCGGCGCGTTGGCGCCGGCGATCGCGCCGTGGTGGCGGCCGTCGAGTGCACCGACGCTGATCGACACCGCCGCAGCGATGTCGATCGTGAACTGGCCGTTGTTGTCGGTCGTGACGTTGCCGATGCCCGGAACGTTGAGCACGAGGCCGGGAATCGGCGTGTTGACCAGCGGGTCGAACGCGTCGACACCGACGCGGGTCCAGCCCATCACCGTGACCGTGGTGAGCACGGGCGGGGCCGCGAGTTCGGCGCCCGGGCGCAGCATGGCGAGGTCGGGAACGGGCAGCTTCGGCTTGCCGATGGTGCAGCCGGCCAGGCCGCATTCGTGCTTGTCGTTGACGAAGCGCAGCACCTTGCCGGTCTTCGCATCGACGTAGTAGCGGCCGATCGGGCCGGTGCCGTCGGCGGCGACGTTGCTGATGGCGACTTCCCACGCGAGGGTCGGGGTCTGCTGTTCGGTGGCTTCGACGTCGCCATCGATCACGAGCCGCGGGGCCGCGACCGGTGCCGGTTGCGCGACGCCGGTCGGCTGGCCGCCCAGGGCCTGCCATGCGATCGCCGTGGCGGTCTCGGCATCGAACGCGGGCACGACGTTGAAGTCGGCCGGGATCTGCCACGCCGTGGCGCCGAACATCGGCACGCGGCCGACCATGTGCACGCGCACGTCGGCGCGGCCGCCGATCACCGGCAAGCCGCGGAAGAACTGGTCGTAGACGAGCACCCAGGTGCGGCCCATCCGGCTGCCGATGATCTCGCGGAACTCGCTGGTGCCGAGCCCGAGCATGCCGGCGTGCTGCTGCAGCAGCAGGTGCGCGTGGCGGCGCGCTTCCTCGAGCGAGTTCATGCGCCAGTCGCCGAGCGGCACGCCGCTGCCCCAGATCGCCTTCGGGGTGCCGGTGGCCGCGCACCATTCGACGCGCCATTGGCCACTGTTCTCACCGAGGAACTGTTGCCACGCCGAGCTGCTGTAGAACTCGGCCTGCCGCTGCGCCGCGGGGTCGGTCTGCTTCTGGGCGAGGGCGGGGAGGGCCAGCGCGCAGCTGGCGACGAGGGACGAGATCGTCCGCAGACAGACGTTCATGCGGGGGTGCCTTGGACCGGTTCGAGAGAGGGCAGGCGACGAGGTTTCCGGCTAACCGATGGAAACCAGATCGAAGACGGGGGCTAGGACGATTGCCAGGGTAGAAAGGTGCCGTGCTTCCGGCCAACTTCTCCCCCTGCACAGGAGAGTGAACATGGCGACTGGCTTCGCTGTCGTGTCGGGGTCCGTACGGGTGCTCGCCGGCGTCGCGTTGGCTGCCGTGGCATTGGCGCAATCACCCGTGCTCGACGGGGTCGCCGTACCCGGCCGGGTCGAAGTCCGGCTGGATGGCGCCGCGCCGTCTGCCATCGCCGCATGGTTCGTTTCGGCGAGCGTCGGCGTGACCCCGCTGCCATGGGGCGGATTGCTCGAGCTCGAGGCGCCGGAGTGGTTGGCGATCGCATTGGCCGACGAGCATGGCTCGGCGCACTTCGCGAGCCCGTTCCTGGTCGGCCAGCATGCCGGCATTGCCGTGCATTCCCAGGTGCTCGTCTGGGATCCGGCCGTGCCGTTGACCACGTCGGGTGCGGTCGTGGCGACGCCGCGCCACGCCTGCACGGTGCCAGCGCCCGGTGCGCCGGCGGATGTGTTCGTGTTGTTCGGGCAAAGCAATGCGGAAGGGCACGCCGATGGCGCCTCGCTGCCGGCGCGCTTCATCGGGGCTCGGCCGCGCGCGCGGATCTGGGTCGACGGTGCGAACGCGTTCGTGGCGATGCAGCACGGCGCCAACACCCGCAGCTACGGTCCAGCCAACTGGTGCGGACCCGAGTTGTCGCTCGCCGACGAACTCGCCGGGGAGGACGGTACCGTCCACCTGGTCAAGTTCGCGCTGCCGGCGACGGCGCTCGGCGACACGCCCGGACCGTGGAACGAATGGGGCGCGCCGGCCCAGGAGCTCTATGCGATCCTGCGCTACCGCATTGGCGCGGCGTGCGCGGCGATGCGTGCGCAGGGCCTGGAGCCGCGGGTGCGCGGCATCTTCATGGTCCAGGGCGAGAGCGATTGCACCGACGAGTTCCAGGCCCGCAGCTATCGCGCGAACCTCACCGAGCTCGTGCACACGTTCCGGCAGGACCTGGTGGCGGCGGGCGACGCGAACGTGCCCGACGTGCCGTTCGTTCTGGCCACGGTCGACCAGCGTTTGCCGGCCTGGTTCTTTCCGCACGTGGCATCGGTGCGTGCGGCGCAGCGGGTGGTCGCACGTTCCTTGCCGCGTTGTGCTGCGGTCGCCACCGAACATCTGGGGATGCAGCCGGACGGCGTGCACTTCACGGGCTCCGGGGTCGTGCAGCTCGGGAAGGACCTGGCGGCCGCTTGGCGCACGTTCGCGCCCTGAGAGCTGCGAGTCGTCACTTGCGGTTCGCGGCTTCGCGCTCGCGTTCCTCCTCCTCCTCGTCCTCCTCGGCGCCGGCGGTGATCGCCCACTCCGGGTACGGCGCCGAGCTGCCGCGCATCGCGCGCCACAGGATGCGGTTCAGCACGTCTTCGGGGGCGCGGTCGATTTCGCGGAAGTTCAGCGTCGCCGACGTCTCGGCGTCGGCGCGCAGTGCGGGGTCCGCGATCGCCACCGGGGCTGGGTTCATCTGGTCGAGCGGCACGTTGCTCGGCAACGCCGTGAACGGCGTCAGGTCCGGCGTCTCGCAAAAGCAGTCGAACATCGGCGTGGCACTGGCGTCGAACACGTTCATCGGCCGCATGCCGAGGATCTGGCCGATCGTGCGCAGCACGCTGGTCGTGTTGTATTGCGTCGACACGGTGGCGCCGCGCCGCGCGAACGGACTCACGACGTAGCACGTGGTGCGGTAGCCGCTGACGTGGTCCCAGCCCGCCTGCGGGTCGTCTTCGATGCCGAGGATCGCCATCTTCGGCCAGAACTTCGACTTCGACAGTCCTTCGACGATGCGGCCGAAGGCGAGGTCGTTGTCGGCGACACACGCGGCCGGCGTCGGGCAGCCCTTGGACGTGCCGCTGGTGTGGTCGTTCGGCAGGCAGATCAGCACGAGGCGCGGGAACGTGCCCTTCGCCTCGAACTCGGCGAGTTCGCGCAGGAAGAAGTCGGCGCGGTGCTGGTCCGGCACCGACATTTCCCAGCCGACGTAGCCGGTCGGCGAGTGGGGCGCGAGCGTGCGCACGCTCGGTTCGCTCTCGAACACGACGTCGTCGGTCTTGTCGCGCCAGGCGCGGAAGCACGCCGTGAAGTCGGGTTCGCCCTTCTTCGTGGTGTCGCGCCAACGCACCTTGGGGCCACAGAACTCGCCGTAGTTGCGCAAGCTCAGCCCGCGCGCCAGCGCCTGGTCCCACAGGAACCCGGCCGGCGAGTACGACAGCGCGTCCTTTTCGTCCTCGCCCATGCCGTCGGGGTAGCTGCGCGGCCAGCCGGCGAAGCTCTTCTCCAGGTAGTCGGTCGCGAACGCGGCCGTGCTCCACTGGTGGCCGTCCGCGGACAGGATGCCGGAGCAGTAGGTGTTGTCGAGCAGCACGAACTGGCGCGCGATCGCGTGCTGGTTCGGCGTGATCCGCTCCGGGAAGATGCACAGTTCTGGATCGCCGTTGCCGCCCTTCAGGTCGCCCAGCACCTGGTCGTAGGTGCGGTTCTCCTTGATGACGTAGACGACATGCTCGATGCGGCTCGGCTCGCCGATGCGCTCCGGGATCGCTCGTGGCGGCTGGCCAGCGCGCGCCGGCAGCAGCGCGTATTCGATCGCATCGCGGCGCAGGTTGACGTCGACCTGGGTCGACAACGCCGCCAGATCGTCGGCGTTCGGCAGCGGCACCAGCGACAGCGCCCCGTGGTACTGGTGGCTGTTGAACTCCGGGACGCCGCTGCTCTTGCGCGGGCGGCCGAAGCCCATGCCCTTGAGGTTCGTCACCGCGAGCCGGCCGCGGGTGGCGTCGAACGACAGCGCCGACGGATACCAGCCGACCGGGATGTAGCCGAGCAGGTGGCTGTCGCCGCGATCCTCGGGTTCGAACTCGAACACCGCGATCGCATTCATCGTGCCGACGGCGACGAACATACGTTCGCCCGCGGCGTCGAAGCAGACGGCGTTGGGCGATGCCTGCAACAGGTCGCTCGGCTTCTTCCTGGCCCACAGGGTCTCGACCAGCCCGCCGTCGCGGTCGAGCACGCTGATCGTGTCGCTGCCGGCGTTGGCGCACACGATCCAGTCGCCGTCGGGCGACACGGCGAGGTCGCTGGCGTGCAGCCCGACGCGGGTCTCGCGCAGCAGCTTGCCGGTGGCGAGGTCGACCACGCTGACGCTGCCTTCGCTGGCGATGTCGCGTTCGTCGACGCGCACCTCGGTGCCGCGGCCGGCGGGGCCGACCCGGTCGCCCGCTTCGGGGCGACGGCCGCCCTGGTTGCTGACGAAGGCGCGATCGCCGACCAGCACGACGTCGTAGGGTGCCACGCCGACGTCGAAGGTGCGGCTCAGGG
The DNA here is from genome assembly GCA_016794485.1 of Planctomycetota bacterium. Taxonomy (GTDB): domain Bacteria; phylum Planctomycetota; class UBA1135; order UBA1135; family UBA2386; genus UBA2386. The sequence goes on from JAEUHV010000438.1 coordinate 14,202, forward strand.
TTCCGCTGCGCGCGTCGAGTTCGAGCAGCCGGTTCGACAGGTTGCCACACACGTAGAGGCGTGTGCCGTCGGCCGACAACGCGAGTCCGGTCGGGATCTCCGCATCGCGCCGCGGCGCCACCGCGAGCGGCAGCGCCAGCGAGTGCGACGCGGCGACGCGGCCCGTGTCGTCGACCGCGAACACCTTGATCGAGCCGCGCACGTTGGCGAGCCAGATCGTGCGGCCGTCGGCGGCGACCACGAGCCCGGTGTAGCTCGCCTGCCCGTCCTTGTCGGGTCGCAGTTCCTTCGCGTTCGGATCGTTCGCCGGGGTGTTCTGCGCGTCGTTCGGCAGCGCGACCTTCTGCACGATCGCTCCGGTCGTCGCATCGAGCACGAGCAGTTCGCTGGTCTTGCCGGCGGTGTAGAGGTGGCGGCCGTCGCGCGACGGGGCCAGCACGATCGGCCGCAGGCCGGGCAGGTCGACGAACGTGCCGTGCGGTGTCAGCGTCTGGTTGACCGGCGTGACCTGCGCGCTGGTTGCGGTGTTGCGGCCGACCAGCGCGATCGAACCCGGCGGTCGCTGCGGTTCGGGCGCCGAGCAGGCGGCCAGCAGCAGGAGCGGAACGAACGGCGGCAGCGGGCGCATCGCCGCATGGTGCGCGGCCCCGGGCCCGGATCCAGGCCCGACGCTGCTTTTCTCGCGACCTTCACCGCGCGCGCAGCTTGCGGGCCCAGTCGCGGACGCGCGTGTGCACGCCGGGTTCGAACGCGCCGCACGCCGCGCGCAACACGCCGTGGGCGTCGACGAACAACACCCACGGCTCGCCGGTCGCGAACGGTGCTTTGACGTCGTGGTCGATCTGCGGCAGCGGTGCCTTGCGGACTTCCTCGACCATCGCCTTCGCCGCGGCGCGCACGTTCTCCGGCATGTTCTTGGGCAGTGCCAGCACCCATGGCTGCGGGTGCTCGAGCGTGTTCTGCAGCAGCGACGCGAGCACCGGCAGCACCCGCGGCAGCACCTCGGTCGCCACTGCGTCGTCTTCCTTCGGCACCAACAACACCAGCGTGCCGTTGGCGTGCAGCGGGACGCCGCGCACCGGCAACAACAGCAGCTCCTCGAGGTCGACCGTCGGTTGCCGGGTGAGGTCGAGTCCGCCGACGACGTCGGCCAGTTCGCCGTCGAAGCGCTGCACGGTCGGCAGTTCGACCCGCACGGCGCCCATGCCCATCGCGAAGCCGACATGGCCCTCGATCGGCGAACCGTCGTGCACCGCGTAGCGCAGCAGCGGCTTGCCGTCGATCGTGACCGCGACGCGTGGGCCGCGCACGTCGAGTTCGAAGGTGAACCCCGGTTGGCCGTCGGCGAGCTTGATGCTGCGCGAATCGGCCTCGTTCGGCATGTTGCCGTCGCGTTCCCAGAGGCCGCGCAGGTCGAAACCGACGCTGCCGCCGCTGCGGTTCTGTTCGCTGCGCCCCGTCGCGTAGTCGAAGTCGCCGGACGAGAACTGCAGGCGCAGGTCGCGGTCGCGGCGGGTGTGGCCGAACACGATCGCGCCCGACACGTACGACGTCGTGAAGTGCACGCGGCCGCGCAGCACGTAGTGGCCCGGCGCCAGCCACGCGACCGTGTGCACGAACGCGTCGCGCTGGTGTGCCCGGCGATCCAGCGAGCCGGTCGCTTCGCGCGGCTTCTCGCGACCGACGTGCAGGTCGCCGAGCGGTGTCGGATACCAGAGCCCTGCGTGCCGACGATCTTGGAAGCCGGTCAGTTCGCTCTCGGTGAAGCCGTGGCCGCCGAGGTGGCGCGGCACCTGCGGCGGGGCGCCCGTCGGCGCGTCGGTCATCCGGCGCAGTCCGAACATGCCGGCGAGCCGGGCGTGGTCGTCGGCCAGCGCCGCGGCCGCGGACGCCGCCTCGCTGGCGAGGCCGCGCACGCGCACCTGTTGACCGTCGAGCAGCGCCTTGCACTTCGGCAAGGCGGCGAGCAGGGCGGTCCCGTCCGCTTCGCCGAGTGCGGGAAAGTGGCGCCGCGCCAGCACTGCGAACGCCGCCGCCGCGTCGGTCGCCTTGGTCGCGCGCAGAGCCGCCAGCATCGCCGCGCAGGTCTCGGGCCGGAACCCGTCCACGGTCAGCGACCAGGTTCCCGCGGCGATGGTGCCGTCGACGTCGCCGACTTCGTGCAGCAGCAACGTCGCCGCGGCGGCGTGGTCCTGACCCCAGAACGGCTCGGCGCGGTTGCGTTCCCACGACCAGGTCGGTTCGTCCATCACCGGCGGCGCGGGGTCGCCTTCGCCGCGGTCGCCGTAGCTGCGCAGCCACTCCGGCGCCTTCTTCGCATCGTCGTGCGCGTCGTAGCAACCCTTCACGAACGCGTGCCACTCGGCGTGCAGGTCGTCGAACTTCGCCGGTCGCCCGTCCTTGCCGTCCGCGAAGTGCGACGTGAAGAAGGCCAGCGGGTCCTTCTGGCCACCGCGCGCGTTGCGTTCGAAGCGGGCCAGCGGTTCGCGGTACTTCGGCGCCGACGGCGGGAACGAGCGCAGGAACGCGTAGAGCGAGTAGCCGGCGAAGTAGTTGTCGCGGTACTCGGCGATCTTGCCGGTGAGCAACTCGACGAACTTCTCCTTGCCGCCGTAGCCCTTGTAGTAGGTGTGCGCGACGGTGCCGGAGTCGAGGTACGACTCGACGAAGTCGGTCGCCGCCATCTTGCCGTAGTGCGCGCCGGTCCAACTCGCGTGGCCTTCGGCGTACCAGGCGCCGACGAACGGATGCAGCACGCCATCGAACCGGTGCGTGAGCTCGTGCGTCAGGCCGCGGCCGAGTCCGGGGATGTTGCCCCACGAGAACCGCAGCACGGTGCGGTCGCCGCCCTGGAAGCCGCCGGCCCACCAGTACGGAGCCCCTTCGGTCTCGAGATCGTCGCTGCCGGGCACGACGCGCACGACTCCCGGCCGCTCCACGAACGGGTCGGCGCCGAAGTGGGCGACGAGGCGCGCGTGGTGCAGTTCGACCGTCTTCGCGGTCTCGAGCAACGTCGTGTGGCCGCACGTCGTCTCGATCCGGTAGCGACCGGTGCTGCTCATCGCGAGGCCCGGCGTGTTCCACTCGCGGTGGTCGTGCGTGAACGCGAGGCGCTGTTCTGGCGTCATCGCTTCGAGCTCGGCGATCGTCCACACCTTCCAGCCGGCGCTCGCCGCGTGGTCGTCGAGCGCTTTTTGCGCCGCGTCCGCCCACGCCGAGACGTCGGCCGGCGGGGGGCCCTTCAAGTCCTTCAGCCCGGCCTGGCGACGCAAGCCGAGCAGCAGGCGGGCCGCGCGCACGCGCCGTTCGAGCAGTTTGGCGATGTCGACGCCCGCGGCCTCGGGGGATCCGGCGGTGGGCACCTTGGCCTGCACGACCCGCAGCAGGGCATCGCACACGGTGGCGTGTTCGGCGACGAACGACTCCTGCGCCTTCGCGACCGCAGCGGCGACGGCACCGAGTGCCTGCGGCGCGCCCAGTCCGGCCTCGAGCAGCGCCTCCGCGGCCCAGCGCACCAGCAGCGCGCGCGGGGCGTTGCCCTTCGCGGCGACCTTCTGCTTGTCGACGAACCGGGCGAGTTCCTGGATCGCGTTCGCGCGCGCGAGCGCAAGGTCGAGGTGTGGCTTCAGCGAGGTTTCGAAGCCCTGCAGCGTGCCCATCGTCTTGCGCTGCGCGGGGTCGAACTTCACCCGTCCCTGCGCGTCGGCAGCGGCCCGCACGAAGCGTTCGGCCCACAACGGGCCGAGGTCTTTGTCGGTGCGGAACGCCTGGGCGAGGTCGAACAACAGCGCCGGCGACGAGGGATGGAACTCGAGGGCCGCGAGCAGGTGTTTCTGGGTGGCGGTGAGATCGTTCGCCTTCTGCGCGTCCTTCGCCGCGCGCCAGCGCACGTCGGCCGCCCCGCCCTCGGGCACCGTGGTCTCGAGGGTCAGGTCGCGCGGCATCGGCGCGCCGGGCGGGCACTGGGCGTGCGCACCCTGGGCGACGATGGCGATCGCGAACGCCGTGGCGAACGAGGGAACGGCCCGAGGATGTGGCGACATGCGGGAGAGGGGCCGGCGCATGGTCACGGCCATTGCCGACGATGGCAACCCGGGGCTTGCCGGAACGGAGCGGAAGCGGTGCAATAGCTTTGCCATGCAAAGTGAACCGACGTCGCCGTCCGCCGCACCGGGGCAACCGAATCGCCCCCCCAGGAAGGCCGCCGCGACGTTCGCGGTGGTCGTGTTCGGCACCATTCCGGTGTGCGGCCTCGCTGCCGAACTCGGCACCGGCTCCCTGAGCTCGCACTTGCCGTTGTTCCCGACCTGGTGGCACGTCGGGCTCGTCGTGCTCGCCGTGGTGATGAACTTCCAGTTGCACCTCGGCGTGTGGCAGCGGCCGCAGCACCTCGTCGCGCGCGCCGTCGCGATCGGCTCCTGCGCCGGCATGGCGGCGCTCTACGGACTCGCCGAGTTGCCGGCGCTGCCGTTCATGGTGTTCCTGTCGATCGTCGGGCTCGGCATCCTCGCCGCGGCGCCGTACTGGACGCTGCTCGGCATGCTGCGCCTGGTTCCAGACCTCGTGCGCGACTGGGGTGTTGCGCGCCGTTCGCCGGCGCTGCTGGTCGGGATCCTGGTCGGGTTCTGCGCCCTGCCGACCACGTGGACGCTGTGGTCGATGCGGCAAGCGCACGCCGAACGCCACCAACTGGTGCAGCTCGCCGATGCGATGCGCGATCCGGCGCGGGCCGAGGAAGTCGAACGGCTGGCGGTGTCGTTGCGAGGCGGCGACCGCGACCTGCAGCGCGCGTTCTGCGTCGACGGCGGGCGCGGGGACGACGAAGAGTTCGGCGTGTTGGGAATCGGCCGCGTGGGCGACCGCGGCCTGGGCCGCCGCTTCCCGCACCTCGCCGACGGCCAACCGTTCTGGTTTCAGCGTTGGTTCGACCGGCGGCAGACGGACGCCGCCGCCGCGCGCGTCGCGTTCCACCGCGTGCACGGAGTCGGCTGGAACGACTCCGACGAGGCGCTGCCGCAGTTCGGTTGGCGCGGTGGTGAAGACGTCGATTGGTTGTCGAGCCGCATCGAAGTGCATCCCGAGCCCGACGCGGCCCTGGCCCGAGTCGACTGGCAACTCGAGGTGACGGCGCACTCCGATTGGCTCGCCGAGGCGCGCTTCGACCTGCGCTTGCCGCCGCAGGCAGTGGCGAGCTCGCTGTCGTCGTGGATCGAAGGGCAGGAACGGCCGGCGGCGTTCGCGGCGCGTGGCAAGGTCCAGGCGGCCTACGACGCCGTGGTCGCGAAGCAGCGCGATCCGGCGTTGTTGCAGGAACTGACGCCCGGGCTCGTGCGGTTGCTGCTGTTCCCGCTGTCGCAGCGGTTGCCGGCGATGCGCGTGCGCGTCGGGTTCACCGTGCCGCTGCGCACCGTCGAAAGTAGCGCCGAGCTGTGGCTGCCGAGCGTCGTGTCCCATTCCTGCCGACATGGTCGGGTCGCCGAGCACGATCTGGTGGTGATGCGGGCCACCGGGCCGGAACGGCGCAGCGTCACCGATGCGGAGCTGCAGCAGCCGCTCGTGTTCGCGCGTGGGGCCGAAGTGGTGCAGACGGTCGACCACGACGGTGTCGTGGTGCAGCGGCTCGCGCCGCGCCCGGCGAACGCGGGCAGCGGCCCGTTCGTCGTCGTGCTGGAGGCGTCGCACACGGTGCACGAGTCGGTGTCTGTTGCGAAGGCGTTGTTCGGTGCGTTCCGGCCGGACGCCAAGGTCGTTCTGTTCGTCGCGCACGGGGCCGAGTTCGCCCGCTGCGAGGCGGCGGCGGGATCGGCCGAACTCGCGGCGTTCGTCGATGCGCGGCCGGGAACGGGTGGCGTCGATGCGCGGCCGGCCCTGCAGGCGGCCCTCGACGAAGCGGTCCGGATCGGGGTGCGCGAGGTGGTGTGGCTGCACGGCGCCGCTGCGGCCAGGTATCCGCGGTCGTGGCCGACGTTCCCCGACGGCGTCGGCATCGCCGCGCTGGCCCTGCATCCGGGGCGCAATGTCGTGCGCGAGGAATGGCTTTCGGCGACGCAGGTGGTCGATGTCGCCCGGTGGGGTGACCACCAGTCGCCGGTCGATGCGCTGCGCGAGCATCTCGCCTTCGGTGCTGGCGGCATCGGCGATCGCGTGCGCACGTTCGAACGGCGGCGCGACAAGTTGCCGGACGTGGTCGAGGTGAGCGACCAGTTGGCGCGGCTGTGGGCCGCGGCGATGGCGCGGGCGCAGGTGGCGACGGATCCGGGTGCAGCGTCGCGGCTGGCAGCTCGCTATCGGCTCGTCACGGCGGGATCGGGTGCCGTGGTGCTCGAGTCGCAAGCCCAATACGTGGCCGCCGGGCTCGAGCCGGGCGCGCTGCTCGGGCGCGAACCCGAAGGCCCGATCGGCGGCGCGCCGGTGCCGGAGTGGTCGACCTGGCTGTCGGTCGCTTGTGGGCTCGCCGTGCTCACGTGGTGGGGTCGCCGCCGTTCGCTGCGCGCGTGAGGCGCCACACGGTGCGCCAGACCAGCACGGTCACGCACGGAATCAGCACGGCGAAGCAGCGGAGGATCCAGGCGTGGTCGCGGTCGTCGGGCAGCAAGCTCGGACCGAGGACGAGCGTGGTGGCCACTGCGAGCATCGGCCCGCGGCCGCGGCCGAACGTCCAATCCACCGGCAGCAGCAACGGCAGGCCGACGCATAGCCAGACGAAGCCCGCGGCTCCGGGCGGGGAGAGCAGGGAGTTGGGGGCGACGAAGGACCAGTTCGCGTCGGCGCCGCAGCGCCAGACGCCGTAGCCGACCGCGGCGACTCCACCGAGCCAGAGCACCCGCCGCAGGAGCCAGATCGCCCGTGTGGCGATGCGACCGAGCAGCTCGATCTCGGGTTCGCGTGGAGTGGACGGGTCCGTTGCCATCGGCGAGCCAGCCTAGCGAACAGCGGGTGCTTGAGCACGCAGCGGGTCGGGGCTTGCCGACCGGTGTCGTCGGGAATACTTTAGTTGCAACTAAAGCATGACCGACGACCTGATGTCCGTGCTGCACAGCCCGCGCCGGCGCGAACTGCTGCGCCTGTGCTGGGACGAGCCCTGCGCCGCGGGAGCCCTGCACGCGGCGATGCCCGACGTCACGTTCGGGGCGATCTCGCAGCACCTTGCCGCGCTGCGCGCCGCCGGACTCGTCGACGTCGTCGCCCAGGGGCGCAACCGCCTCTACCAGACCCGCCGCGCCGCCCTTGGCCCGTTCCGCCGCTGGCTCGAGCAGTCGTGGGACGACGCGCTCTACCGCCTCACGCTGGCCGCCGAGCTCGAAGCGAGCCGCCGCGGCCCGCGCACCACTTCCCGTACCCGTTCCCGAACCCGCCGACGCCCATGACCAAGCTGCTGCACCGTCTCGACCGCACGCTCGTGATCCGCGCCCCGCGCCCGCTCGTGTTCCGCTACTTCACCGACAGCGAACGGTTCGCCCGCTGGTGGGGTCCGGGTTCGCGCATCGACGGCCGCGTCGGCGGCGAGGTGCACATCGTCTATCCCAACGGCGTCGTCGCGCGCGGCGAAGTCACGCGGCTCGAACCGGATCGCCTGGTCGCGTTCACCTACGGCTACGAGGATGCGCAGAAGCCGGTGCCCGTGGGTGGATCGCTGGTCACGGTGACGGTCGCCGACCATGCCGACGGCACCCGGCTCGAACTGCGCCACGACTTCGCCGAAGCCGTGCCGCGCGACCACCACGTGCCGGGCTGGCGCTTCCAGCTGGCGTTGTTCGCCAACGTCGCCGCGGCCGAGGCGCACGCGCGCACCGAAGCGAACGCCGACGCGTGGTTCGCGGCATGGGCCGAGACGGATGCGGCGCGACGGGCGACGTTGCTCGCCGGGTGTGCGACCGACGACGTGACGATGCAGGATCCGTGGTCGTGCCTGGCCGGCCGCGACGAATTGCACGCGCACATCGGCGTGTGCCTCGTGCACGCGCCCGGCACCACCATGCGCCGCAACGGTGCGGTGCGGCAGTGCCAGGGCACCGCTCTCGTCGAGTGGGTCGCTACCGCCGCCGACGGCAGCCCGCGCGGCCAGGGCACCAACGTGCTGCGCCTCGCCGCGGACGGGCGGATCGCCTCGGTCACGGGCCTCTGGTGAGGCCCGCGAGTTGACCTTGCCGCGCCGCGGTCCGACGCTTTCGCAATGCGAACGTTCACGACGCCACTGCTCGTGGCCGCCCTGCTCGCACCGATGCTCGGTGCGCAGGTGCAGAGCAAGGAACCCGGCGACCGCAAGGCGCGCGTCGCCGCGATCAAGCAGGAGTTCGACGCCGCGCAGAACGCGGTCTTCGAGCGCTACCAGAAGGCCAAGGACGACGCCGAGCGCGACGCGATCGTCAAGGAGATCCCGAAGGGCGGCGCCTACGTGGCGCGGCTGTGGCCGATCGTCGACGAGGCGGCCGGCGACGACGCCGCGGCCGATGCGCTGGCGTGGATCCTCGGCAACGCCGAGGCCCGGGCCGACAAGAACCGCGCGCTCGGTCTCTTGCTGCAGAACCACGTCGGTGCGCCGGCGATGGGCGACGTGTGCACTTCGCTCGTCTACGAGCCGAGCCCGAAGGGTGCGGAGTTCCTGGAGAAGGTCGCGGCAGCGGCGAAGAGCGACGACGCGCGCGGCAAGGCCCTGTTCAGCCTCGCCAAGATGCTCGGCAACGCGATCGAGTCGTCGACGACGCTGGCCAACGAGGCCATCGAACCCGACCAGCGGAAGCGCATGGAGGAGTTCTTCGGCGCCGACGCGATCGCCTGGTTGCGCGGCCTCGACCACGCGAAGACCACGGCGCGCGTCGAACAGCTGTACGAAGAGGTCGCTGCGAAGTTCACCGGCGTCGAGCTGTTCGGCACGCCGCTGGCCGAACAGGCCAAGGGCGAACTGTTCGAGCTGCGCACGCTCGCGATCGGCAAGACCGCACCCGACATCGTCGGCAAGGACGCCGACGGCGTGGAGTTCAAGCTGAGCGACTACCGCGGCAAGGTGGTCGTGCTCGACTTCTGGGGCGAGTGGTGAGGGCCCTGCCGGGCCATGTTCCCGCACGAGCGGTCGCTCGTGGCAAAGCTCGCCGACAAGCCGTTCGCCCTCATCGGCGTCAACTCCGACGAAGCCGACAAGCTGAAGGCCATCCAGCAGAAGCACCAGATCACGTGGCGGTCGTTCGCGGCGGGTCCGGGCGGCGGCGCGATCGCCAAGGCCTGGAACGTCAGCGGCTGGCCGACGATCTACGTCCTCGACGAGAACGGTGTCATCCGGGCCAAGAACCTGCGCGACGCGGCGATGGAGCAGAAGGTCGAGCAGCTGCTCGCCGCGATGGCGGCGAAGGCGAAGTGACCTGAACGCGCCGACGGCGAACGGGCCCGCCGCCGTTCGCCCCCGGGCCACGCGGCAACTGGATGCGCAGCAGGCGCGCGCTACTGTGCGACGCCTGCCATGGCCACGAATCCTCCCTTCCGTCGCGTACTGATCGCCAACCGCGGCGAGATCGCGCTGCGCATCACGCGCGGACTGCGCGAACTCGGCATCGAGTCGGTCGCGGTGCACAGCGACATCGACGCCCGCTGCGCGCACGTGCTCGGTGCCGACCACGCGGTGCCGCTCGGCGGCAACACCAGCGCCGAGAGCTACCTCGACATCCAGAAGGTCCTGGCCGCGGCGAAGCGCACCGGGGCGCAGGCGATCCATCCGGGCTACGGCTTCCTGAGCGAGAACAGTGCGTTCGCGCGCGCGGTGCGCGACGCCGGGCTCGTGTTCATCGGGCCCAACCCCGAGGCGATGGACCGGCTCGGCGGCAAGAAGGCCGCGCGCGAGGAGGCGATCGCCGCCGGCGTGCCGGTGATCCCGGGCACCGAACAAGACAATGGCGACGCCGGCCTGATCGCGTTCGGCAAGACGATCGGCATGCCGGTGATGGTCAAGGCCAGTGCCGGCGGCGGCGGCCGCGGCATGCGCATGGTCGAGCGCGAACAGGACCTCGCCGAAGCACTGGCGGCCGGCCGGCGCGAGGCCAAGGCGTCGTTCGGCGACGACCGCATGATCCTCGAACGCGCGGTCTTTCCGGCGCGGCACATCGAGATCCAGCTGCTCGGCGACAAGCACGGTGACGTGATCTCGCTGCACGAACGCGAGTGTTCGGTGCAGCGCCGCCACCAGAAGGTGCTCGAAGAGGCGCCGTCGGCGGTGGTCGACGAGGCGCTGCGGCAGCGCATGGGCGACGCGGCGAAGGCCTTGGCGAAGCGCGTCGGCTACGACAACGCAGGCACCGCCGAGTTCCTGCTCGACCCGAAGGGCAACTTCTACTTCCTCGAGGTCAACACGCGGCTGCAGGTCGAGCACCCGGTCACCGAACTGGTCACCGGCGTCGACCTCGTGCACCTGCAGGTGCACGTCGCTGCGGGCGGCAAGCTGGCGCAACTGCTCGCCGGCAGGGACCTGCGGCCGCGCGGCCATTCGATCGAGGCGCGCATCTGCGCCGAGTCGCCCGAGACCGGCTACATCCCGGCCGCTGGCCTGCTGCGGCTCGTGCGCGAGGCCGAAGGGCCGGGCGTGCGCGTCGACAGCGGCGTCTACACCGGTTGGGAAGTGCCGCCGTTCTACGACTCGATGCTCGCCAAGCTCGTCGTGTGGGCGCCCGATCGCGCGACCGCGTGCGCGCGGCTGAGCCAGGCGCTGCGCGAGACCGCGTATCTCGGCATTCCCACCAACCTCGACTTCCTGCGGCGCGTCGTCGACGACGCCGCGTTCCGCACCGCGGCGATCTCGACCGACATGCTGAAGCACCGGCCCGAACTCGCGGCCGGCGACAAGGCACCGCCCGACGACCGGGTGCTGGCGGCGGCGGTGTTGTGCCAGGCGCTGGCGAAGAACGGCGGCGGCAGCGGTGCGGCGGCCGGACCCGCGGGCGGCGCTTCGCCGTCGACCGGTTCGACCGTGGTGTGGAATGCGTTGGCCGGGTTCCGGCTGTTCGAGGCTGCGCGATGAAGATCACCCGCGAGTTCGTTCGCGACGGCAAGGCCGTCGCCGTCACTGCCGAGTTCGTCGAAGGCGATCGCTGGCGCGTTCGCGTCGGTGACGCGGTGCACGAGTTCCATGCCAAGGCGCTCGGCGACGGCGGCCTGCGTCTACAGGAAGTCGGCGACGACGCCGCGCGTGCCTGTGTCGCCTATGGAGCGCCGGCGGCCAAGGCCTTCATGGTTCGCGTCGACGGGCGAACGCACACGCTCGAAGCGCCGGCCGGCAAGCGCGGCGGCGGTGGAGGCGGCTCCGACGGTGTGGTGCGTGCACCGATGACGGGCACCGTGCTCGACGTGCTGTGCAAGCCGGGCGACGTCGTCGCCGCCGACCAGACGCTGGTCGTCGTCTCGGCGATGAAGATGGAGCACAAGCTGACGGCCGGGCTCGCCGGCACCGTGCGTTCGGTCGCCGCCAAGAAGGGCGGCATCGTCGACCAGGGTGCGGAGCTGGTCGTCGTCGACAAGCCGGCTACATGACCCCGGCAGCGACCGCGCCCGCGAGCTTGCGCGCGTGGCCGGCGGACCAGGCGCCCCAGGCCGCGTGCAGCGGGGCCATCAGGAAGTAGACGATGCCGGCAATGTCGGGTCTGCCCGAGAGTGCCACGCCGATCGACAGCAGAGCGATCGCGACGGTGATCGTCTGGGCGACCAGCGAGGCCTTGGTCAGGAAGCGTTCGACGCGGTCGAGTTCGAGCCGTTCGCGTTCGTGCAGCGCCCACAAGAGCATCAGGCCTTGCAGCCCGAACACGCCGCCGATCGCCAGGCCGTAGAACACCATCATGTCGCTCCGCTGCGCGAGGTCGGACCACGGCGCGCTGCCCGCGGGCACCTCGAACATCGGCCCCACCGGCCGCCCGAGCACGAGATGCCACAGGAACGTCGCCAGGAACTTCAGCGGGTAGACACAGAACAGGACCAGCAGCAGGTACGCCGAGTTGAGCACGATCGTCGCCACGTCCTGGAGGCCGTAGCGGCGGAAGAACAGGTAGTGGTAGCGCCACGCCAGCATGACCAGCGCGAACGACGCGACGAACACCGGCAGGTCCCGCAGCGTCGCCCACAATTCGTGGAACGTGCGCGGCACGTCCTGGCGCATCACCAGCATCGTCACCGCGAGCGCGAACACGCCGTCGCTGAGTCCTTCGATGCGGGACACCTCGCCGCCGCGCCAACGGAACAGCGGGTCGGTCACGATGCGCTTCTCGAACAGGTGCGCACGCAGCATGCCGTCGTAGTAGCGTTCGCACATGCCCGACGCCACCGATCCGCGTTATCCCATCGGCAAGATCGATCTGCCCGTGCGTGCGACTCCGGCCACGCGAGCCAAGGCGATCGCCGCCATCTCCGCCCTGCCCAACCAGCTGCACGACGCCGTGCGCGGCTTCACCGCCGACCAGCTCGACACGCCGTACCGCGCCGGCGGCTGGCGCGTTCGCCAGGTCGTGCACCACATCGCCGACAGCCACGTGAACGCCTACGTGCGCCACAAGTTGACGATCACCGAGGTCGATCCACCGGTGAAGGCCTACGACGAGAACGCGTGGGCCAACCTCGTCGACGCAGTCGGGCCGATCGGCAATTCGCTGCTGCTGGTGCAGGCGATCCACGACCGTTGGGCGACGTGCCTGCGGTCGCTGCCCGAGGCGGCGTTCGCCCGCACCTGCGTGCACAGCGCGAACGGCAAGATGACCCTCGACGACCTGGTCGCCCTCTACGCGTGGCACGGCGCGCACCACGTCGCGCACATCACGACGCTGCGGGCCGCGAAGGGCTGGTGAGCGGCACGCGCGCGGTCAGCGCACGTCCCAGGTCGTCCACTCGATGCCGGTCAGGTGGGCCTGCACGCCGTCGATGCCGCACGGAAACAGGGTTTCGTCGAGGCGCGTGCGCAGCAGCTGCTGGCAGGCCTCGATGCCGGCGGTCGTGTCGAGGTCGGCCAGGCAGAGCACGTTCCTGGCCTGGGCATGGGCCGCGGTGAAGTTCTGCTGCACGCACGCGGCGGCGAGCAGGTCGTGCGCCGAGTCCGTGGTCCACGTGCAGCGGAAGCCGACTGTCCGCCGGCGTCCGTTCTGGTCGGTGAACGTGACCAGGATCTCGTCGACCGACGACTGGGTCACGGCCACCGGCCGCGCGATGCGAGCGCTCTCCATCAGGGGCGCCGGTTGGAATTCCGACGACGCGAAGTCTGGCGAGGGACCGCCGGCACAGGCGGTGAACGCGGTGAGCAACGCGAACGGGAACGAGAGGAGCGACAGCGGGCGCATGCGGCCCGTGCTATCGGCAATTGCCCCCCTCTAGCCGAAGCGGACCGCGGTCCGGCTGAGGGAGCCGAGTTCGAAACCATCGATGGGGAACGAAGCGGCAGCGTCGCCGCCGGCGCCGGCGGCGAACAGCAGCGGCACGCAGTGGGAGGCGGTCGGGTGCGCGGGCGTACGGTCCCGCGCCGTGTCGCGGAAGGCGACCAGGGCCTCGTGGGGACGAGCCTGCAGCC
>JAEUHV010000449.1 GCA_016794485.1 Planctomycetota bacterium
GTGACGTCGTCCGCGCGCACGTGAAGAGCAACCCCGGAGTGGACTGGGCCGCGGTCCAGTCCCGTGTCGTCGTCGACGATCCGAACGTGCTCGATGCGTGCCTCGACATCCTGCAGCACGCGCTCGCCACCGGTGCGGTCGCCGACGGCCCCTCGCCGGCTCGGCAGGCGTTCTGTCGTGCCCTGCTGCAGCGGCGAAGCCTGACGCCGGTCGCGAACCGCCACCGCCGAGCTCGCCTGCTGGAAGTGGCCGCATGGCTTGGGCACCCTGAGGAAGTCGAGCTCGCGGCCGAGCTCGTGGGGCAGTTGTTCGCGGAGGCCGAAGGCGACGATCCGGCGTCGCGTCTCGCTGCGCTGCGTGGCTTGCGGCGATACCCGAGCGTCGACAACCGCGTTCGCCTCGTCACCATTGCCCAGCGGTTGATGGGGGCGCCTCGGGCCGCACGCGACGAGATCGCGGCCATCCTGCAGACGCTCACGGGTCGCACCCAGCCGCGGTGGACTGCGCCGTTGCCGAACGACCCGGACAAGGCCGAGTGGCTGGCTTTGATGGCAGCGTGCTGCCGTAGCGAGGTCGCCCTCGAACTGCAGGAGCCGGCGCTGCAGATGGCGCAGATCCTCGACAAGAACGAGCAGCGGGTTCCGGAGGTCTTCCAGCTCCTGCTGGTGCTGGTGCGCGAAACGACCTTGTCGACCAAGTTCCGCGTCACGTGCGCGATCCACCTGCAGGGCTGGCGGACCGAGTCGACCCTCACCGACACCTGGGTGCGTGCGTTCCACGAACTGCTGCTCGATGCAGAGGCCGAGTTGCGTCAGCAAGCCGCCGAGGCCCTGTCCAGCCTGGTCACGTCGATCGACTCCAACCGTGGGCAATGGCTGTCGTCGACGATCCTCGTGCTGCGCGACCGGCTCGGCGTCGAGCCCGACGCCACTGTGCTGCGTTCGCTCGTCGCGTGCATGCAGGCCTGCGGCTGCGAGCCCTCGATGCCCGAGAAGGCGATCGGTGCGTTGCGGTTCGTGTTGCAGAGCCTGCCCAATCCGGTGCCAGCCGACCAGCAGTTCCGAGTCGAGCCGCTGCTGTCCGCGCTGGCGACCGTGGCCGCGCATCCGCGCGCGGACCGGGGCCAGTGGCTGGCCGCCTGCGAGACCCTGGCCGTCAACCGTCGTCGCCAGAGCCTCCGGTTGATCCTGCAGAACCACGCCGCCATCGAGATGGCGCAGTTCGTCGCCTCCCCCGATCCTGGCGCCAGTCGTCGGTCGCGCGACGCGTTGCGCTGGTTGCTGGAAACGGCTGCGATGAAATCGCCGCGCGAGTCGTGGACCGCCACGGAGGAGCTACAGCGCGAGGCTCGTGACGTTCGCACTGCCTTCGGCGCGTTCGACGCCCTCGAAGAGAGTGCGCGACCCGACTCCGCAGGCTTGCGGCTGCTGCGGCTCGAAGTGGACCTGCTCGCGGGCAAGCACCAGGATGTCGTGCTCCGCGCCACCAACTGGCTCGGCAGCGGTGGTGGTCGCGTCGCGTGGAACGACGACGAGCGCAATCGCGCACGGGAACTCGCGGCCTCCGCCCATCTGCAGCTGGGACGCGCCGAGTCCGCACGCAAGCTGCTCGACGAACGAACCGGGGAGCTCCCGAGCGACGCCGGCAGCCTCGATCTCGAGGCACGGGTGGGGAAGGCGCTCGCCGCGACCGACCTCCCGGGTGCGGTGGACATGTCGTCCAAGGTGCTGCGCCGCACACCGGTGGAGGATGCGGCGTTTCGCCAGCGCCTGGTCGAGTGGATGGAGCTGAAACTCCGGCACGAACCGGCGTCGAGGGGGGACGTGCTGCGCGAAGCCGAGAAGCATGCGGCGCTGTTCTCGGCGCCCGAGTGCTCGGCCGAACTGCGGCAGCAGTTCGAGCAACTGCGGGCTACCCGCTAGCGGCGCTGGAGAATGCGCAAGTATCGCTTGAGATGTCGGCGGCGCTGGCTATCTTCTTCGCCTCACCCAACGCGGGGTGGAGCAGCCCGGTAGCTCGTCGGGCTCATAACCCGAAGGTCGGAGGTTCGAATCCTCCCCCCGCTACCAGATGAAACCGCCGGGCGAACAGGA
>JAEUHV010000452.1 GCA_016794485.1 Planctomycetota bacterium
CGGCCGCGGTGCCCGGCGTGCCGACACCGTATTCGGTCGCCGGTGCCGCATCGTGCACCGTGAACAGTTCGACGTCGTCGACGGTCCAGCCGCC
This sequence comes from Planctomycetota bacterium, assembly GCA_016794485.1. GTDB lineage: Bacteria > Planctomycetota > UBA1135 > UBA1135 > UBA2386 > UBA2386. The sequence continues at coordinate 95 of JAEUHV010000452.1, forward strand.
GGCGGCGTTGGTCGAGTTCGACACCAGTTCGAAGCGGATCGTCGCCGTGCTCGCCACGTTGGTGATCGCCGACAGGTCGTGCTCGACCCATTCCCACTGCGTGTCGTAGGCGCCGGTGGACACCGCCGACAGCGCCGTGCCGTTCACGCGCAGGGTCGCGGTGTCGCCGCTCGCGACCGTGAGCCAGCGCCGGTAGCGCAGCCGCAGGTTCTGCACGCCGTTGGTCGGAATCGCGGGCGACTGCAGCCAGCAGTTCGCACTGTTCAGGTAGGCGCCGTTCACGGTCGCGGTGCCGAGGTCGTTGCCCGCGACGCGCGTGCCGGTCGCAGCCGTCATCGGATCCTGCCAGCCGAAGCCGCCCGAACTGCCGGTGCGGCCGAAGGGCACGCCGATCGCGAAGTCGTTGCTGGTGCCGCCGTTGGTCCAGCCGGTCGTCGTCTCGAAGCCGTCGAACCAGCGCGACACCCGCGTGCCGACCAGGAACCGGTGCTCACCGATGCGCGGGCTGCGCCGCGCGGCCTGCGCATCCTGCGCGTCGATGTGGTACTCGACGGTCTTGGCCGCGTCCTGGGCCGGGATCGCCCCCGACCAGTTGCCCGGAATCGCGGCCGGCGCCATCGCCACCGACTGCCACGCACCACCCGCGACGCGGTACTGCAGGGTCGCGGACACGACCGCGTGGCTGCTGGTCAAGATCGCGTTCACGACGTACGGCGCGCTCTCGTCGGTCGTGTCGGGCAGCGGCGCGTGCGCAATCGCGAGATCGGTCAGGTGCGGCTGCAGCACGTAGAGGCCGGTGCTGCGGTCGCTGATGTAGACCTTGCCCGACGGCTGGAACGGGTAGCAGCCCCACGCGCCGTTGTAGCCGCCGGACACCCCCGGATAGGTGTCGTACGACGCCACCACGACCGGCGTGCTCGGGTCGCTGAAGTCGATGCACTGGTAGCCCTCGGTGTACCAGGACACGTGCGCCCGGTTGCCGACGATGTAGGCGTTGTGCGGCACCGAGATCGGGTTGATCGCGAACTGGCTCAACGGCACCGGCGCGCTCTTGTTGGTGATGTCGTAGAACCGGATCACGCTGCCGTCGCGCTCGTCGGTGGTCACCGCGATCGAGCCGTTCGCGGTCGGCCAGGCGTTGTGCGTGAACACGGCCGGCGTGGTCGAGCTGCTCAGCGTCGTCGGCGGGAACGTCGACAGGTCGAGGATCCGGAACAGCCCGTTGTAGATCATCGCGCCGTAGCCGTAGCCGTTCTCGCAGTGCAGGTCGTGGTAGTAGTTGCTGTTGCCCGAGCCGGCGACGAAGCCGATCAGCGGCGGGTTGGCGGGGTTCGCAGCCGCGTCGAACACCGGCGAGCCGGTGTTGCAGCCGACGATGTAGATGCGCCCGGTGCCCGTATCGACGCCGAGGTTGTGCGCGTTGCCGAAGTGCGCCGTGTTGACGATGCCGAGGTCGACCGGCGCGTCGGGGTTGACCATGCTGATGACCTGGAAGCCGCCGGCGGCCTCGGTCGTGACGTAGACGTACTGGCCGTAGCTCCGCACCTCACGCCACACCGAGTTCATCCACGGGAACCACCCGCGCTCGACCGGCGCACCGGGGCCGGTGCAGTCGACGACAACGAGTCCGGTCTCCGAGCCGAGCAGCGCGTACTCCTTGCCGTTCGGCGCGAGGTAGCCCCAGCAGCCGTTGTACGGCGGGTGCAGGTTGTGCGTGCCGACCAGCGAGCATTGGTAGCCCTGGGCGGACAGAACGGTGGCGGCAAACAGGACGACGCTGGGAACGAGCGCTCGGCGCATGGGGGACGACGCGCGGCGGGCGACCGCGCGCGGAGCATGCTAGGTGCGTGCGCGAACAGGGCAAGGCGCCCATCGCCATCCACACGCGCCCGACCGCAAGGCGGTGGACCCTGGTCCCATGCGCACCCGGTCCGTCACCGCTACAGTCCGCGCGCCCCGCACCCCTCCCATGCACCTATTCTTCGCCCTTCTTGCGTCCGTGCCCCAGGGCCCGACGCTCGTCGCCAACGTCAACGACCCCGCCTCGCACGGAACCGTCGGCGATTCATTGCTGTCGCTCGACGAGGCGATCCGCTTCGCCAACGGCACGCTGACGACGGCCCAGATGTCCGCGGCCGAACAGGCCCGCATCGTCGGCACCGGCACCATGCTCGACGCGATCGTGATCGACGCGGCCGTGACGCCGACGATCACCTTGTCGGCACCGCTCACCGACTTCGTCGGTCCGATGGTCCACCACCACGTCGACATCCTCGGCATGCCGACGCCGAGCGGTGTCCTGCCGGTCCTCGCCGGCGGCACCCATCCGCGCGTGTTCACGTTCCGCACCTACAACGTGATGCTGCACGAGCTGCGCATCCAGGGCGGCCAGGTCGGCATCGACGCGCAGATGCAGCCCGGTGCGTCGCCGACGGCGCACATGGCCGAGGTGATGCACTGCGAACTCGACGGCCAGTCGATCGCCGGCGTGCGCGTGCACGGCACCGGGCTCGACGAGTCGATGGTGATGCTCGAACACTGCGAGCTGTCGAACATGCCGATCGGCGTCCTGATCGACGACTCGACCGCGGGCGGCTTCGTGATGGCCGAAGGTGAACACCTGCACTTCGACATGGTCGCGGTCGGCTGCCGCGCCAACGTGCTCGGCGCCGGCGGCGCCAACATGTCGATGTTCAACCTGTTCCGCAGCCACTTCGACATGGGCACGACCCTCGCCGAACTGCGGCGCGCGCCCACGTCGGCGCAGCAGTTCATGTTCCGGATCGTGCACACCGAGGCGCACTGCAGCGGCCACGTGCTCGATGCCGAAGGCTCGGCGGCGGGGCTGACGATGGTGCACCACCACCACAGCGACTTCGTCGCCGGCCAGGGCCAGAAGGCGTTCCTGTGCTGGCCGCGCACGGCGCAATTCGACGTGCACGGCAGCGAGATGGAGTTCACCGGCGACGTCGCGATCGCCGCCAACCTGACGTCGCCGCGTTGCTGGCAGCAGAACTGCCGCTACCACGGCGGCACGGTCACGATCGACGTCGACGGCGCGCTGCCGAACCTGCTGTGGAACCACTACGAGAACTGCACGATCGACGTGCCGGCATTGGCGCGTTCGCCGGTCGCGGTGCGCAGCTCCGAGCTGATCAACACGACCGTGAACAGCGCGGCGTTCCTGGCGCCGGTGACGCTGCAGGGCTGCCTGCAGAACGGCGTCACCACGTCGGGCTTCGTCAGCAGCGTGGCCCCGGCGCCAGCACCGTTCCTCGGCACCACCACGGTGACCCCGGCCGAACCGCGCATCGGCACCAGCGTGACGCTCGCGACCGACCTGCCGTTCGGTTACGGCCTCGTGTGGGACATCGCCGAGAGCTACGCGCGGCCGACCACCACCATGGAGCCGGTGCGGTTCTACGGCGACCCGGCGACCGCGATCATCCTGCCGGCGATGGTGCTGTTCCAAAGCCAGCTCGTGGTGCCGATCCCGAACGCGCCGACGCTGGTCGGTCTCGAGTTCTACGCGCAGGGCATCACGCTGCCGCTGCTCGGCCAGGCGTGGGCCCCGGTCTACCACCTGCCGCGCGGCAGCCTCGTGCGCCTGCAGCCGTGAGATTCGGGGCGGGACACGGGCTTGCAAGTCGGCCGGGAGGTCGCTAGCGTTCCGCGCCCGCATCGGCCTGCAGCGATGCGCCGTCGGCCTGGAACCGGTGGTTCTGACCACCGGACTTCAGGGCGAAACGGGCCGTTAACTCAGTTGGTAGAGTGCGATTTTCACAGAGTCGAAGTCGCAGGTTCGAATCCTGCACGGCCCACCATCCTTCCCCCGCGAGTTCGGGCGGGAAACCGCGGTTTCGACGCGATCTCTGATCCGCGCGCAGCGACTGCGCCATCAGTCGGCCACACCTGGGCACGCGATGGCATCGGGTGACTTAGGAACCAGGGCGCACTGTCGACTCCTCAGCGGATCACGCCGCCAACCACGGAGCTCCCCTGCATCGGCACGCTCGTGCCGCTGACGCCCTGCATCCACAACGCCTGGCCAACCAGGCTCGGAGTTGCCGGTATCGCCCAGGAACCGGTCGCAACACCCGATGGATCGGCAACCACGGATCCCACGAACCATCCGCCAACGGGGGAAAGGAGCACCGGCTGTTCCACTTCGGGCACGACGGTGTGATCCAATCGCCGACTGGCGAAAACTCCGACGACCTGGCCGGGCGCGGTTCGGAACTCGACGGACCATACCTGGCCGTGTTGCAGAGGCAGCAGCCGGCGCACAGACAACACTGAGCCAATCGCAAACACACCGCAAGCCGGCGACACGCTGCACCGATCGACACGAACCGACCCGCCCGAGAACGGGCACGCAGCCGGGTCACAAGTCACGGTCGAATCACCGAGGTAGACGCGGCTGCTCGAGTCGGCGACCACCGCCGCAGGGCCAGGTGCCCCGATGCCACCGGCAACCCCCAGATGGCTGCCGTGCAAGGTGGAGGCGACCAAGCTGACCGCCGGACGAGCTGGGGCGATGTTGAAGTTCGAACCGAGGATCGTCGTGTTCGTCGCCGTGACGTAGGCGTGGTCGGCCACCAGGGGCACACACGTCGAGGCCGGGAACCCGGTCGAGGTGGACGGGATCAATGTGCAGTCTTGGAAGTGCACGTCGGCAAACCCCACAAACGCAACGGTTCCTAAGCCGGACAGGCGGCAATCGTCAAAGGTGATCCTCCCGTAGCCAGCGAGCACGCCGGTCATCGCCAGACCGACGAGGTGCACCTCGTCACCGAGCGCCGGCGTGATCTGTGTGACCAAGCCGGTGGCGGTGACCGTCCCCGGAACGACGGCGCGGATCGTCATCGGTCGGATGACGGCGAACGAGAAGTAGGCTCCTGGGTGCACGAGGATCACGTCGCCGGCAGCGGCGACCGCGGTCGCTTCGTAGATTTGCGAGAAGCCCCCTGGCCCGACGATGTGCGTCGTCTGGGCGATCGCCCCACAGGCCACGAAGAACGAGACTGCCGCCGAATGTACCGTTCGCATCCTGACCTCACGCAGCGACCGGGAATCGCCGTTCGCTCCGGTGGCATCGGTCGTCCCGACCTTGACCCTGGAGTCAGACTGTGCGGGTCAGCGGCCGGTTGGCTGCGGCGGCATGACGGCGCGTGAGGGACGCACGCCCAGGTAGCGGTCGACGAGATTCGGCGCATCGCTGCCGCGGTTCGCGGAGCGGGCCAGCACTGCGGCATTCGCGTAGCAGCCGCCGAGGTTGACGCGCGTCGCCGAACTCGAGGGTGGACACACCGGGTCGCGGGCGGGGCTCTGGCGGTAGAAGCCCGTGTCGAAGCCGTCCAGGCACCACTCCCAGACGTTGCCGTGCACGCCATGCAGGCCAAAGCCGTTGCTGCGGTGCGCGTCGACCGGGGCGTGCACCTCGAAACCGTCGTCGAGTTCGGGCCAGTCGGCGACTTCGGGCCACGGTGAACCGCTGCGCGCGGCGGCCTGGTCGGCGAGGTTCACGGCGCCGAGCAGCGACTGCCGATCGTTGCCGGTCCACCACACGGTCGGCTGGCCGCCGCGCGCGCCGTATTCCCACTGCGCCTCGCTCGGCAACGTGAGGTCGAGGCGCTGCAGTTCGCGTTGGCAGTCGAGCCAGCTCACGTGCTCGACCGGATGCAACAGCGACTTGACCCACTGCACGCGCTTGCCGGGCTTGTAGTGGCTGGGATTGCCGCCGGTGCAGCGCAGCCACTGCGCCTGCGTCATTTCGTACTTGGCCAGGAAGAACGGCGACAGCGAGACCGTGTGCACCGGAGCTTCCGGCGGCTGCGCCTGCGGGTCGTGGTTGGCGCCGTTCGGGTCGCTGCGCTGCGCCCCCATCGCGAACGTGCCGCCGGGCAGCAGCACGAACACGAGCCCCGTGCCGTCGCGCAGGACCAGCTTGCCGTCGGCGCCGCGCACCGCGGGCTCACCGGTCTGCAGGTGCGCGAACTCCCACAGTCCCGTCGTCGGGTCGGGCCCGATCGGCAACAGCCCGAGCTGCGGCGCGAGGTGCAGACCTGGATACCGCGGACTCGCGGCGATGGCCGCGAGGGCCGCGGTCCAGCGTTGCCGCGCGTCGGCTCCATCCAGGCTGCGTTCGACGATCGCAGCGGCGAAGTCGCGCCGCTTCACCACACCCCAACCGTGCGCGGGCGAGATGCCGGCGGAGAACAATCCGGTCTGCGCATCGGCGAACGCGTCGAGGTCGGCGATCAGCCGTTCGAGCTGCGCGTGCCACCAGCGATCGCTCGCATCGGCGAACGTGTAGGTCCGCCACGCCGTGACGCCGGGTTCGAGTTCGGCCGTGCGGCGGGCGAGCTCGGCGGCTTCGGCCACGCGCTTCTGCCGTTCCGCGTCGGTCCACTCGGCGATGCCCTGCCGCAGCAGCGCCAGCCGTTTCTCCTGGTCGGTGCGCAGTGCCGGAGCCGTCGCCGCCACGGCGAGTTCGCCCTCGGCAATCGCGGCGTCGAAACGACCGGTGCGGAACAGGGCGCGTGCCAGCGTGTGGTGGCCGATCGCGCGTTCGCCGTCGCTGGCTGCGGCCAACGCCTGGCGCGCCAGCAGCAGCCCTTCGATTTCGCGGCCGTAGACCACGGTCGCGGGGTTGGTGTCGATCAGCGCCAGGGCGCGTTGGCGCAGCGCGACGGCGTCTTTGGGCAGGGTCTCGCGGGCGAGCGTTGCCTGCACTTCGGCTTCGGTCGGCCATGGGTCGTCGCCGAGCATGCGCCGCAGCCAGCCGAGCCGCGCGCGATCGGCCTGCCACGGCCCGAGCAGCGGATTCGCCGCGCGATCGGCGGCGATGCTCGCCTCGGTGCGCGGCAGCGCCCGTGTGCGGATCTCGGCGAGCTTGGCGGCGTGTTGGCGGCGCCCGGGATGCGCGGCGAGGCCGCGCGCGGGATCCGCCGGCCGCCCATCGACGAGAACCTTCGCGTCGGCGAGCCACTCGTCGCAAGCCGCCAGGATCGCCGGCTGGACCGGCCACAGGGCCTCCGCGCGGGCTTGCAGTTCCTGCAGTTCCTGGATCGCCGACAACGACAGCACGTCGTCGGTGCGCTGCTTCGCCAGCGCGGCTTCGCGGTCGGCGCGCGCCGCTTCTCCGGTCGCGAACTTCGCTTCGTACGCGAACGCGATCGCGCCGAGCAGCAGCGCGACGACGACCGCGGCCACCGCCGCCACCGGTCCCTTGTTGCGCCGCACGAACTTGCGCAGGCGGTAGACGTTGCCGGGCGGCACGGCGAGCACGGCCTCGCCGTGCAGGAACCGCCGTACGTCCTCGGCGAGGCCGGTCGCGGTCTGGTAGCGCCGCCCGCGGTCCTTCTCGAGCGCCTTCATCACGATCCAATCGATGTCGCCGCGCACCAGCGTACCCAGGCGTTTGGGGGCCACGCGGCGCAGCGCGGCGATGCGCGCGATCGTGTCGGTGGCCTGCGCGAGCCGGGTCGAGGGCTTCGGCGGATCGGTGTCGCGGATCAGGCGCTGCAGTTCGCCGAGGATCGCCGCACCGAACGCCTTGGTGTCGAACGGGGTCGTGCCGGTCAGCAGTTCGTACAGCACCACGCCGAGGGCGTAGACGTCGGTGCGCGTGTCGATGTCGAGCGACCCGGCCGCCTGCTCGGGGCTCATGTACTGCATCGTGCCGATGACCTGGCGATGCTCGGTGAACAGGGTCTTGTCGGTGAGCTTCTGCGACGTCGCCTTGGCGATGCCGAAGTCGATGATCTTCACCAGCGGGCCGGTGTCACCCGCACCGACCAGGATGTTCGACGGCTTGAGGTCGCGATGGATGACGCCCTTGCCGTGTGCGTGCTGCACGGCGCTGCACACTTGGGCGAACAGCTCGAGCCGGGCGTCGATCGTCATCTGGTGGCGATCGCAGAACGTGACGATGGGTTCGCCCTTGACCAGTTCCATCACGAAGTAGGGCCGCCCCGTCGCGGTGGCACCGGCGTCGAACACGCGCGCGATGTTGGGGTGGTCCATCAACGCCAACGCCTGCCGTTCCTGCTCGAACCGCGCGACCACCTGCCGCGTGTCCATGCCGAGCTTGACGATCTTCAGGGCGACGCGCCGCAGCACCGGCGCTTCCTGCTCGGCGAGGAACACCACGCCAAAGCCGCCTTCGCCGATCTGCTGCAGCAGCTTGTACGGGCCGATGCGATCGCCCGGCCCCTCGCCGCCGTCCGGCACCTGCGGGCCGGTGCCACCGGCCAGCGTGGCGGCGCCGAGGAAGCGGTCGCCCTCGGCGGCCTCGAGCATCGCCAGGATCCGGCGGCGCAACGCGACGTCGGCGCCGCACTCGCGGTCCAGCAGTTCGCCGCGCGCCTGCGGCGCCAAAGCGAACGCGGCGTCGAACAGCCGCCGCAAGCGGGCATGGTCAGGGTCGCTCATGGCGAAAGGGGCGGCGGTGTGGGTGGACGCACCGGCTCGACGGGCCAGAAGCGTGCGCGTTCGCGCGCGCGGATCAACATTCGGCCGCTGCATCGCCGCATTCGCGTGGCCGACGTTCCCCGTACGGCACGCTCCCGGCATGCTGCCGGCTACGAGGCCAAGCATGGAAGGGAACGACACGCCGCGCGATCTGGTGGTCTGCTGTGACGGCACCAACAACACCCTGACCGGCCGCGGGGCCGACACCAACGTGCTGCGCCTGTTCGAGTCGCTGCGGCAGGACGAGAACAAGAACGCGCGCCGCATCCTCTACTACGACCCCGGCGTCGGGGCGCCGGACGAACTGCCGCTCGCCGGCTTGCGCGAACAGGCACGCCGGAAGTGGGATCGCATTGCCGGGCTCGCGTCGGGGCAGGGTGTGTTCGAGAACATCGGCGAGGCCTACGCGTTCCTGATGCGGCACTACCGGCCCGGCGACCGCATCTGGCTGTTCGGGTTCTCGCGCGGAGCGTTCACGGCCCGCAGCATCGCCGGGATGGTGCGCCTGTTCGGCATCCTGCGGCCGGAGCACCGCGTGCTGCTGCCGACGTTGCTGCGGGTCTACTTCGCCGATGCCGCGCCCGACGACGCGTCCAAGGCGCGCAGCCGCCGGAACCGCGACGACATCGCCCGGCAGGTGCGCGAGACGTTCGCGCAGCCGCAGGCGGAACCGTTCCGCGTCTGGTTCGTCGGTGTGTGGGACACCGTCGAGTCGGTCGGCATGCCCGGCATGTCGCTGAGCATCAGCAGCAAGCCGACCATCAAGGCGCGCGACTTCGCCCGCCACAACTGCATCCGCCACGCCCGCCACGCGCTGGCCCTCGACGAGCACCGCTGGCCGTTCCTGCCGCGCTGGTACGAGGAGGACGACTTCGGCGACGCGGCGGGCGAACAGTCGTTGCGCCAGGCGTGGTTTCCCGGCGTGCACAGCGACGTCGGCGGCGGCTACGCGGCGACCGAGTCGGGCCTCGCCGACGCGGCCCTGCACTGGATGGTGGCGCAGGCGAACGAATGCGGCCTCGGCTGTCCGCAGCCACCAGAACGCGCCGCGGCGCCGATGGCCGTCGTGCACGATCCGCTGTACGACAACCCGTGGTGGGCGCTGGTCGGCATGACGGTGCGCGCCAGCACACGCGTTGGCGCCGGCCGGGCCGGGGCCGCGCCGCGGCACTCGGTGTGGGACAAGCGGCGCCCGTTCGGCCCGCTGGTGAAGTTCGCGGCGCTCGCCGCCTTCGCGCTGCTGCTGTCCGGTCATTGGTTGCTGCCCGGCGCCGACTGGCCCGGTGCCGTCGTGCGCCTGATCGACCCGACGCGCTGGGCCGAAGCGGTGCGCGCCGCGTGCGCCCTGCCGGTGACGCTGCTGCAGGGACCGCTCGCGCTGCCGGAACTGCTCGCCCACACGACCAGCGGCGCGTGCCCGCGGCGCGCCCTGCTCTGCGACTTCCTGTTCATCGCCGGCTACGCCTACGTGTTGGCCCGCCTGGGAACGCGCGCCTTCGCGCGCGCTGCGGGCGCGCGCGACGTCGGGCGGCCGGCTCCTGCCTTGCGCCGGTTGGGTGCCGCGCTGCCGTTGCTGGTGTTCGGTGACGTGGCGGAGAACCTGTGCGCTCTCGCCGGCTTCACGCTCGGAGTCGACACCCGCTTCGGCATCGCCTGCTTCACCGTCGGCAGCCTCGCGTCGGCCGCGAAGCTGGTCGGCCTGGTCGGCGTCGTGGTGCTGCTGCTGCGTGGGCTCTATCCTGCGCGCCGCACGCCTTGATCGCGCTCCGTCTCGTCCTGCTGCTGCTCGTCGGCACGTTGCTGGCCGCGCAGAGTCCGTTGCCCGAACGGTTCCGCGCCGCCGGCGTGTTGCGTTGGGGAGCCGACGCCGAGGGCGGCGCGCCGTTCGTGTTCCTCGATCCCGCGCATCCCGAACAGGGCGAAGTCGGCTTCGAAGTCGACCTCGCGCGCGAACTCGGTGCCGTGCTCGGCGTGCGCACCGAACGGGTGCAGGCGCCGTACGAGAACCTCGTGCCGGCACTCGAACGCGGCGACTTCGACGTCGTGCTGAACGGCTTCGAAGCGACCCCGGAACGGCGGGCGAAGGTGCGCTTCTCGCGGCCGTACTACGTGTTCCAGCAACAGCTGACGGTTGCGCCCGGAACCACCGGCGTGTGCTTCCTGCGCGACCTCGCCGGCAAGCGCGTCGGCGTGCTCGGCCAATCGATGAGCCACCAGCTCGTGCTGGCGGAGCCGGGCGTCGAGGCCGCGATCTACGAGAGCAACGTCACCGCCTACCAGGACCTCGCCAACGGGCGCATCGCCGCGTCGCTCGCCGACGTGCCGATCGCGCGCGCGCTGCGGCCGATGTTCCCGACACTGGTCGACGTCGGCGAACCGTTCCACGACGCCTACTACGCGATGGCGGTGCGCCCCGATGCCAAGGACCTGCAGCGCGCCCTCGACGACGCGCTCGGCACCCTGCTCGCCAACGGCACCCTCGAACGCATCTACCGCAAGTGGAACCTGTGGACCGACGCACAGCGGCGCCTCGGCGAACCGGCGGTGGCGCTGGCACACGCCGACGCCGCCGACAGCCGCGACCTCGACTGGGGCACGACGCTGTCGCTGCTCGGCCTGGGTGCCGGACGCACCGTGCTGGTGTCGGTGCTGTCGTTCGCGCTGGCGTTGGCCCTCGGTCTCGGCCTCGCGCTCGTGCGCGTGCACGGTCCGGCCCCGCTGCGCTGGGCGGCGCTCGCCTACGTCGAACTGTTCCGCGGCACGCCGATCCTGGTGCAGCTGCTGCTGCTCTACTACGGGCTCGGCCAGTTCGAGGCCTTGCGCCTCGACGCGTTCACCGCCGGCGTGCTCGGGCTCGGCCTCAACTACGCCGCCTACGAAGCGGAGATCCACCGCGGCGCCCTGCTCGCGGTGCCGCGCGGCCAACGCGAAGCGGCGCAGGCGCTCGGCATGACGACCCTCCAGATGTTGCGCCACGTCGTCGTGCCGCAGGCGATGCGGCTCACTCTGGCGCCGTCGACGAACGACTTCATCGCGCTGTTCAAGGACAGTTCGATCGTGATGGTGATCAGCTACGTCGAACTGACCAAGCAGTACCAGATGCTGGCCAACGCGTCGGGGCGGTTCGTGCTGCTCGGCCTCGTCACCTCGGCGCTCTACCTCGCGATGAGCCTGCCGCTCGCGTACGCGGCGCGGCGCTTCGAGCGGCGGCTCGATCGGGACCGCGCATGATCCGGCTGCGCGGCATCGGCAAACGGTTCGCGGGGCGCACGCTGTTCACCGGCATCGACCTCGACCTGCGACCGGGGCACACGACGGTGATCGTCGGCAAGAGCGGCAGCGGCAAGAGCACCTTGCTGCGGTTGTGCAACCAGCTCGAACGGCACGACGAAGGCACTGTGGAATGCGATCCGGTCGTGATCCCCGCCGGCCTGCCCGCCGCCGAATGGCAGCGCCGCGCCCAGGCGTTGCGGCGGCGCACCGGGATGGTGTTCCAGGGCTTCCAGTTGTTCCCGCACTTGAGCGTGCTCGACAACGTCACGCTGGCGCCGCGTGTCGTGCAAGGCGTGGCCCGGGCCGCGGCCGAAGCGAAGGCGCAGTCGCTGCTCGAACTGGTCGGCATGGGCGATGCGGCGACGCGGTTCCCGGCGCGCCTGTCCGGCGGCGAAGCGCAACGCGTCGCGATCGCCCGCGCATTGGCCACCGATCCCGAAGTGCTGCTGCTCGACGAGCCGACTTCGGCGCTGGACCCGGCCAGCACCGCGGCGGTGGTCGCCGTGCTGCGCGACCTGCGGCGGCGCGGATTCACGCTGGCGATGGTGACGCACGATCCGGGCCTCGCCACCGAGATCGCCGACACGCGGTTCGACCTCGACCGCCGCAACGCCTAGCGACAATGGCGAACGGCGCGAACGGCGGCCGGGGGTGGTGGGCGCCGCCCGACCGACGGCTATGCTCCAGCGCCTCGTGTCCCCCGCTGCCGACAACCCGAACGCAACCCTGCCCGTCGGCCGCGATGCCGAGACGGTGGCATTGCTGCGGCGGCGCGACCAGCAAGGGCTCCGGCAGTTGCTCGCCGACCACGGCGGCATGGTGCGCGAACGGCTCGTGCGCCGGTTCTTCCCACAGCTCGACCACTCCGAGATCGACGAGGCGCTGAGCAAGGCCCTGCATCAGGTGTGGTTGTCGGTGCAGAACTACGACCCGGCCGAGGGCACGCTGCGGAGCTGGTTCGCAGTGATCGCGCAGCGCAGCGCGTCCAAGGTGCTGGCCCGAAGGCGGCCGAACTGGCTGCAGCTCAGCGACCAGCTCGACGAAGAAGCCGAGCCCCTGGCACGAGGCGGCCTGCAGACGCTCGCGACGCACGATCTGCTGCACGACACGAGCGCGTGCATCGACCTGTTGCCGGTGCTGCAGCGCGAGATCCTGCGCGCCGACTTCGCCGTGCGCGGCACCGCCGACAGCGAGCAGCTGGCGACACGCTTCGGCACGACGCCCACGACGATCTACGCGGCGCGATCCCAAGGGCTGCGCAGCCTGCGGGCCATGCTGCAACGATCCGGCCATCGGATCGATCCGACCCAACCCGTCGACCAGACCACGCCCCTGCGCGCGGAGACCGGATGACCTCGGCCCCCTCGAGCCACCCCCAGGACGCCGAAGAAGGCCACCCGACCGCCGCCGAAATGGCCGCGGCGGAGGCCGAACTGCAGGCGATCGGCAGCGCCGACCCCTTGCCGGCGGCCACGGTCGATCGGCTGCTGCGTGGTCCGTTCGCTTCGACTCCCGCAGCGGCGGCGAAGCGTTCGCCGGTCCGGATCCTGGCTACGGCTGCGGTGCTCGCCCTCGCCGTCAGCGGCATCGCATGGGCCGGCATGCGCATCGTCTGGCCAGGGCAGCAGCACTCGGCCACCACCTTGCCGCTGGCAGATGCGATCGAGCTCGCGACGGAACCCAACCGCGACGACCTGGCCCGGCGCAGTGCGATCGGCGTGATCTTCGACCACGCCGGCTACGGCGCCGAGTCCGTGGCCAGGGCCTGCGCCGACACCGATCCGGACGTGGCGGCCACCGCCGCGACGATCCGCGCCACGCTGCTGCAGAAGCTGGAGGTTGCGACGGCGACACCGCCGGTCGCGACGTCCTTCGACGTGGTGGCCGGCGCACTGCGCGTTCTCGACCGGACCGCACCGACGCCGGCCCGCATCCAGGCCCTCGAGGAACTGGGCCAGGCGATCGCCCACTGCCTGCAGGCCGCGAACGTGGCGCGCCTCGCGTCCGCGGACGGCGAACGCATGCGCAATGCCGGCCTGGCCAACTTGCGCGACGTGCTGAGTCGCTGAGGTCAGCGGATCGCGCAGGTCACTTCGACGGCGTTCGGCCCGTTGAAGCGCACGATGCGCCACAGGGACGACACCAACCACTCGGTCGAACCTGCGCCGTTCGCGTCCAGCGTGATCGTCAGGTTGGTGGTGAACGGTACCGGGAACCCTCCCGTCACGGTCACGGTCACGTCCTGGCCCGCCTTGGACGGATCCGTGTAGGTGATGGTCGCGGTCGAACCCGCGGTCAGCACGCTGCCCTGGTCGACGCGGATGGCCTGCGCCGCGAGCGGCGCAAGCGCGAACGCGAACACGGTGGCGAAGAACGGGATGCGGGCGGGCGATCGGTTCGGCATTGCGGCTTCTTCCTGAGTCGGAACGTGACCCGTCCCGCATCGAGCCCAGGGGCCAACGCCTTGACGCCAATCGCGCACCCGGGTCGGCCCGAGCCGGTTCGCCGAACGCATGGGCACTTGCCGTCGTCTCGCCCCGGGACAACGCCCGGCATCGGCCTTCAGGCCCGCCGCGCAACCCGAGCCGCGTGCGTGGCCACGACCTCGGCCAGGCGCTGCCGCGTGATCGGCTTGGTTTCGTACGCGTCCGCGCCGGCCGCGAGGCACCGGGCCCGATCGTCGGCGAGTGCGTGCGCAGTCAAGGAGACGATCGGCACGTCGATGCCGGCCGCCCGGATCGCCTTGGTGGCAGCGATGCCGTCCATCTCGGGCATCTGCAGGTCCATCAACACGAGGT
>JAEUHV010000471.1 GCA_016794485.1 Planctomycetota bacterium
CGACCTCCGGCCGGAACGTCGCCGACGCGACGCCGCCGCGTAGCGTGCCGGCGGCGACCTGCACCGGCTGGCCGACGCACGCCGCCGGCAAGACGGCCGAATGGCGGCGCCGGTCGCCTTCGACCACCACGCTGGCGAGCAGTTCGCGTTCGAACGCGGCGAGCACGGCCGGATCGAGCGGCACGGCGGTCCGCAGCCGCACCCGGGTCAGCGCCTCGGCGGTGTCGATCGTGACGCGGAAGCCCGTGCGGTCGGGAACGAGCGCAATCGCCGCGGGCTGGCGTTCGCGCAAGCGCTGCCGCACCGCTTCGCTCTTCAGGTCGCGCACCAACTGCAACAACAGGCGCCGTTGCGTGGTCGCGCGGACCGATTCGCCGACGGTCTCCTGGTCGTCGCCGACCAGGAACGGCGGCACCACGACGCTGGTCAGCAGCCCCCACAGGTCGGTGCGCTCGGTCAGCGCCAGGTCGATCGGACCGGCGGCGAGCAGGGCATCGTGCAACGTGCCGCCCGTCTGCAGCTCGCGCAGCGTGACCCGCAACGTGGCGCGCGATTCGAAGGTGCGGTCGGGGATCAGCGCGCCGACGCCGAGCAGGATCCAGGTCGCGAACGTCACCGGCCAGCGGCCGTTGGTGCCGAGCACCTCGATCGGTCCGTCCTGCAGTTCCTCGACCACCAGCACGTGGTCGAACCCGGCTTCGCGGACCTGGTCGAAGAACGCGATCAGCCGGTCGTCCTTGGCGTTGCCGCGCAACAGGGCGCCGGTGCGTTCGCGGTTCTCGGCGTCGGGATCGAGCGCGATGCGCTGGAACACCCGCGCCCGCTCGAGCACGTCGACCACCGCCGAGATCGGGAACGCCTCGCCGGCCGAGCCGGCGTAGGTGCCGTTCGCGTTCGGCGCGACCAGGAACGCGCCTCCGGTGACCAGCACGGCGGCGTCGACGGGATGCTGCGCCGCGAGTCCGGCGAGTTCGTCGGCCGGCGACACGCACGCCGCCAGCAGGAAGCCGAGACCGAACGTGAACCGAGCCCTCATCGACCACCTCCGCGCCGCGCCGTCCAGCGCTGCACCACGCCGAGCACCCGGAAGCCGCACTCGCCGAGCCGCGGGTCGGCACTGCCAGCCAGCAGGTCGCGGCCGTCGCGGCGCAGTTGCTCGGTGCGCAGCACGCCCGGCACGAACGGCGGCACCACCGCCCGGCCGGCGACGTCGAGCGGGCGCCCGTCCACTGCGAGCAGGCCCATGGCAGCCCCGGTCGGCAGGCCGCGCACGACACCGAAATTGCGCAGCGGACCGGCGGGATCCGGCATCGGCTCGGCCTTGCCGCGGGCGAGGTCCGCGGTGACCTGCAGGTGGACGTCGTGGTCGCCGAGCCACTGCTTCTGCAGCAGGTCGGCGCCGGGAATGTGCGGCACGTCGAGCACCCATTCCCGGACGCCGAAGTCGAGCCCGAAGAACGTCGGCCCGAACGTCGTCGGCACGAGGTCGCCGAGGATCTTCGCCTGCGCCGCCGACGGCGGTGCAGAGGGACGCAGGAACTCGTCCAACGCGACCCGACCGCCGTGCGCCCCGGCGCCGTGCGCCGCGCGCGGCACGTCGCTGCCGAACGCCGCGAGTTCGAGTTCGCAGCCGAACGGCAGCCGGCACGCCGCCGGATCGCCGAACGCGACGGTGCCGAGCAGGCGGGCGAGCGTCCACGCCTGGAAGAAGTCGACGCCGCGCAGCGCGGTGTCTTCGGCCGGTGTCGGCCCATCGCTCGTGGGCAACAGGTTCGCCACGAGCAATCGCGCCGCGCCCTGCGGATCGTCGTGATGCACCAGGGCCGCCCGGTGCTCGGCGGCAACG
>JAEUHV010000506.1 GCA_016794485.1 Planctomycetota bacterium
CGCGTCGTCGTGTTGTGTGTCGTGCTATGGGTGGGCGGCGCTGTGGCCGTGCAGGGGTTGACCGTGTTCGTCGTCGGAGTCCTGGAGCCGCGGCTTGGAGTTTTGCTCGCGACGGTCGGCGTGAAGGTCGTGGAGCGCGACGCCGACCGTCCGTGGTTCGGTGTCCAGTTCGAAGCAGGCTCGACTGTCGTAGCATCGGTCACCCTGGGTACGCCCGCCTACGAAGCGGGCCTTCAACCCGGTGACGAACTGATGGCGCTAGACCGCCTTCGCGTCGACTCTGCCCGTTGGCAGGACGTCTACGCATCCGTGGCAAAGGTCGGCACGACCCTTGAAGTGCTCTACAGCCGTCGTGGCATCGTCTCGAGCCTCGCGGTCGTTCCTCGGCTCGCCCCGGGTACGGTCGCATTGGAAGTCGACAAGGCCGCGTCGCCGATGGCTTTGGACCAGCTGGACCGGTGGTTGCCCTTCAAGTCGCCAGAGCCCAGCGCTGCGAAGTAGCTACAGCTTGCTGTGGCTGCCATCACAGAAGGGCTTGTTGTTCGATGCGCCGCATGCACACCAGACCACCGTGCACGGCTTGTCGAGCACGATCTTGATCGGCGTCCGGTCCGTGCCCCGATGGGTTCCATCGCAGTACGGGTAAGTGGCACTCCGCTCGCATGCACACCACGCGTGCTTGCCGACTGCACAAGCATCCACGAACGGCCCCTTCTGCTTCTTGCCAGGCGCCGTCTGCTTCTTGTCCGGCGGTAGTGTCACGGTTAGCGGAACCGGCGGATGACGCCACGCACTACGCCACGGAGTTGCAGGCGAGACACGAAGATCGGCTCCATGCTCGAGTTGGCGGGTTGCAGCCGGATCATGCCGTTGCGCTCGCGATAGAACCGCTTCAAGGTCGCTTCTTCGTCGTCGAGGATGGCGACGACGATGTCGCCGTCGTTGGCGGTCTCGCGGCGCTCGACGACCACGAGGTCGCCATCGTCGATGTGGTCTTCGATCATCGACTTGCCGCGAACCCGAAGCAGGTACATCTGGTCACCCGTTGGAACGAGATCCGTCAGGCTCATGTTCTGGCGATCCTCGAGCGCTTCGATCGGACGGCCAGCCGCGATCGAGCCAACGAGCGGGATGGTTGGCAGTCCCTGGAGACCAGGGACTTCGTCGCTTGCGTCGGGGTCGTGCAGGATGGCCACAGCCCGGGCCTTGGCCTTGTCGCGGTGGATGGCGCCTTTCTTGGTCAGCTGGTTCAGATGCTCGTGGATCGTGATCTTGCTGACGCCAAGGGCTTGGGCGGCCTCGTCGAGAGTTGGAGCGATCCCCTTTTCTCTTCGGTAGTCGCGGAAGTACCGAAGCACGCGAATCTGCTTCTCCGTAAGCATCAGGTCCATGGGCTGCCTTCCTTGCGCAAGGGCAAGGGTCTGACGAGAGGGTCGTGGTTCGGGTCGTGTTTGGTGGTGCGGATCCTACCCAAACAGGGCCAGAACAAGGAAGGCGGCGATCATCGAACAGGCCCCCAGCAGCTCGATCGCCTGGGCTACCGGCGAACCACCAGCGCGACCGGAACTGCGAAGCTGGCGAGCACTCGTGCGCGGGGTGAAGCGAAGTGGCGTGTGGGCGCGGAAGCTGGTGATCATGGCGATGGTCCTGTTCGTTGCTTGTTCGGCATAAGGTTAGCCAAACGTTAGCCTTCGTCAACAGGAAGTTAGCCATATGTTCGATCCTGTTGACGGAGCTTGACCTGCGACTAGAGCCACCTGCGAAATCCCGTGCCTCGCCATGCGGTTCCTGCCGAAGCATGCACGAGCCTCGTGCCAAAGCCCCATTCCGGATGATCCGCCCGACGGACGCATTGAAGGCTGAACACGCCCTGGTTGCCCAATCGATGCGGGTGCTGACCGGCATCGGGCGGGCCGTTCGGGCCGGCGCCGCTTTTCCCGCAGCCGACTGCGCGATGGTGATCCGATTCTTGCGTGAGTTCGTCCTGGCGTCGCACATGCAGCGGGAAGCCTCGGTCCTCTGTCCGGCCGTCGCGATGCGCGGCGACGACACGGCCGCCGCCGTAGTCGGCGAAGTGATGCGGCTGCATGCCGAGGTTGGGGACCTGGTCCACTCGCTGATGTGGTTCTGGGAACCAGGCGACCTTTCCGCGCCCGAGCGAGAGGGGTTCGCCGCAGCCGTGGACGCGTTGAACCAACGGTTCGCCCAGTTGCGCGCACTGGAGGAAGATCAACTGTTCCCGATCGCCGAAGCCTTCGTTCCGGCGGACGACCGGCTCGAATGGGTCCAGTCGTTCCAATGCGACCGCGATTCCTCCGACCGATGGCGGGCGCGGATCGCGGACCTTGCCGACGATTGGGCCAGTTGAACCGAACGCTCGGCGAGCCGCCGCTATAACGCCGCCAGTCCATGGCGATCGACGCGCTGCACGTGATCCACCAGTTTCCGCCCGAGAGTCGCGGCGGGTCGGAGTCCTACGCGTTCGACGTGGCGCAGCGACAGCGGGCGCGAGGTCTCGGCGTCGAAGTGTGGACCGGAACGAAACACTGGCGCGATCGGCTGACCATCGAACGTGACGAGGTCGAAGGACTGCCCGTCACGCGGGTCCACCGCGACGATCTCTACTTCGACCACCACGTCAAGATGTGGCATCCGGGGGTCGAGGCCGCGTTCGGTCGATTCCTGCGCGAACGGCGGCCAGCGCTGGTGCACGTGCACCATTGGGTGCGGCTCACCTGCAACCTCGTCGAAGTCTGCTGGCGGCACGGCGTGCCGGCTGTCGTGACCCTGCACGACTACTACACGAGTTGTCCGCGCGCATTCCGGCGGCGGCCGGGCGACGAGGCGTGCCGCCGGCCGCTGTCGGCGAGCAGCTGCGCGGATTGCGTGCCCAAGCACGGCTACGAGCCGCGGGCCGAGATCGACGCCGGCATCGAGTTGTTCGCCGATCACTATCGGGCCGAACTGTCGTTGGCAGCGGCCGTGCTCGTCGCCGTGGGCAGCACGGCCGACCTGCTGGCCCAGACCACCGGAGTGCCGCGCGATCGGTACCACGTGTTGCCGCTCGGATACCGGCCCAGGTTCGCGGGCATGCCAGCACTTGCTGCGCCGGCGGCTGGCGCACCGATCCGATTCGCGTTCTGGGGGGGCGTCGGCCGCCACAAGGGCGTCGACGTCTTGCTGCGCGCGTTCCGTCGCATGCACTCGCAGCGCCCCGGCCGCGCCGAACTGCACGTGTTGGGCGGCTTCGAGAGCGCGGGCTTCGAACAGGAACTGCGGGCCGAGGCCGCCGGACTGCCGGTCACCTTCCACGGCGAGTTCACCGCGGCGCAACTGCACGCGGTTGGCCCCCACGTCGGCGTCTTCCCGAGCACGTGCCTCGAGACGTGGGGGCTGGTGCTCGACGAGTGCTTCGAACTCGGCTTGCCGTGCGTGACCAGCGACCTCGGGGCGTTGCCCGAACGGGCTGGCGCGGCGGGGCTGCGCACACGCGCAGGCGACGCCGCCGACCTCGCCGCGGCCCTGCAGCGGTTCGTCGACGAACCCAGGCTCGCCGACGAGCTGCGGGCGAGCCGACCCGCGACGTCGCTCGACCTCGACTCCCACGTCACCCGCTTGCTGCAGGTCTACGAAGCAGCACGCACGATGCCGCGGCGAGTGCCCTTCGCCGGCCCGGTCGAGGCCGAGCGCCGCATCGCGTTCCTCGTGCAACAGCGCGAGTCGGCGATGGGCCGGGTCGTTCCTCCTGGCGGACCGCGCTGACCGACGGCAGCGCGCGGACCTACTTCGTGGGCTTGCCGGGAACCGTGAAGAACGGTTCGGCCAGCGTCTTCTTGCACAGCACGATGTCGACCGCCTCGCCGCCGACGGCTTTGCCGACGTGCTGCGACAGGCCTTCGAAGTAGCGGATCACCGGCTCCGCGGTGCCGTTCTTCTCGACCTTCGCGATCGTGTCCTGGTTGTCGTTGCCGAGGCGCAGGGTGAGCCGGCCGTTCACGCGGTCGATCTGCTCCGGCAGGTTCGACGCGAAGTTGTAGGTCGCATCGGTCATTGCCGCGAAGACCTTGGCTGCGGTCGCGGCGTCGACTGCCTCGGTGTGGAAGATCGTGGCCTTGCCGTACGGCATGTCCTTGACGAGTTCCGTGCCGAGCGATGGACCACCGCATGCGGTGACGACGAACAGGAGCGAGACCACGGCCAG
>JAEUHV010000515.1 GCA_016794485.1 Planctomycetota bacterium
TCGCCGCCTGGCGCCTCCTGCCCACGCCGCGGCCGCCGCTCGTCGTCGTCGGCCGCGTCGGTTGGGAATGCGATGCAATCACCGGTGCACTGCACGCCGCGGCGTCCGAAGGCTGGCTCGTCTGGTTGCCCGATGCCGACGACGCGACCACGTTCCGGTTGCTCGCCGATGCGCGTCTGCTGGTCTACCCGTCGCACTGGGAAGGGTTCGGCCTGCCGCCGCTCGAAGCGATGCAGCTCGGCGTGCCCGTGCTGGCGAACGACGTGGCCCCCTTGCGCGAACTCGGAGACGGCGCGTTCGCGTTCGCCGATGCGAACGAGCCGGCGGCGCTGGCGGCCGCCATCGACCGCGCGCTGCGCGACGCCGCGTGGCGCAAGGCGGCGTGCACGGCAGGGCGCGCGCGCGCCGCCACGTTCCGCTGGCGCGATTGCGCCGCGGCCCACGCCCGCATCTACCGCGAGGTCGCCGGATGATCGTCGCGTTCGACGGCATCTGCCTCGGCGACGGTCCACCGACCGGGGTTGCGCGCTGCTTCCTCGATGGGCTCGCCGCGTACGTCGCGACCGGCGACGCCACGTGCCTGCTGCTGCTGCCCGACGGCGCGCCCGATCCGGGCCTGCGCGACGTCCACGTGGTGCGAGCCCCGCGCGGCGCGTGGCGCCGTCAGTTCGGCCTGCCGCGCCTGTTGCGTACCCATCGCGTCGACGTGCTGCACAGCTCGGTCGCGTCGATCCCGGCGTTCGCGCCGTGCCCGACCATCGCGACCGTGCACGACCTGCCGTGGCTGCATCCCGAACTAGGCGAACGCCCGGAACCCCGCCTGCTCGCCCGCCTCGTCGCCCGCGCCGCGGCGATCGTGGCGCCGTCGACGCAGACCGCCAGCGACACGCGCGCATGGCTCGGGGCACGCTGCCCGCCGCTGCACAGGGTACCGCACGGGACGAACCCCGGACCGCCGCCGACCGAAGGTGCCACCGCGGCGCGTTCGGGCCCGCTGCTGGTGCTCGGCGACGATCGGCCGCGCAAGAATCGCGACCGCTTGCGCGCCGCACACACCCGCGCCCGCGCGACCGTTCCCGACCTGCCGCCGCTGCGCTTCGTCGGCCCGCCGCACGACTGGGTCGACGAACCGGCCAAGCACGCGCTGCTGCGCGACTGCCGCGCCCTGGTGCACGTGTCGTTGTTCGAAGGCTTCGGCCTGCCGGTGCTCGAAGGGCTCGCCCACGGGACTCCGGTGCTGTGCTCCGACTTGCCGCCACACCGCGAAATCGCCGGCGACGCCGCGCTGTTCGTCGAGCCGCGCGACGTCGACGCCATCGCCGCCGGGCTCGTCGCGATCCACCGCGATGCGGGACTGCGCGCGCGGCTC
>JAEUHV010000555.1 GCA_016794485.1 Planctomycetota bacterium
CCGCGATCGTCGTGCCGAGCCGTTGGACGGCCGGCCGCGTGCTCGCTCTGGCACCGCAGGCGCCCGAGCCCGTCGTCGTCGGCAACGGCGTCGACGTTCCACCGAGCGTGACGGGATCGTTGCCGCGCCCAGCCCCGGCGAACGGCTACGTGCTGCACATCGGCCACGTCGAACCGCGCAAGAACCTCGGCGTCGTCGTCGAGGCGCTCGCGCGGCTGCCGGCCGACACGCGACCCGAACTGTGGCTCGCGGGCCACGACGCCGGCGCCCTGGCGAGCCTGCGCGCGCAGTCGGCTCGGCGCGGGGTCGCCCTGGTCGCGCTCGGCGCGGTGCCGGAAGCCACCCTGCATGCGCTCTACGCTGCGGCAAGGACCGTCGTCGTGCCGTCGCTGCACGAAGGCTTCGGCCTGCCGGCGTTGGAGGCGATCGCCCACAACCGGCCGCTGTTGGTGGCCGCCGCCGGCGCCCTGCCCGAAGTCTCGGGCCCATGTGCGCCCGCGCTGCCGCCGCACGACCCTACCGCCTGGGCCACGGCACTCGGGAGTGCACCAGCGATCCAGGACGCGGCGGCGAACTCGGCATGGCTGCGCCAGTTCCGTTGGGCCGATGCGGCGCGGCAACTGCTGCAGGTGTGGCGGCGGGCCGGGGGCTGACGACACGTTCGTCGACGCTGCGAACGGTTTGCCGCCTGCGATCGCTGTCCATGGGCAGAGGCACCCCCCATGAAGTCCACGACCACACTCCTCCCGTTCCTGTTCCTGGCACCGCTCGCGGTGGCGCAGACCACTTCGATCTTCCCCGACGAATACGTCGCGGTGGCCGAGGGTCCGCTGAACTCGCCGAACTATCCCCTCGCCTACGGCACCTCGCGCGTGATGTGCCTGTACGACCGCACCGACCTGCAGATCCCGCTCGGCCACACGATCACGCGGCTCGGCTTCCGCCAGGATGCGACCCTGACGACGATGGATGCCGGACGCAGCCTGCAACTCGAAGTGCGCATGGGCTATTCGGCGAACACGCCCACGTCGATGGTCACGACGTTCGACACCAACTGGGTCGGCACGCCCACCACGGTGTTCGGTCCCGCGGTCTTCGCGCTGCCGAACCTGCGCGACAGCGCCAACCCGCTGCCGAACGGCCAGTTCTTCGTCAACCTCACCACGCCGTTCGTCTACTCGCCCGCCGCGGGCCAGAACCTGGTCGTCGAATACCGGGTGTTCGGCACCAGCGGTGGCGGCGCGCAGTTCAACTACCGCCTCGACCGCGCCGACTACTACTCGCCGGTGACCAATGGTCCCGCCGGTTGCCAGCACACCAGCGGCGGTCCGGCGGTCCTCACCCTGGCGGGAACACGCCCCGGCGCCTACTTCTCGGCCGACATCGCGTCGGGTCCAGCGAACAGCCCGACCGTGCTGGTGATGTCGCTCGGCAACGGCCTCGTCGCTCCGTATGCGCTGTCCCCGGTGTTCGTGGGCATCAGCCCGACCTGCACCGGCCAGATCAATCCGATCGGTTTCGCCACGCTCGACGCGACGACCGGCGGTTCGGGCTACGCGTCGTGGGCGTTCGTGATCCCGAACAACCCCGTGTTCGCCGACTTCCGGATCTCGGCCCAAGCACTGTTCCTCGACTTCTTCTCGCCCGGTGGCATCGTCGTGTCCAACGGCGCGGAGGTGCTCACGGGAGCGTCGCCCCGCACCGCGGTCGTCGCCGCGCAAGGGGCACCGACCGTGGTCACCACCGGCAGCAAGTCGAACAACTACTGCCCGGTCGCGTTCTTCACGCACCAGTGACACCGACCGCACCGTCGGCACGGCGGCAGCCTTGACCGCCTGCGCGCACGCCGACAGGATGGCGCGACCTGGCCGCGCTCCGCGGCCTCCCTCCCGATGAAGCGCAGCGCACGCGGATGAAGGTCGCCTCCCGGCGCGAGCAACTGCAGGCGGCGCTGCTGGCGGCGTTGTGCGCGGTGCTGTTCCTCGGCCCGGCGCTGCTGCCCGGTCGCGCCTTGGTGCCATACCCGCCCGAACTGCACGCGGTCGAAGGGGCGCACGCGCGCGCCGCCGGAATGGCCGACGACGAGCTGTACCGCGGCACGCTGTGCATGGGCGACAAGTACGGCCAGTCGCTCGCGTGGGACCGCATCCTGCAGGACCGCCTGCGCAAAGGTGAGATCCCGCTGTGGACCAACGACATCGGCGGCGGTGCTTCGTTCGTGCCGCAGATGGCGCAGGTGTTCCAACCATGGAACGCGCTCCTGCTGCTGCTGCCGAGCACGCAGGCGTACGGCATCTGGTTCCTGCTGCACCAGGTCCTGTTCGGCTGGCTCGGCTACCGCTTCTTCCGGCGGATCGGCTGCAGCCATGGTGCGGGCCTGCTCGGCGTGGCCGCCGCGGTCCTCGGCCTCTGGGTGCAGTGCCGCGTACACCACAACGTCGTGCTGACGGCGGCCCTGTCGCTGTGGCCGATGCTGTCGTCGATCCATGCGATCCACCGCGGCGGAGGATTGCGCACGATCGCCGGGCTGGCGCTCTGGACCGGGCTCACGTGGATGAGCGGATTCGTCGTCGTCAGCCTGCAGATCACCTACCTGTGCGCCGGCTTCGCGCTGCTGCAGGCGATCGGCAACGAACGTGGGCGACGGCTCGCACCGCTGCTGCAGTGCGGCGGCGGCGTGGCGCTGGGACTCATGCTCGCGAGCGCGCACATGCTGCCGGTCGCGTTCGCGTCGGCGGAGTCGGCCCGGCCGGCGATGTCGCTGGAACGGTTCCGGGCGCAGGCGCTGGAATGGGACCACGCCGCGACCCTGCTGTGGCCCGACTTGTTCGCCTGGGCGGCCGACTGGTTCCATCGCGGCCAGGCGGGACTCGTGCGACCACCGTGGACGCCGTTGGTGGCGTTCTCGCGCCCCGCGACGAGTGCCGGGTTCAACTGGGTCGAGTGTTCGTTCGCGTTCGGCATCGTGCCCTTGCTCGGCGCGCTGGTCGCGTTCGGCGACCGCTCGCGGCGCCACCTCGCGGTGTTCTTCGCCGGCTTCGCACTGTTCGGCCTGATGCTCGCGACCGCGACACCGGGCGTGGCCGAACTGGCGCGGCTGTTGCCCGGGCTGGCCGCCACCGACGCGAAGCGCAACGTCTTCCTGGTCGCGTTCGCCGGCATCGTGGTCGCGGTGCTCGGCGCCGATCGGCTGCTGCAGGAACGTCCGCGCCGCGTGTTGGTGACCCTCGCAACCCTGCTGCTCGTGAGTGCCAGCGGGACGATCGCGTTCGCGGGCGCCAGCGGCGACGACCTGGTGCAGTGGATCGCGCGCGGCATCGCGTGGGACCGCAACCAACCCGAAGTCGCGGCGCTCGGCGCCGACCCCGAGAAGATCGCCGCGTGGATCCGCTCGTCGATGTGGCCCGACGAGGCACTCGCCAACCTCGTGCACCTGCGCACGACGTTCGCGCGCGCGACGATCGTGTGCGCCGTGGCCCTGCTGGCCTTCACTTGCCGCGGCCGCACGCGCCTCGCGTTGTTGCTCGCGATCACGATCGGCGAACTCTGGCACGCCGGCCTCGGCCCGGTCGTCGCCGTGGCCAGCGATCGGGTCACCACACCACCCGACCTCGTGCAGTCGGTGCTGCGCACGCCCGCGGAAGCCCCTGGCGTGCGGCCGCGTCTGCACCGGCTCGCAGACCCGACCACCGTCGACCCATCGGCGCTGTACATGCCGAACCTGCCGGGCTACCACGGCCTCGAGGACCTCGCGACCTACAACCCGCTGCCGCCGTTGCGCATGGAAGAGTTCTTCCTGGCGATCGAGCCCGACGCCGACGGCAAGCGCAGCGTCACGTGGAGCGGTTCAGGCATCGGCTACTTCCGCCGCGATGCGTCGCTGCAGCATCCGCTGCTCGACGTGCTGGGCGTGCGCTTCGTGCTCGCCGCACACGCCGTGAACCTGCCGGGCCTCGTCGACCGCACGCCGCCGGGAACGCCGCCGCCGCACCGGCTGTACGAACGCACGACCTGCCTGCCACGCGCGACCTTCGTGCGGCAGGTGCAGGTCGTGGCCGATGCCGCGGACCGTCGGCGCGAACTGTCGCGGGTCGACCGCGACGTGATCCACCAGACGATCCTCGAGGACGGCAACGCCCCGCGTCCCACCGGGGAAGGCCCCGCCGAAGCCGCCGTCACGATCGTGCAGCACGCCGACGAATGCGTGCGCATCCGGGTGCAGACCACGCGCGACGGCTACCTGCGCCTCGCCGATCCGTTCGATCCGGGCTGGATCGCGACGGTCGACGGGCAACCGTCGCCGGTCTACGCCGCCGACCACTACCTGCGCGCGGTCTACGTGCCCGCAGGCGAACACGAGGTGGTGCTCGCGTTCGCGGCGCCACGGGTCGTCTGGCCGCTGCGGCTGTCGCTGCTGGCGTTGCTGACGATCACCGGACTGTGGTTCGTCGGTGTTCGCCGGGAACGCCGTCAACTGGTCAGCACGACGATGCCGTAGACGATCGCACCACCGAGGGCCAAGGCGCCGAGCACGAGGATCGTGCGCATGCCGCCGCTGAGTTGGCCGAGGTCGTCGCCCATGAGGCCCCCGCGAGCACCGGGCTTGTTCTGGAACTGCAGGATGCGCGGCGCCGACGCCACCGGTGCATCGGCCTTGGCCCCAGGGGCCGGTTTCGCGCGCGGCGCGACCGCGATCTCCGGCTCGCGCGCGGCCGGCGGCGCCTTCTTCACTTCGACGACTTCGTCGGCGAACTCGACCACCGCGGGCTTCGGCGGGGGCGGCGGCGGCGTCCGGGGCGGCGCGGGAACGGGGGCGGGAACGGGTGCGGGCGCGGCGGGCGGCGCCGGGGCCGGTGCAGGCTTCGGCGGCGGCTGCATGGCGACCTCGGTCGGGCCATCGCCGAACAGGTCGTTGTCGTCGAGATCCGGCGCCGACGCCGTCGGCGACTTCGCCGCGGCGCTGCCCGGCACGGCCCCGTCGTGGAACACCAGCACCGTCTTGCCGATCTGGATGCGGTCGCCGCTGCGCAGCATGCGCCGCGTCACCGGCTTGTCGTTCAGCAACGTGCCGTTGCTGCTCTGCATGTCTTCGATCTCGACCACGCCTCCCTCGACGAGGA
Source organism: Planctomycetota bacterium (assembly GCA_016794485.1). Taxonomy (GTDB): domain Bacteria; phylum Planctomycetota; class UBA1135; order UBA1135; family UBA2386; genus UBA2386. The sequence continues at coordinate 5,121 of JAEUHV010000555.1, forward strand.
AGCGCGCGTGCTTGCGCGACGCCTTGCCGTCGTCGATCACGAGGTCGCAGCCGGCGACGCGGCCGAGCACGAACCCGTGCCCGATGGCCACGCGCGTGCCGTCCGCCAGTTCGAGATGACCGCTCATCGCACCCGCACCGGCAGGACCGGCGCCATCACAGGAAACCGCATCGGCGCAGGTATACCATCGCGCGCGCATGGCATCCGCCATCTCGGTGCGGCAACTCGCGGTGACGTTCACGGGCCGGACCGGCCGCGTCGTCGCACTGCAGCCGCTCGACCTCGAACTGCCCGCCGGCCGCATCGTCGGTGTGCTCGGCCCGAACGGCTCCGGCAAGACCACCCTGCTGCGCGTGCTGGCCGGCCTGCAGCGGCCGACCGCCGGCGCCGTGACGATCCTCGGCGAACCGCCCGATTCGCGCACGAACCGTCGGCGCGTGGCGTTCCAGCCCGAAGACCCGCCGCCGCTCGGCGTGTTGGGCGCCCCCGAACTGCTGGCGTGGGTCGGCGCCGAACTCGGCCTCGCCAACGCCGACGCCGACGCACGCGCCGAGCACTGGATCGATCGCCTCGGCCTGCGCCACGCCGGCCGGCGGCCGTCGCGCACGTTCAGCACCGGCATGCAGAAGCGGCTCTCGCTCGCCTGTGCCCTGCTCGGCGACCCGCAGGTGCTGCTGCTCGACGAGCCGACGTCGGGCCTCGATCCGTTCGGCAGCGAGACCGTGATGCAGATCCTGCGCGAACGGGCGCAAGCGGGCACGACCGTGCTGATGGCGTCGCACCACCTGCTCGAGGTCGAGGAGATCTGCGCCGAAGTGCTGGTGCTGCAGGACGGGGCGTTGCGCGCGCGCGGCACCCTGGC
>JAEUHV010000024.1 GCA_016794485.1 Planctomycetota bacterium
CGCGCCAAGGCGGAGCAGCTCGGCGTGGCCGGGCGGGTCGACTGGGTGGGGCCGGTCGCCGACACGGCGCCGCACTACGCGACGTTCGCGGTGTTCGTGTTGTCGTCGCGCACCGAGCAGATGCCGATCGCGATGCTCGAGGCGATGGCGAGCGGCCTGCCGGTCGTCGCGACCGACGTCGGCGACGTGCGCGCGATCCTGCCGGCCGAGGCTACGGGCGTGGTGGTGCCGCGCGAGGACCCCGCTGCGCTCGCGTCGGCGGTGCAGCGCCTGCTCGACGACGCCGGGCTGCGGCAGCGGCTGGGACGCGCCAACCGCGCCGTCGCCGAGCAGCGCTACGAGATGCGCCACTGCCTCGACCGGTTCGCGGCGGTCTACACCCGCGCCCTGCGGCCGTGAGCCGGCCGCAGCTGCAGCCGCTGTGCGGGCTGCCCGTCCCCTGGGCACTGGGCCTCGCCGCCGTGATCGCGGGCGGCCTCGCGCTGGACCGCGCCGTGCCGTGGGGCCGGCACGCCGTCGACGTCGTGGTGCTCGCCGTGTTCGTGTGGTTGGTGCTGGCCAGCGACCGCATCGGCCGCATCGCCCTGCTCGCCTGCCTCGTCTTCGCCACCGCGGGCGAGTGTGTCTTGTCCCTCGTCTGGGGGCTGTACGACTACCGGGCCAGCGGCGTGCCGTGGTTCGTGCCGCCGGGACACGCGCTGCTGCTCTGCCTCGGCCTCACCTGGGCCCCGCACCTGCCGCCGCGTGCCGCGTGGCTGGTGCCGGCCGTCGCGGCGCCGTTCGCGGTGGCGTTGGCGAGTGCCGGCCTCGATCGCTTCGGACTCGTGTTGTTCGGCGTGTTCGCGGCGTCGTTGCTGCGTGCACGCACGCGCGGCCTGTATGCCGGCATGTTCGTGCTGGCGCTCGGGCTCGAGCTCTACGGCACGTGGCTCGGTTGCTGGCGGTGGCGCGCCGAGGTGCCGTGGCTGGCGCTGTCGACCACCAACCCGCCGCTGGCAGCGGGGACGTTCTACTGCCTGCTGGACTTGCTGGTGATGGCGACGCTTCGGCTCACAGCGAGCTGCGGTACGTGTCCCACATCGACGCCTGCCACGTGTCCCACGAACGCGTCCACTGGCCGACGGCCTCCGTCTGCATGAAGCGGTCCATGTAGTCGAAGTAGGCCGGATGGTTCCACGTGGTGACGAGGCCCATGATGCGCGCCGTCAGCGTCTGCCCGACCCACGCATTGCCGGTGCAGCAGCGGCGGTACGGATCGCCGGTCCAGTTCGAGTTGTCGTTGCTCGGCCACGTCGTGTGGTTGTTGCCCCACTCGGCCAGTCCGTTCGACGTCGACGTGTAGCCGCCGTAGCCCCAGTTGTAGACGCCCGCCGAAGTCTGCTGCACGTAGAACGTCTGGCAGTCCTCGCCGAACTGGCTGCGGTTGTTCGGATGGCTCGGGCCGTAGTAGCCCGACGGGTGCGAAGTGCCGATCGCCAGCATCGTGGAGTCGCCGAGCAGCTTGCCGGCGAACAGGATCGGGAACTTGCGGCCGCTGCCCTGGCCACCGACGCCCTCCCAGTAGCCGCCGTTCACCACGTTGCCGTGGAAGTCGATGCCGATCTGCACGAGGCGCACGACCAGGTCGCGCTTCTGCGCGTTGGTGAGGTTGGTGTTCGCCATCAGCACGCCGGTGCCGTAGAGCGACGTGAAGTCGCGCCCGTAGTCCGGCATGTTGTCGATCGGATGCAGGTAGCGGCTGGTCCAACCGCAATGGTGGTCGAGCCACACGCGTTGGAACGAGTCCGCGGTGGTGGTGCGGTCCGGCATGCCGGAGCCGGGCGCCAGCGACGCCAGCGTCGTGTAGTCGAGGTCGGACTCGCGGAAGTGCACCGTCTTGTCGTTGCCGGTGTACGGCGGGCGGAACGCATCCGCGGCCGGAGCGCTCGCCAACACGGTCAGGACCGCCGCGGTCTGCAACTGCGAGAACGAGCCGTTCGGCGGCAGCGACGTGCCGAGGTAGCTGATTGCCGAGATCAGGCTCTTGCCGGCGGTCAGCTGCAGCGGTGCGTTGCTCGACACACCGATCGCGACGTTGAGGTAGCTCTTGTAGCGATCGGCTTCGTACGGATGGTAGAGCTGGCTGTCGTAGCCGTGCTCGCCGTTCACCAGCGTGGTGGGGTTCACCATCGAACCGTTGATCTGGCGGCCGGCGACGTTCTGCGTCGGCGGCGAGATCGACACGACGTCGACCGGCCCCACGACCCACCAATCGCCGTTGCAGAACTGGCCGACCTGCTCGGGTTCGGCGAACTGCCAGGTCACGCCCCACTGCGTGACCGACGAGGCGAGCGTTTGCGAACCGCCGCCGCCGCCGCCGCCCCCTCCGGAGGGAACGTCGATCTGGCTGCCGTTGCTGCTCGCGACGCTGCTCTGGTTGCCGGCCGCGTCGAACGCGCGCACCGAGGCGTAGACGGTCGTGTCGTCGGACAGCGCCAGTTGTGGGTTGGTCGCCGACGTCGCGGTCCCGACCGATTGCCAGCCTTGGATCTCGGTGCCGCCCGGCGTCGTGCCGAGGGCCCAGTGGTACTCGGCGATGGCGCCCGAGTCGTCCTGGAAGCCGCTCCAGTTCGCACTGAAGGTCGAGGTCGACGTTTGCGTCGCGGCATCGGCGCCGAGCCCGTCACGGACCTCGCCGGCTTGCGGAGCGATCGTGTCGGTGGTGGCGTTCGAGCCGGTTCCACCGCCACTGCCGCAGGCAGTGAGGGCGATGAGCGGGGTGGCGAACCAGGCAGGATGGCGAAGGCGCGTCATGGGTGTCAGCTCCACGGGCTGTATCGGTTCCAGACCGGTCGCGACCGCGCACCGCGTCCCGCTCCGGGATCGGACCGGCGGGCGGCGGCGGACTTCGCGGTGGCACCGCGTTCGCATGTTCCGCCGTGGCGTCACGAGGGCGCGTCGTTATCGTTCGCCGCTCTCCCGATGTCGCTCAACGATCTGGCAATCGCTCGTTCCATCCCGCTGCGGCCCCTGTCCGAGGTCGCGCGCATCATGGGTCTCGGCCCGGACGATCTCGAGCCGTACGGCAACGCCAAGGCGAAGGTGAAGCTCGATCTGCTGAAGCAGCCGTCGAGCAAGAAGCCCGCCAAGTACGTCGTGGTCACCGCGATCACGCCGACGCCGCTCGGCGAAGGCAAGACGGTGCACACGGTCGGCATCTCGCAGGCGTTGAACCGCATCGGCAAGCGCGCCTGCTGCGTGATCCGGCAGCCGTCGATGGGCCCGGTGTTCGGCATCAAGGGCGGCGCCGCCGGCGGCGGCTACTCCCAGGTCGTGCCGCCCGAAGAGCTCAACCTGCACCTGACCGGCGATTTCCACGCGGTCACCGCGGCGCACAACCTGTGTGCTGCGTTCCTCGACGCGCACCTGTTCCACGGCAACGAGTGCAAGCTCGATCCCGACCAGATCACCTGGCGCCGCGTGCTCGACATGAACGACCGCGCGCTGCGCGAGGTCGAGGTCGCGCACGGCGGCGACAAGAACGGCAAGCCGCGCCGCACCGGCTTCGACATCACGTCGGCCAGCGAGATCATGGCGATCCTCGGCCTGGCCAAGGACATCCACGACCTGCGCAAGCGCCTGGGTGCCATGGTGGTCGGCTATGCCACCGACGGCAAGCCGGTCACCGCCGAGGACCTGAAGGCGGCCGGCGCCATGACCGCGATCCTGAAGGACGCGCTCAAGCCGACCTTGATGCAGACGCTGGAAGGCACGCCCGCACTCGTGCACACGGGCCCGTTCGCCAACATCGCGCACGGCAACAGTTCGATCGTCGCCGACTACATCGCACTGCGCAGCCTCGACTTCGTGGTCACCGAAGCCGGCTTCGGCGCCGACATGGGCGCCGAGAAGTTCTTCGACATCAAGTGCCGCGCGTCCGGTCTCAAGCCCGACGCGGCGCTGCTGGTCGCGACGGTGCGCGCGCTGAAGATGCACAGCGGCCGGTTCACGATCGTCGCCGGCAAGCCGCTGCCGGACGGGCTCAAGCAGGAGGACCTCGACGCGCTGGCGGCCGGCATCGGCAACCTGCAGAAGCAGATCGAGAACGTGCGCCTGTTCGGCATTCCCGTGGTGGTCGCGGTGAACCGCTTCCCCGGCGACACCGACGCCGAGATCGAGTTCGTCAAGCAGGCCGCACTCGCGGCCGGGGCTTCGGCGGCGCACACGTCGACGCTGTTCACCGATGGCGGCAAGGGCGGCGAGGACCTGGCACACGCGCTGGTGAAGGCCGCCGAGGAGCCGAGTTCGTTCCGGCTGCTGTATCCGGACGAAGCGAGCCTGAAGGAGAAGATCGAGACGCTGGCGACCAAGATCTACGGTGCCGACGGCGTCGACTACGAGCCCGAGGCCGAGAAGCAGCTGGCGCTGTTCGAAGAACGCGGCTACGGCCGCTTCCCGATCTGCATGGCGAAGACGCAGTACTCGCTTAGCCACGACCCGAACCTGAAGGGTCGGCCGACCGGCTTCCGCTTCAAGGTGCGCGACGCGCGGGTGTCGGTCGGTGCGGGGTTCGTGTATCCGCTCGCCGGCGAGATCATGACGATGCCGGGGCTCGGCAAGGTGCCGGGCGGGGCGCGCATGGACATCGACGCGGACGGCAACGTCGTCGGCATGCTGTAGCCTCGGCTTCTGCTCGCTGCGGATTGTGCGAACGGGCGGCGACTCCAGCCCGCTGCCTTGCACGCAATGCCATTCCTGCTGCGTGTCGTCGTGGCCTTCCTGGCCGTCACAGCGAGTGCGTTGGGGCAAGTGGTGGCCTACCACAACGCCGCGGCGTCGTACCACCTGGCGCAGTTCAACAGCCTCACCGGCCAGGGCTACCGGCTGACGCAGTTGTCGGTCGCCGGAGGCCTTGCGGCGCCGCGCTATTCCGCGATCTGGGAACAGGTCGGCGGTCCGGCGTGGGTGACCAACCACGGCCTGACCCAGGCCCAGTACATCGCCCAGCGCAGCACCTGGCTCAGCCAGGGCTACCGGCCAAAACTGCTGACCGCGGCCGGCTCGGGCGCGGACGTCGTGTTCGCGGCGGTGTTCGTCGCCGACGGGCTGGGCTTTGCCGACTACCTCGGCATGAACGAAACGACGTTCGGGTCGACCACCGCCGCGCAGCGTGGCCTGGGTCGCATGCTGGTCAGCGCCGACATCTACGGCACCTCGACGACGCCGCTCTACTGTGGTGTGTACGAGAACAACGTCAACGACGTGGTGTGGGGCCACGTCGTCGATGCCGACGTCGCCGGGTTCACTGCGACCTTCGATGCGTTCTACGAAGGGCAGGCCCGCCTGTCGGCTCTGGGCATGTCCGAGAGCCAGCGTTACGTCTCGGTGTGGCAAGACGATCGCGTCGGTGTCTGGGCCGCCCGGGCCGACGCGACCTCGAGCGGCTGGCAGACGGAGTTCAACACGCTGACCGGGTTGGGCCTGCAGCCGCTGGTCATCGCTTCGGGCGGCAGCGGCGCTGCGCTGCGCTTCGCCGGGGCCTTCGCCCAGGAGCGGACGCCGCGAGCCCGCGTGTGGACCGCGACCGGCATCGCGCGTCCCGAGTTCGCCGCGTTCGACGCCTACATGACGAACCACGTGCAGGCGACCGGGGCCCGCCACGCCGCCATCGCGATCTGCAAGTCGGGACGCCTGGTCTACACGCGTGGCTACACGTGGGCCGAAGCCGGCAGCCCGATCACGCAACCGACCAGCCTGATGCGTGTGGCGAGCCTCAGCAAGGTGCCGACGGCGATGGCGGTGCACAAGCTGGTGGCGAACGGAGTGTTGTCGCTGTCGAACAAACCCGCGACGCTGCTCGGTCTCAGCGGCGTCAACGCCAACTTCGCGAACGTCACGCTGCTGCAGTGCCTCGAATACACCAGCGGTCTGCAACGCAACTTCTCACCGTTCGGGGCCTCCGAGCTGGCCAATCCTTCGGCTCCGGTGCTGCCGGTGACGCAGGCGCAGGCGACCCACTGGTTGTCGGTGCAGCCCACCCTGTTTGGACCCGGGGCCGCCGGCAACTACTGCAACAACAGTTTCATGCTCGCTGGTCACGTCATCACCGATGTGACCGGCCAGGCCCTGCAGACGTGGATGCAAGCCAACATCTACGGCCCGCTCGGCATCACGCGGGCGCGTGTGGCGGCGGGGCTGCCGCAGAACCTCGCGCTCGGCGAACTGCGCGGCTACACCCGCGAGCTCGAGCTCTATCCGAGTCAGGTCTACACCGACCAGCGCCGCAAGATGCCGCAATGGAGCGGCAACCCCAACCTGTCCGCGGCGACCGGCGGCATGGCCTTCACCCCGGTCGACTACGCCCGCCTGCTCACCGGCGTGTTCGGCCTCGGTCAGGACTGGATCACGATTCCACCGCTGCAACAGAGCAGCATGCTCGCGCGCCACACGGTGACGCCGCTTCCGGGGCCGGATGGTCTGGACCAGGTCACGCCAGGCGCGTTCAGCTGGTCGGCCCGGCCGAACGGGGTCTACGCCTACCACAAGGGCGGCACGCTCGAAGACGCAAAGACGAGCGCCATCTGGCGCACCGACGGCGTCGCCATCGTCGCCCTGGTCAACAAGGGCGAGTCCGGTACCAGCGCGGACACGTTGAACAGCCTCGCCGAGGCGGTGGCCGCGTGGCCCGACGACGACCTGTTCCCGACCTACGGACTCGCGTCGTTCCCGCAACGGCCGAAGTTGGACGCCATCGACGTGCAGACGTTGCCGAACGTGACCAACACGCCGTTCGTGCTCACCGGCGAGCGCTTCGACACCGTCACGGCCGTCAACCTCGGCCCGCACGTCATCCTCAACACCACGCCGGCCAACTGGCACCTCGGCTGGTTTCGCGTCATCAGCCCGACGCAGATGGAGGTCTATCCACCGCAGGGCATCGCCCCGTTGTCGTTCACCGGGATCAGCGTCAGCAATGCGGTCGGCGCCAGCTCGGGCCTGTTCGTCGCCATCAGCGGCACGACGGGGGCCGTGGCGGTCTCGGCGCCGCCCGTGGTCACGCCGACGCAGTCGTTCCGCGTCTATTGCGGCAGCGGTTCGTTGCCGGCACTCAGTTTCGCCGTGCTCACCCTGAGCACCAGCAACCTGCCGTCGTCGGCGCCGGGCATCGTCGATCTCGGCCTCGGCAACCAGTTCAGCGACCTGTTGGTGGCCGACTTCCAGTTGTTCGATCCCGTGTCCCGTTCGGCCTTCTGGCAGCTGCCGCCGCTGCCCTGGCCCGCGGTCTACGTGCAGACGGCCGCGATCGACTTCGGCAGCGTCGCTCCGCTGCCGATGCCGACGTCGGTCGTGCGCCAGGTCGTTCGCCAGTAGCCCACGGGGTGCCTCGGGCGCGCGCGATCGAGGCCAAGGAACGACTCGTGCGGGCGCTACCATGCCGTCATGGTGCCCGTGGTGATGCGGTCGTCGTTGGCAGGGCTCGCCCTGAGGTGGCTTGTGAACGCGTCGGCATTGCCGTTCGTCGGCGCCGCGTTGGCGCTGGCCGCCTGCGTCGCGCCGCCGGCACCAGCACCCGCACCCGCCGACGTCGAACTGGTCGTGCTCGGCATCGCCCAGGACGGTGGCCTGCCGCACTTCGGCTGCGAGCAACCGTGTTGCACGGAAGCCCGCCGCACCGGCCGCGTGCTGTACCCGAGTGCGCTCGGCGTCGTCGACCGCCGGGGCGGGACCCCGAAGCTGCTGCTGGTCGAAGCGACGCCGCGCATCGAAGAACAGGTCGCCCTGCTGCACGACACCGCCGGCGTGCACGGCCGCGGCCGCCAGCCGGTCGACGCCGTGCTGACGACCCACGCGCACCTCGGCCACTACCTCGGCCTCGCCTGGTTCGGCCGCGAGGTCGCCGGCAGCCGTGCGATTCCGCTGCACGCGTCGCCGCGCTTCTGCGCGTTCGTCGAGGCGCAGGCGCCGTGGAAGCAGCTGGTGGCGCTGCAGCAGATCGCTCCGCGGCCGTTCGCCGTCGGCGAACCGTTCGCGCCGTGGCCAGGACTGACGATCACCGCCGTGCAGGTGCCGCACCGCGACGAGTTCTCCGACACGATGGCATTCGTGCTGCGCGGGCCGAATCGCGCCGTGTTGTTCGTGCCCGACGTCGACGCGTGGGAGAAGTCACCGGGCCTGCTCGATCGCCTGCTCGACGGCGTCGACGTCGCCTACCTCGACGGCACGTTCTACGACGGCCGCGAACTGCCGGACCGCAACCTCGCCGAGATCCCGCATCCGCTGATGGCCCGCACGATGGAGCTGCTCGGCGAGCGGGCGCGGCGGCGGCCCGGCACGCTGCGGTTCCTGCACATGAACCACAGCAATCCGGTGCTGCACGACGCCGCGCTGCGCGCCCGCATCGAGATGTCGGGGTTCGGTGTTGCCGCGCAGGGCGAACGCGTCGCCTTGTGAACGGCGGCGCGGCCCGTACAAGCGCTGCCATGGAGACGCAGTATTGGGTGCGGCACGCACAGTTGACGGGGTTCGTCGGGCCGTTGGCAGAGGCGCAGATCCTGGCCGCGATGGCAGCGGGAAGCCTGCCGGGGAACTGCGCGGTGCGCGTGGCGGCCGGAGGCGGCAAGCCGGAGGTGTTGGACGGCACCGGGTGGGAGCCGGCGTGGCGACGGTTCGGCCTGCCGGAGCCGCCGTCGCCACCGCCGCCGCCGCCGAAGGTGGACCTGCCGCCCGTCGGCGTGCCGGGCCTGTCGCCGCAGGATGTCCTGCTCGACGTGCGCGAGCGGTCGAGCTACGGCGGCGCGCGCAGCCTCGCGGCCTTGCTCGCGGTGGTGGCGTTCCTCGCGATCGCGCTCGGCGTCGTGGTCGGCGTGCTGTCCGCTGTGAAGATGCAGTCGTGGCCGATGGCGATGGTGACGCTGGGCGGCGGTGCGCTCGAGGTCGCGGGCGCGATGGTGCTCTACCAGGCGTTCTTGATGCTCGCCGACATCGCCGACTGCCACCTGCGCCGCGACACCGAGTCCAGCGTGCGGCGTGTTCGCCCGGGCGCCTGAGCGAAGCACGCTCGCGCGGGCGGTGGATCATCCGTCGGCGGGCACCGCCCGGCCGAGGCGATGAACAGCGTGAACAGCACGAACACCGGCAGGAACGGCACGTCGCGACGACGCCGGACGAAGTACAACAGCACCGCCGGGATGCCCATGTAGGCGAGCCAGATCGCGACGTCGGAGGCGATGTGCACCCAACCGAGCAGGGACGACCATTCGCCGCAGTGCCAGCGCGCGGGAAACCCGCGCGCGTCGAACATGCCGAGGAGCCAGTCGAACATCGGTTGTCCGCCGCAGCGGAGGTTGCCGACGACCGGCTGGGCTGCCCTGCCGCCAAACTCGCGAGGGCCTGACTACAGGGCCGCGCGAACGCGGTCGGCGACCTTCTGGGCCGAGAAGCCGAAGTGCTCGGCGACGTGTTTCGCCGGCGCCGACGCGCCGAACGTGGTCTGGCCGATGCAGCGATCGAGCCGGCCGGTGAACTGGCACCAGTACTCTGGGCGGCCCATCTCGACGGTGAACACCGCCGCCTTGCCCAGCACGCCCGCGCGGTAGCCGGCGTCCTGTTGCAGGAACAGCTCGACGCACGGCATCGACACCACGCGCGTCGGCACGCCCTGCTGCGCGAGCACGGCCGCGGCGTCGACCGCGAGGCCGACTTCGGCGCCGGTCGCGACGATCGTCGCCTTGGCGTTCGGCGTGTCGACCAGCACGTAGCCGCCGCGCAGCGCTTCGCGCGGGGTCCAGCCGGCCGCGTGCGGCAGCTTCGGCAGGTTCTGCCGCGTCAACGCGAGCGTCACCGGGCCGTCGCGGCGCGACAGCGCATGCGTCCACGCCGCCGCGGTCTCGGCGCCGTCGGCCGGGCGGAACACGTGCAGATTCGGAATCACGCGCAACGTCGCGAGGTGTTCGACCGGTTGGTGCGTGGGGCCGTCCTCGCCGACCATCAGGCTGTCGTGCGTGAACACGAACGTGGTCGGGAGCTTCATCAGCGACGCCAGGCGGATCGGCGTGCGCATGTAGTCGGCGAACACCAGGAACGTGCTGCCGGCGGCGAGGAAGCCGCTGTGCAGCGTGATGCCGTTCAGGATGGCGCCCATCGCGTGCTCGCGGATGCCGTAGTGCAGCGTGCGGCCGGTGCGGTCCTTGGCGGTGAACGAGCCGCTCTTCTTGATGCGTGTCTTGGTCGACGGGTCGAGGTCGGCGCTGCCCGAGACGAAGCCCGGCACCAGGTCGGCCGCCTTGTTCAGCACGTTGCCCGACAGGGCGCGCGTCGCAGCCGGCTCCGCACCGGCGGCGGCGACCAGTTGCTCGAGCAGGTCGGCCGGAACGGTGCGGGCGCGGAACGCCTGCCAGGCCTTGGCCAGTTCGGGCGCCTTCGCCTCCCAGCCTTGCATCGCGCCTTGCCAGCGCAGGCGCGCCGCTTCGTTGCGCTGTGCTGCCGCCGCGAACACCGCGCGCGCCGCGGCCGGAACGTGGAAGTCCTCGGCCGGCATGCCGAGCACCTTCTTGGTCGCCGCGATCTCGTCCTTGCCGAGCGGGGCGCCGTGCACTTCGTGCGTGTTCGCCTTGTTGGGGCTGCCCTTGCCAATCGTCGTCTTGCAGCAGATCAATTGTGGGCGATCGCCGCCGGCGGTGGCCTTGCCGAGCGCCTTGCGGATCTGTTCGGCATCGTGGCCGTCGACGTGCTGCACGGCCCAGCCCTGCGCCTCGAAGCGCTTGCCGATGTCTTCGCTGGTGGCGAGGTCGGTGTGGCCTTCGATCGTGATGCCGTTGTCGTCCCACAGGCAGACGAGGTTGGCGAGTTTCAGGTGGCCGGCAAGCGTCGCCGCTTCGTAGCTGATGCCCTCCATGAGGTCGCCGTCGCCAGCGGTCACGAACACCCGATTGAGCAGCAGCGGGTTCTGGAAGCGCGCGGCCTCCATCTGGGCGGCGATCGCGAAGCCGACCGCGTTGGCGAAGCCCTGCCCGAGCGGACCGGTGGTGGTCTCGACCCCGACCGTCTCGCCGTATTCCGGATGGCCCGGCGTCTTGCTGTGCAGCTGGCGGAACGACTTCAGGTCGTCCATCGACACCGGGTAGCCGGCGAGGTGCAGCAGCGAGTAGAGCAGCATCGAGCCGTGGCCGCCGGACAGCACGAAGCGATCGCGGCCGGCCCAGTTCGGGTCCTGGGCACTCCACTGCAGCACTTCCGTCCACAGCACGGCGGCGACTTCGGCCATGCCCATCGGCATGCCCGGGTGGCCCGAATCGGCCTTCTGCACGGCGTCCATGGCGAGGCCGCGGATGGTGTTGGCGACGAGAGCGAGGTCCTGGGTGGCGACGGTCATGCGCGGACTCTAGCGACCCGACGCGGTCCATTGAACGACGCGATTCGCCGGTGGCGCTGCAACCGGGCGGTGGGGCAGGGACTATCGTTCGCAACCCCCGGACCGTTGTCGAGAGCCGCCATGAACCCATCCCTGCCTGCCGTCTTCTGCGTCGCGTCGGCCGTCGTCGTCGCTCCGCTGCTCGCCCAGGACCTGCGCATCGCCCGCGCCGTGCTGCCGAAGCCTGTGGTCCTGTCGGTCGCCGGGCCCGGTGTGCTGGTGCCGCCCACCGTGCTCGCCGCCGGCACCGACGTGACGAGCGGTGTGGGCAGCTCGTGCAATGCGGTCGGTTGCGAGGCCAGCCTGTGGGGGCAATTCCAGGTGCAGGAACAGGCCCTGTCCGTGTTCCTCACCGCGAGCGCCACCGTGAACGGCGCCGTGGTTCCGAACGGTTCGGCGAGCACGAGCGATCCGAGCGTGGACGTCGAACTGCAGGTGCCGCGGGCGATGCCGGTGCGGTTCCAGGTGGCGGCCAACAGCATCGGTACTTCGGGGGCCGCGACCGGATCGGTGGAACTCGACATCGTCGGCCAACCCGGGGTCGAGTTCGCGTTCCAGGGTGACCCTGGGTCGTTCTGCAGTTCGGCGGCGAAGGACTTCGTGCTCGATCTGCCTGCGGGCCTCGTGGTCGTGCGGGTCCGGAATGCAGCGTCGTTGGCCGCGGGGCTCGTCGGCACGAACTGCCAGATCATCGGGTCGTCGCTCAGCCTCACGATCACTCCGGCAGTCGTCGAGGTCGCGTATGAGCCAGGCGGTTGCGGAGCTTCGCTGGAGCTCACGCCGATGCTCGATGGCCAGCGCGTGCGCTGCTACGTCGGCCCGTCGTATCCTGGCACTGCCGTGTGGCTCGTGTTCGGTCTGCAGCCAGCGAACGTGGCACTGCCGCTGGGATCTGGTTGCCCGCTGCTCGTCGATCCGGCGGTGGTGCTGCCGATCCAGCCGATGGCGTTCACGATGCTGCCGATCGCCGCGCTCGGCCCGATCGAGCTGCAGGTGCAAGGCGTGATGCTGCAGCAACCGCTGCCGTGGCAACCGGCGCCGGCCCTGCTGAGCTCGGCACGCGCCGTCGTCACGGTGCGGTAGTTCCGGCGAACGAGCATGTCGCTGCCGTTGCAAGCCGAGGTACGCGCCGCGTTCCTGCGGTTTCGTGACCAGCACGATCACGCCGCGCTCGCGTTCGTGTTCGACCGCACCGCGCAGGGTCTCTTGTTGGTGGCCAACCATCTGGCTGCGCCGGGTGTCGATGCCGAAGACCTGGTGCAGACGACGTTCGTGCAGGCGATCCGCAACGCGCAGGCGTTCGACGCGAACCGACCGCTCGAACCGTGGCTGCTGGGCATCCTGACCCACGAGGCGCACAATGCCCGGCGCCGCGCGGCGCGCCGTCCCGACCCGCGGCGACTGCGGCCCGAACCGATAGACGATCCGGCCTCGAAGGCCGAAGTGCACGACGAAGTGGCGCGCATGCAGACGGCGATCGAGGCCATGCCGGAGCCGACGCGTTCGGTGCTCGTGCTCTACCTCGTGCACAGCATGACGCCGACCGAGATCGCGCATGCGCTCGGCCATCCGGTCGGTTCGGTGAAGAGCTGGGTGCACCGTGGCCTCGAACGGCTGCGCGACCGGCTGCCGGTCGGGTTGGCGGTCACCGCGGGGCTCGGCCTCGGGGCGCGGCAGTGGCTGCCGCTGCGCGACGCGGTGCTGGCGGCGGGGCGGGCGCACACGGACGTTCCGTCGGTGGTGCAGGCGGGTTCGCTGGGTGGGCCGGTCGCGGTGCGGCCGCAGACCGCGTTCTGGCTGCGGCTCGTCGCCGTGGTCGCAGGCGTCGCCGTGCCGATCCTGTGGTGGGCACTGGGTGGGCGTGACGATCGCACGGTCGACCGCGGCGGCAACGCACCGGCGGTGGCCGCCTCGCCCGGCGCGGCGGCCAGGCCTTCGCTTGCACCAGCGGTCGGTTCGGAACGTAGCGCGGAAGCGTCGCGCGTCGCGAGCGCGGACGGCGATGCTGCCGCACTGCACGTGGTCGCGCGTTGGTCCGATGGTTCGCCGGCGGCCATCGGCTTTGGCGTGGCTTCGACGTTCGTCGCCGACGCACGGCTTGCCCGCCGCGACGGTAGCACGGATCGCGAAGGGCGGGCCCAGATGGTTGGACTCGAGCCGGGCAGTGCCACCCTCTCGATCGACCGCGGCATGGTGCGCGACGTCGAATTGCTGCCGGGTGCGAACCGCATCGAGATCGAACTGCCGGCGGGTCGGACGGTGCACGGCCGCGTCGTCGACGAACTCGGCCAACCGGTCCCGTCCGCCGTCGTGTGGTTGAGCCACTTGCCCCGGCGCGACGACGGCTGGCCCTTGGCGCAGACCGCGAAGGACGGCACGTTCGCGCTGCGCGACGTGCCGGTGGGCAGTGCCGTGGCCGCGTTCGCCGAGGGCTTCGTGCCGACGCGGGCGATGACCGTGCGCGAAACCGCAGCTTCTGCGGACGAACTGGTGCTCGCGTTCGAACGGCGCGCGGCGACAGTGCGCATCGAGGTCGTCACCGCGCAGGGCGATGGTGTCGCCGGCGCGTGGGTGCAGGTCGGCGGCAGCGAAGCGATGCCGGCCGACGGTGTGGTCGCGACCGACGATTGCCGCCCGCCGCC
>JAEUHV010000054.1 GCA_016794485.1 Planctomycetota bacterium
GGATCAGGGGATCTTCGTCGCGGGTTGGGGCCGGCAGCGGCCGGTTCTTGAACCATACGTGGAACCCCGCCGGAACGACGACGAGGTTGAGGAAGGTCGAGGTCAGCAGGCCGCCGAGCACGACGACCGACAGCGGGGCCAGGATCTCGCTGCCCGGTTCGCCGGCTGCGAACACGATCGGCAGGAGGCCGAGGGCTGCGGTCAACGCCGTCATCAGGATCGGGGCGAGCCGTTCGGCCGAACCGCGCGCGATCGCTTCGTCGAGCGAGGCCCCTTCGGCGATCAGGTCGAGGTAGTGCCGCACGAGTAGGATGCCGTTGCGCGCGGCGATGCCGAACAGCGTGATGAACCCGACCATGCTGGCGATCGACACGACCGGGGCGACGAAACGTTCGCTGCCGCAACCGAACAGCGCCAACAGGTTGGTGAACGGATTGCCCGGCTCGGCCAGCCAGATCGCCGCGACGCCGCCGATGAGCGCCAACGGCAGGTTCAGCAGCACAAGAAGGGCGGCGGGCAGCGACCCGAGTGCGGCGTGCACCAGCAGCAGCATCACCAGGACGACGCCGGCCCCCATGGCCAGGATCGTGCGGCTCGCGGACTGCTGCGCTTCGAACTGGCCGCCGAGGACGAGCGTGCAGCCGGCGGCGGTGACCAGCGGTTCCACCGCGGTGCGCACCGCGGCGGCGACGTCGCCGAGGTTGTGGCCGTCGGCGATGTTGCACGACACCACCGCCTTGCGGCGGCCGTCGTCGCGCGCGATCAGGTTCGACGCCCGTTCGCGGCCGAGGTCGGCGACGTCGCGCACGCGCACCAGGGCCCCGCTGGGCGAACGCAGCACCAGGTTGCCGACGTCGTCCACCGTGCGCCGTTCGTCCGGATGCAGCCGCACGGCCAGCCCGATGCGGCGCGGCCCGTCGGTCACCTCGGCGACGGTGACGCCGGCGAGGGCTTGCTGCACCTGTTCGGCGGCGGCGGCCGGCGACAGTCCGGCGGCGGCGAGGTCGTCCTGGCGGTAGCGCACCGGCACCGACGTGATCATCACCTCGCGGTTGGCGGCGACGTCGCGCGTGCCAGGAACCGCGCGCAAGGCGCCTTCGATCCGCTTGGCGAGGTCGCGCAAGACGGCGAGGTCGTCGCCGAGTGCCGTGACCGCGATCGCCGCCGGCGTGCCCGACAGCACGTGGCTCAGCCGGTGTTCGATCGGCTGGCCGACGCTCGTGGTGATGCCCGGCATGCTCGCCAGAACCCGGTCGATCGCCTTGCGGACCTCGGTCCGCGCGTGTCCGGGCAGCACCGACACTTCGATCTCCGAGTTGCTGACCGGCTCGGCGTGTTCGTCGCGTTCGGCGCGGCCGGGGCGGCGCACGACCGCCCGCACCCCGGGGATCGCGGTCAGCTGCGTCTCCAGTCCGGTGGCCAGGCGATCGCTCTCGCCCAGCGACGTTCCCGGCGGGGCCATCACGAACACCGTGAACGTGCCTTCGTTGAACGTCGGCAGGAAGCTGGTGCCGAACGTGGACGCCAGCAGCAGTGTCGCCGCGGTCGCCGCCAACGAGGCGCCGAGCACGACCTTGCCGCGCGGCAGCACGAGGCGCAGCGTCGCCGCATGGCGGGCTTTCAGCCACCGCACCAGCCGGCTGTCGCCGTGGGCCTTCGGCGAGACCCTGCCGAGCACGAGCCGGCACAGCACCGGCGTCACCGTCAGCGCCACGACCAGCGACGCGAACGTGGACACGATGTAGGCGATGCCGAGCGGCCGGAAGAACCGGCCTTCGAGGCCCTGCAAGAACAGCAGCGGCACGAAGACCATGCAGATGATCACGGTCGCGAACACGACCGAGCTGCGGATCTCGTTGCTGGCGTCGTAGACCACCCGGATCGCGGGCTGGCGTCGTTCCGCCGGCAGGGCCGCATTCTCGCGAAGGCGGCGGAACACGTTCTCGACGTCGATGATCGCGTCGTCGACCAGTTCGCCGATCGCGACGGCGAGGCCGCCGAGCGTCATCACGTTGATCGACAGCCCGAGCGCCCACAGCACCAGGAGCGCCACGGCCAGGCTGAGCGGCAGGGCCGTCAGCGTGATCAACGTGGTGCGCACGTCGAGCAGGAACAGCACCAGCACGATCGCCACCAGGATCGCCGCGTCGCGCAGCACGACCAGGAGGTTGTCGATCGACAACGCGATGAAATCCGCCTGACGCATCACGTTCGGGTTCAGCGCGATGCCTGGAGGCAGTGCGCGCCGGGCCTCGTCGAGCTTCGCGTCGATGGCCTTGGTCAGCGCCAGCGTGTTCGTGCCGGGCGATTTCTGCACCGCGAGCACGACTGCATGCTTGCCGCCCTCGGCCGCGGTGCCGCGGGCCGGTGCACTGCCGAGGCGCACCTCGGCCACCTGGCCGATCGTGATGGCGTGGCCATCGCGGTCGGCGACGACCGTGCCCTGCACGTCTGCCAGCGAACGCACGCGGCCGGTCTGCCGGATCGGGAGTTCGAGTCCGTCGACGTCGGGCAGGTGGCCGGCTCCGGCGGTGGTGTGTGCGTTCCTCGCCGCGGTGACCACGTCGGCCATCGTCAGTTCGTACTGGCGCAGCGCGTCGCTGCGCACCAGCACCTGGTACTCGGCGAGTTCGCCGCCGATCGCGACGACCTGGGCCACGCCGGGCACCGCGAGCAGCCGGTTGCGCAGGTCGAACTCGGCATAGCTGCGCAATTCGCGCGGATCGACCGAACCGTCTGGCGAGCGCACCGACAACAGCACGATCTCGCCGGTGACCGACGTGATCGGCGTGATCTCGGCGTTGGCATCCGCGGGCAACAGGTCGCGCGCCGCCGCGAGCTTCTCGCCGACCAGGGTGCGGGCGCGGTAGATGTCCTCGCCCCAATCGAACTCGACCCACAGCAGCGACAGGCCGATCGCCGAGGCGCTCCGCACGCGGCGCACGCCGGGCAGGCCGCGCACCGCGGTTTCCAGCGGGAACGTGACGTTCTGTTCGACCTCGTCGGCGGCGAGTCCAGGACTCTCGGTCAGCACGACGACGGTCGGAGCATTGAGCTCGGGGAACACGTCGACCGGCAGGCGCGGCGCCTGCCAGGCCGCGAGGCCGAACACGAGCAAGGCGATGGCCAGCACCAGGAACGGGCGCTGCAGCGACGCGGCGATCAGTTGGCGGAACATCGCTTGGGCCTACTTGTGGTCGTCGGCGTGCCAGGTGCCGTCGGCGTGGAAGTGTCCGCCCTTCTGGGCGCTGCCCGAACTCGCGAGCATCAGTTCGTAGACGCCGTGCAGCACGACTTCGTCGCCGTCGACGAGGCCGCTCTTCACTTCGATCCAGCGACCGTCGTCGATGCCGAGGTCGTCGGCTTCGACGCGGATGACCTTGTCGCGGTCCTTGGGGTCACGGCGGAAGTACACCCGCCGCAGCCCATCCTGCTGCAGCGACTGGCGCGGGATCGCCAGCTCGGTCGGCGAACCGCCCGCCTGGGTCGTGATCTCGACGAAGCCGGCGACGCCGGGTCGCGCGAACGCCGCCGGCGCGGAAGGCACCACGAACACGTCGAGCGTGCGCCGCACGGGATCGGCGGCGAGCCCGAGTTGCAGCGGGCCGTTGGCGACGACCTCGGGTTGCACCGTTCCCGCCGGCACGAGCCGGCACGGCAGCCCGTCGCGCAGGCGACCGAGGTCGCCCTGCAGGGCCTGGGCCCGGAACCGGACCAGGTTGGCATCGAGTGTCGCCACCACGAGCTCATGCGCCTCGACCCACGCGCCGTCGGCGAGCGGCAGGCTCTCGACCGCTCCGGGTGCCGACGCGCGCAGTTCGATCGCGCCGAGTTCGCGCCAGCGCGGACCGTCCTTGCCCGGAGCCAGCAGCGCCTCCGGCGTCGTGCCGTGCAGCACCGCGGCCTGCGCCAGCAAGGAACTGCGCCGTCCGACGAGCGCCTTGCGGTCGGCTTCGAGCCGGGCGATGCGCGACTGGGTGTCGGTGTGCTGTTCGGCCGCTTCGGCGATCTGCGCCTGGACCTGCGCCAATTGCACGCGCGCGTCGGTCAGCGGTTGCGCCTGGCCACCGACGCTCTGGTTGGTCGCCGTGAGGCCGCGCACGCGTTCCTGCATCACCGCGAGCGCTTCCTGCAGGCTGCGTTCGTGGTCCTGGTGGGCGTCGAGCAGCGGCTGGATCGCGGCCAGGTGTGCTTGCGTCACTCCGGCTTCGGTGTCGACCTCCGCCAGTTGTTGCTGCAGGGAGCGCCAGTCCGGGGCGTCGAGGGCACACAGCACGTCGCCCTTGGCAACCGCCTGCAACGGCTGCACGCGCAGCGAGACGCGGCCGGCGGCGGGGGCGCGCAGTTCGGTGCGAGCCTGCGGCAGCGGTTCGAAGTGGCCGGGCAGCCGCAGCGTCGCGGCGACGTGGCGCCGTTCGACCTTCGCGAACGTGATGCCGAGGTTCTTGCGCACGGACTCGGGCACGTCGATGCGGTTCGTGGTCGGCGTGGCGTGAGCCTCGGTGGGGGACGGTGCCGGCGGCTGGCTGCACGCGGCGGCGACCAGGGCGACGAACAGGACCGAGCCGGGAACGGCGGCGGTGGGGCGGGGACCAGGGTTCATCGGCGCACTTCCTCGGCGGTCGGCACCGGCAGTTCGATGCCGGTGCAGGTGTTCAGGTGGACGACGGCGAGCGCGCGTTCGAGGCGCGCATCGAGCAGCTGCAGTCGGGTGTCGTGCACCCGGGTGATCGCGTCGAGCAGCAACAGCGGATCGAGCTGGCCGGCGGCGGCGAGCGTGCGGCCGTCGGCCAGCTGGGCTTGCCCGAGCGGCAGCAACGTGTCGTGGACGAAGTGCACGCTGCGTTCGGCCTCGGCGAGCCGCAGTTCGGCCTCGGCGAGGGCGTGCGTCGCGCGTTCGAGCTCGGCATGGGCGATGGTCTTCGCCACCGTGCGGGCCGACTCGGCGCGCACGATCGCGGCGTCGTTGCCGGCGAAGAACGGCAGCGGCAGCATCAGCCCGAGGCCGAGTCGCGGCTGCGCGTCTTCTTCTTCCCAGCGCGGGCCCAGTACGAGGTCGGGCCACTGCTTCTTCAGTTCGAGCCGCAGTTCGGCATCGGCGACGGCGTGTGCGCGCACCGCGGCGACGACGCGCGGGGTCGCCGGGAGGAGCGCCGATCGCCGGTCGGCGGGCAGGCGCGGTTCCAGTTCGAGTCCAGGCACCAGGGTCGCCTTGGCGGCGGGATGCACGCCGAGTGCCTGCTTCAGCGCCGCTTCGGTGCGGGCCACGGCGGCAGTGGCGAGAGCGCGGTCGTGCTCGCGTTGCCGCAGTTCGAGCGTGAACACGCGCGCGCCCTGGCGCGACAGCGCATCGGCGGCAGCCAGGCGATCGGCGATCGACGCGAGGTCGGTGAGGTCGCTGCAGGCGGCGTCGAGCAACGTCACGCGCTCGCGGGCCCCGCTCCAGCGCACCCACGCGGCATCGGCCGCGTCGGCCGCGGCGGCCTCGGCGGCGAGTACGGCTTCCAGCGCGGCATGGCTCTTCGTGCCCGCTACCGCACGCGCTGCCGCGAGGCGTCCCGACCACGGCACCGTGAACGACACGCCAGCACCGGCGAGCCAACGGTGCGGGCCCGACTCGAGGATGCGCAGTGCATCGGCGGACAGTTCGGGATCGTCTAGCCGCCCGGCCTGCCCTTCCTCGGCGAGCGCCTGGTCGAGCCGGGCGCGCGCGATCCGGCAGTCCGGATGGCAGCCCATCGCGACGATGCGGCCTTCGCTCCGGTCGAGGCCGTCGTCGGGTTGCACCGTCCCATCGGTGCTGGTCGGTGGCCGCAGCGCGTGCAGATCCCCGCGCGCGAACGCGGCGGCGTGGCCGGCGAGGTCGACGGGGTCGGCGCGGTAGGAATGGCACGCCGCGAGGGTGGCGACGGCGAGCAGGCAGAAGGTGGAACGGTGCATCGGATCGATTGGTCGCGGTTCGCGGGCGGATGGCGACACCGCGGCCAACGCGGTGCCACGGGCGCGGGTTGCCCCGCGCGGCGAACGCGTCGATCAGAGCTGCAGCTGCGTGGTCCGCCGACGGGCGGGCCAATCGTCGGGACGCGGCGGTCCGGTCGCCGGCGCGTGCACACGCGAACTCGTGCGGTCCGTGTCGGGCACGAACGGTTCCACGAGGCCTTCCCCGTGTGCGGCCGGCGGCGGCGCCCACTGCGCGAGGAACGGGCGCGGCGGTTCGGCGAGGCCGACCGCGAACGTGCCGTGTTCGCAGTGCGTGCCGTCGCGCGCGCCTGGAGTGCCGTCGGAAGCAGGCTGGTCGGCACCGCCGTGGTCGTCCTGGCAGCACGCGTCGTGGGCGTGGGCGAAGGCGACGTGTGCCGATCCGTGTTCACCGCCCGAACAAACCACCAGCAGCCGCGGCAGCCCGAGCAGCATCACCGCGACGACGAGGGTCGCCAGGACGAAGGCCAGGGAATGGGGGCGGCGCGGCACGGCGCGGGGACTTTCGGCAGATTGCCGACGGAAATCAACCCGCGGTGCCGTCGCGATCACCACGGCGACAGCAGCAGGTCGTGCGCAAGCATGCCGGCGGCGAGCAGGGCCGGTGCGCCGACTGC
>JAEUHV010000300.1 GCA_016794485.1 Planctomycetota bacterium
GCCGCGTGTCGCTGCGCATCCACGCCGACGACCCGAAGGATCCGCTCGAAGTGGTCTGGGTGCAGTCGGGCGTGCGCATCGGCACCAGCCAGGAGTTCGGCAAGTTCGGCCTCGAGCTCGAACTGACCGACCGCTTGCACATGGAACTGCGCGCGCGGACCGGCTACGAGACGCACGAACACGATCTGCGGCTCGACCTGTCGTATCGGCCGTCGGCGCGCACCAGCCTGCACGTGGCGCTCGGCGACGACATGGACTTCCTGTCGACCTCGTCGCTCTACTCGCTGTTCGAGACGCCGATGGACGGCGCCCCGGGCCTGGTGCTGTATGCCGTGCACGTCTTCTGAACGCCGCCGCCGAACGACCGCGTGGACCTTGGCGGCCCTGCTCGCCGGCTGTGCCTACGCGCCGCCGCCGATGCACGCGCGCCCGCGGTTGCCGGGCACGGCCTTGCCAGGCGCCCAGGACCCGCTGCCCGACGTGACGCTGGACGAATGGCACGACCTCGGCAACGGCAACGGCCAAGGCGTGCTGGCGGCCGGAACCGAACGGGTGCGCTTCGAGCTGCGCAGTGCCACGGGCGAAGGACCGCACCCGTTCGTGCTGCTCGTGCCGATCCTCGCCGGCGGCGCGGACCTGATGGCGGCGGTGGCCAATGGCCTGTGCGCGCGCGGCTTCGACGTCGCGTTCTGCGCCCGCGCCGGCGGGGCGCTCACCGAGGGCCAGCGCGGGGCCGAGCTCGACGAGCTGTTCCGGCGCACGGTGCTGCACCAGCGCCTCGTGCTGCAGTGGCAGCGCAACCACGAACGGCAACCGGTGCCGCACTTCGTGCTCGGCCTGTCGCTCGGCGGCATGGTGTCCACCGTGGTCGGTGCGCTCGAGCCCGAACTCGACGGCCTCGCGATCTGCCTGTCCGGGGCGGACCTGCCCGACCTGGTCGCGACGAGCAGCGAGCAACGGGTCGAACGCTGGCGGGAATGGCGCCGCCGCACCGATGGCGTCGGCGACGACCACCTGCGCTGGGAACTGGCCCAGGCGCTGCGGCACGAACCGCTGCGGTTCGCCGGGGCCATCGCCACCGACCGGGTCCTGATGGTCTCGGCAGCGTTCGACACCGTCGTGCCCCTGCACAACCAGGACGCATTGTGGGAAGCCCTCGGCCGCCCCGCCCGGCTGGTCCTGCCGCTCGGCCACTACACGGCGGGACTGTGGTTCCAGGGCATCCTCGACGCGGTCGCCGACCACTTCCACGGCCGCATCGCCGCCACCGCATCGGCGCGTTGAGCCGAACGGCTGCGTCCGCCGGGGGCCCTTGGGAGTTCGACCCGGCCTCGCCCGCTCTGGCGGCCACAGGCATCCCGTGCGGCATCGCCCCCACGGGCCTTGCGGCGCGCCCTCCGCGCCGGTTTGATGCCTCGCCGATTCCCTGCGCCCGAACCTGGACCGAACCATGGATCTCCGCCTCGTCCCCGCCTCCTTGCTGCTGCTCGGCTCCGTCCTGACCGCCCAGAACGGCGGTGCGGCCCCGGCTCTGACGCCGATTCCGGCTACGCCGACGCAACAGGACCCGGACAAACCGAAGGCCACGCCGGAGCAGCAGTCGAAGCAACTGACCACCGAGCGTGACCGCCTGCAGAAGGAGATCGGTTACGTGCAGGAACGCGCCAAGAACGCCAAGCAGCTGATGGCGCAGCGGCTCGCCCCGGCGAAGCCCGAGTTCAAGTCGATCGACGCCGGCCAGCCGAAGTCGATGGTCCCGCCGGCGATGGCGACGCCGATGCAGCCGCGCCTGGCCCAGGTCGCCACGGCCGAACAGCTGCACGGCCACCCCAACGACACGATGTTGCTGGTGCAGGGCCGGCCGATCGCGCGCAAGACCTACGACGCGCTGATGGCCTACCTCGGCGAGACCCCGGCCGCCGGCGACGACAAGATGCGGTCGCAGCGGGTGCTGTACGACCTGATCCGGATCGAGGCGATCAGCGCCGCGTTCGACGAAAACGAGACCCTCGAGCGCCTGGGCGACGTGCATGCCCAGCTCGACGCCGGCAGCTCGATCCAGGACCAGATCAAGCGGTTCGCGACGGTGCCCGGGGCCACGCCCGAGGGCAAGGTCGAGGTGACCCGCAACTCGATGTTCGGCCCGCTGTTCGAACACGCCGCCTTCAAGACCGAAGTCGGCAAGCGCACGCACTTCCGGCACACCAACGGCTTCGTCGTGTTGCACATCGACAGCCGCGAGAAGGGCGCCTCGCCCGAACTCGACAAGGTGCTCGCGCACGCCGTGCTGGTGGCGCACAACGCCGAACCCGAGGCGATGGCGAAGGCCCAGCAGTCGGTGAACATGGCGCAGATCGAGGTCCTGGTCGCCGACAAGGCCACGCTCGACCTGCTGCCCGACATGTGGAAGGCGATGCCCAACGTCGACGCGGTCACGCCGATCGACGGCGGCGGCGGCGCGCGCGTGCAACCGAAGGCCGAGGACCTGCGCAAGGCGATCGACACGATGCAGGCCCAGATCGAGCAGCTGACGAAGTCGCCCGACGCCGAAGCCAAGAAGCGCGTGCCGGCCCTGGAGGCGCAGGTGAAGCAGCTCAAGGTCATGCTCGGCCAGCTCACCAGCGGCGGTGACGTTGCTCCGGCGAAGCAGGACGCGCCGACCCCCGATTCCAAGAAGAACTGAACCGCGCGATCGGCGCCGACGCGCGCCGCAAGGGAGGGCTGCATGGCCGCAATCAGGAAGAGCGGCGGCGTGGTCGCGTTCTTCTGGGACGGCAAGATCGCCGACCCACGGGATCAGGCGTTCTGCGACGCGATGGCGAACCGTCGGTTCCGCACCATCGAGAACGCCGCCAGCGAAGAGATCTCGGCCGGCTGGGTCACCGCCCTGGATCCGACCGGCGACAGCTTCGGGCTCGAGGACCTCGACGGCGGCGCCGGCACGTGGCTGCGGTTCCGCATCGACAAGAAGAAGCTGCCGATGAAGTGGCTGCAGATCCACCGCGACGCGGCCGAGAAGTCGCGCGGCAAGAAGCTGTCGGCGCGCGAACGGCGCGAGCTCAAGGACGACCTGATGGACAAGCTGCTGCCGCGCGTGCTGCCGTCGGTGCAGCTGGTCGACGCGCTGCTGTTCTTCGACAAGAAGACGGTGCTGCTGTTCGCGACCAGCAAGTCCGCGCGCGAGGTCTTCGGCAAGCTGTTCCTCGAGTCGTTCGGAGTGCCGCTCGAACGCGCCAACCCGCTGCAATCGGGCCTGCGGGTCGGGCTCGACGAAGCCACCAAGTACGAACTCGAACGCGCCGAACCGGTGCGCTGGCCGCAGGCCGAGAAGGCCGGCGAACTGGCGCGCGCAGCCCGTTCCAAAGCCGTCGATCCCACCGACGCCGACGTCGCGGAGGCCGACGCATGACCCAGCAGACCGACACCGGCGCCGACACGCACGGCTTCCTCGGCGAGGAGTTCCTGACCTGGCTGTGGTTCCGCTGGGAGACCGAAGGCGGCGACTTCACGTTGCCCGGGGGACGCCTCGTCGGCGTCGCGCTCGACGACTTCCTGCTGTTCGCGGCGAAGAGCGAGGACGAGACCGAACAGACGCTGCGCCGCGGCCTGCCGACGCGCACCGCCGAAGCGCGCACCGCCCTGCGCCAGGGCCATCGCCTCAGGAAGGCGCGGCTGCTGGTCGCCGAAGGCTCGCGGCAGTGGTCGGCCACGCTCGACGCGACCACGCTGACGCTCGGCGGCGTGAAGCTGCCCGAGGACGCCGAGGAGTGCGAGAGCGACGTCGACCGCACCGCCGACCGTTCGGCCAACTGGCTCGCGCTGCACGAAATCGTGCAGGGGCTCTACGGCCAGTTCCTGCGCGAACGGCTGCGCGCCGACTACAAGAAGTCCGGCGCCGAGAAGCAGGCCCGCTGGATGGCGGGCTGACCGCAGGTCACCCGACCACCGCCCCGAGCCGCTCGAACACCGCGCGCAACCACTGCGCGGTCCGCCCCGCGTGCGCCGGATCCGGCGCCGAAGCACCCCACACGACCGCCAGCACGCGCACCGTCGCCGGCGTGGTCTTGGTCCGCTGCGCGTCCTTCACCGCGTTCGCGCAGGCACCGTCGGCATCGTGCAGCGACACGAGGCCGCCGACGTCGATGGTCTGGCCGCTGCGGTTGAACACGTAGGCGCTGCCCGGCGGCGGCACGTCGATGCGCAGCGGCGGCCGGCACAGGTCGAGGTCGACGACACTGATCGGCAGGCCGCTGTGCAGCGACACCACGTTGCCGGCGTCGACCGCGGCGTTGATCGTTCCCAGGCGCCCGTCCCCCACCGCAGAGACCAGGTACTCCGACGACGGTTTGCCGCGGCCGGTCGGCCGGTAGCCGTGCAGGCGCAGCACGTCGCGCACCGCCGTGCGCACCCCCTCCGACGTCTGCACCGGGGCCGCGACCCCGACCCGCAGCAGCTCGAGCAACCACGGCGGCGACGCGGTCTCGCCGAGCGGCCGCGGGAACGTGGCCTGCAGCACCTGCACCGCGAGCCCGGGATAGGCGACGACGTCGACGTTCATCGCGAGCATCGTGGCAGATGGTCCATCGCCGAGCGATGCAGGTTCGCCAACAGTTCCTGCACGTCGCGGAACGGCGGCCGCCCGCGCCCACCGATCGGCACCAGTTCGGGTTCGGCATCGAGCGCGCGATGTGGGTCGCCCACGTCCCCCGGGTCGTGCCGCCAACCGCCGCGGTGCGACCACTGCCAGGCCACGGCCCCGCTGCCCGGCACCACGAGCCGCCATTGCAGGTCCCAGCGGGCCTCCTGCAGCGGCGCCTTGCCGCGCGCCGTGAACTCGCGCACGACGACCTGCAGCACCGCATCGGCGGCGATCGCATCCTTCGCCGGCACCACCGGCCCCCCCGCATCGAGCCCGCGGTCGAGCAGCAGTTGCTCGGTGACGCCAGGCGCGATCACGCGGTAGCCCCGCGCCACCACGGCCGGAGCGAGCCCGGACAGCACGAGGTTGCCGTCGGCCCCGGGCGCACCGAGCACGAACGGCCACACCGCGATCGACGACGGCACCGGGCCGGCGATCGGCTCGGGTTCGACCGGCGTCCGGCACGCGGCGAACAGGGCGGCCATGCCGGCGACCCAGCCGCGAAGGCCCTTCATCGGCCGCCGGCTCCCGGTGTGCGTTCGGTGCGCGGCGCCACGGGCTGGCGCGGCAACTTCGCGTCGCGCTGCGCCGTGTGCCACACGAAGCTGGCCATCACCACCGATGCCTGCTTCAGGTCGTCGGCGATGGCGTGGTCCCACACGTCCATGTTCGAGTGGTGCGTGCGCGTGTCGTAGCTGACCGGATCCTGGATGAACTGGAAGCCGGGCACGCCGACGCCGTGGAACGCGAGGTGGTCGGTGCCGCCGGTGTCGCCCACCGTGATCGTGCTCGCCCCGTGCGCGTGGAACGGCGCGAGCCAGGCCTGGAAGACCGGTGCGACCGCCGCGTTGCCCTGCAGGTAGACGCCGCGCACACGGCCGGTGCCGTTGTCGAGGTTGAAGTAGCCGGCGACCTTGGCGTGCTCCCCGGTCGGCGCCTCGGCGGTGCCGAGGTGCTGCTTCACGTAGGCGCGCGAGCCGAGCAGGCCCTGCTCCTCGCCGCTCCACAGGCACGCGCGCACGGTGCGCCGCGGCTTGCACCCGTTCTGCTTGCAGTACTCGGCGATCAGGCGCGCGGCCTCGATCACGACGGCACTGCCGCAGCCGTTGTCGGTGGCACCGGTGCCCGACTGCCAGCTGTCGAGGTGCGCGCCGAGCATCGCGAACTCGCCGCCGATCGCGGCATCGCCGCCGGCCAGGTCGGCGACGACGTTGCGGTCGTCGACCTCCCCTTCGGTGGCCGACACCTTCAGCTCGACCGCGACGCGCACCGGCAGACCCTTCGCCAGCACGCGGCACATGCGGTTGTAGTGCTCGACCGCGATCGTGAACTGCGGGATCACCTCCGCACCCGCCGCACTGGCCCGCTGGCGCTGCTCGCGTGGCGTGCCCGGCGCGTTCACCGCCGCGGCACCTTGCACGAACACGGTGCCGTAGTCGCCCTTGCCGGCGCGGTCGACGATCGCCAGCGGCCGCTTCTGCTGCACGATCGTCAACATCTCCTCGCGGCGCTGGAAGCCGCTGCGCCCATCCGCCGCCGCCCGCGCCGCCGCCGCGCGGCGATCGCCACCCTGGGCCTCGACCGGCTTCTGCTCGGCCATGTCCTGCAGTTCCTTGTCGGTGAACCGGCGCGAGGTGCCGTCGAACGGCTCGCTGATCGCGCGCGGGTCGTCGAGCAGCACGATCTTGCCGGCGAGATCCGCGGCCTGCAGCGCCTCCTTGGTCATGGCACCGACATGTACGACCTCGGCCTCGGTGCGGGCGATGCCCGGCGACCACACCTTCGCATACGCGAGCACCGGCCACGGGTTGTCGCCGAGCACCTGCATGGTCGCCGACTCGCACTTCCAGCCGCGACCGAACGGCCCCCACGTTTCGGCGCGGGCGCCGAGGCCCATCTTGGCGAACGTCTCGATCGCCCACTTCTGCGCGTTCTGCAGGTTCTGCGAGCCGGTCACGCGCGGGCCGTGCACGTCGCACAGCCAGCTCAGGTGCTCCATCACCTGCGACCGCTGCAGTCCTTCGTCGAGGAAGAACGCGACCGCTTTCGCATCGACGGGTTCGGGCGTGGTGGCTTGCGCGGCGAGTGCCGCAGCGAGAACGAGGGTGGAGAGGGACGAGACGAACGACGTGCGCATGGCGGTACCTCGGGGCGGCTGTCTACGCGATGCGGGTTCGCCAAGCGAGCAAAGGCCTCCGGGACACGGCATCGGGACACGTCGTGCCCGCTACACTGCCGCCCGTGCCGACCTTCGCACCTCGCCGGTTGCTCCTCGCCCTGCCGTTCGTCCTCGCCGCGTGCGCGGACCCGCCCGACGACTCGCCGCTCGGCAAGGACTTCGCGGCGCTGGCCGCCAAACCCGAACTGGCCCCGCGCGTGAAGATCCAGCACGCCTTGATCGCGTTCGTCGGCGCCAAACGCGGCTCCGAGGCGAAACGCGACTTCCCGCAAGCCGTCGCCTTGACCGAGGACCTGCTGCAGAAGGCCCGCGCCGGGGCCGACTTCGCCGCGATGGTGAAGCAGTACAGCTACGACTCCCCGGACGGCATCTACACGCTCGACGCCAAGAATCGCGACGACTACGCCGAGCACTTCACCACCGTCGCATTCCGCCTCGCGGTCGGCGAGGTCGGCGTGGCACCGTTCCACCGCAGCAAGAGCCCGTTCGGCTTCCACCTGATCAAGCGCCTCGAATGAACGCCGTCGCCGCGTGGGCTGCGCCGTGCCTGCTCGCCACGTCGGCGCTGGCCCAGGAATGGAACGCGCTGCTGCAGGAACGCATCGCCAAGGCCGAGCCGTTGGTCACGCTCGCCTACCGCCGCGACGCGCACGGCTTGTTCGAGGTCGGACCGGCCGAAGGCGGTGCCGTGCCGATCGAACTGGTGCGGCGCTTCGGCGACGTGCGGGTCGACCACGCGGTCGCGACGCTGCGCACGCTCGGGCTCGGTACGACGATGAAGTTCGACTGGACGCTGGATGCCGTCGGCCGGTTCGAGCCGGACGTGCTGGCCGGGGCGATGCGCGAACTGGTCGCCAACGACACCACCACGAAGAGCACGTGCGGTGTGCGGGACGGGGTCGTCCAGGTGCGCGCACCTCTGGGCGAACTGGACGCGACCGCGACCCGGATCACGGCGCGCGGCAAACGCACACCGGGGCGCATGCCGACCGAGTTCACCGCTTCGGTGCTGGCCGCGGGGCCTGGCCTGCGCATCGTGCTGCCGGCGACATCGAAGCTGCTGCTCGGCGCGGTTGCGGCCCTCGAAGTTCCCGGGGTCGGTCGGACCGACGTGGAGGCGACGTTCGTCGACGGGTTGCACGTGCGCGTGACGATCGCGGTGCAGGATGAAGATGCTGCCGCCACGATCGTGGGCAAGCTCACGCAGCGGGCGCGGGATGCGGTCGAACCCGCGCGGCGCAAGCTGGCCGGGCGGGCGCCGGAAGCCGCGATCGGCGAACTCGTTGCCGTGCTCACGGCGGTGCGCTGCGAGGCGAGGGAAGGGGCCGTCGTCGTGACGACGAGT
>JAEUHV010000125.1 GCA_016794485.1 Planctomycetota bacterium
GGCGTCAGTCGTTCGAGCATCGACACCGGCGGGTGCCGGTTGGGGAACGGATAGAGCCGTGGCGCCACGAAGCGCGCCGCATAGTGCACCTGCAGTTGCTGGCGAGCATGCAGACCACGGTTCGGCAGCGAGTTGTGCCAGAGCTGGTGATGGAGCAACACGCAATCGCCGGCCTTCACGTGCAACTCCTCGGGCCCGCGTCCTTCGTAGCAAGGAGCGTCACCGGTGGGCAGCCTGCCGCTGCGATGACTGCCGGGCACCACCATCAGCGCCCCCATGTCGTGATCGACGTCGACCAGGTAGTACATGGCCGTGACGAGGAACACCGGGAAGGGGATGCGATCGTCCCACGGGACCTCGGCTGGCCGCGGAAACAGCAGCACGTCGTCCAGGTGCCAGCGCAGCCCGGGGTCGCCGGGCCGTGCCGTGATCGACGTCACGTTGATCACGTGGGTGCTGGAGTCGGGCGGGGGCCCGTCGACCGTGCCGTGATCGAACGCGAGCATCTCCTCGGCCATGTCCACGATCGGCGCACGGTCGAGCACGCGTTCGAAGATCGGGTCCCGCAGGTGCAGCTGAGAACCCAACCATCGCCGGCCGTCACCCGCCGGGAGTTCATGCTCGATGTCGTCGAGCGCCGCGGCCATGGCGCGGCATTCCGGCACGGTGAGCACGGACGGCACCACCTCGAAGCCGTTGCGGTGGAAGCGCTCGATGCCGAGTTTGCGGTCGTAGTCCATGTCGGAACCCCTTGCCCGCTCCAGCATGCTCACCGCGGCTGCTGCGCGCCAGTCCGCGCAGCATGGGAAAACGAAGCAGCCGTTCCGGACCCTGTGAACGCGCTCATTCCTTGATCGTGAACTTCAACGCCTGCGACAGCCCGATGTCCGGCAGGATCGGGCAACCACTCGGCCGCAGCTGCAGCCACTGCGTGAAGAGCTCGAAGTCGATCAGCGAGGGTGTGTGCGGGATGGGGAGCGGCGTCGGCGTGACGCCCGGCAGCAGGATGTCGAGCGAGGGCACCAGTGTGCACGGGCCACAGGGGAGGGAGGCCTGGGAGAACCCGATCGCGAGGCCCAGGATCGGGCTCGTCGGCGCCAGCAGCTCGAGCGCGAACGTGTTGGAGCCGAGCACTGGAGTGCCCGACCAGGTGGCGACGTCCGACAGTCCTGGGATGCCGCATGCCCCACCCAGGCTCGTCACGAGTCCGGTGCCCTGCGCCTCGAACAGCTGGCCGCGGATCACGTCCTCGTCCCAGACCAGCAGCGCTTCGTCGTTCGTGCCGCCCGAAGTGCTCGCCTTCGCGGCCACCACGGGAAAGCCCCGCGCCACGAACGGCGGCGTGAGCATGTCGTGTTGCGCGCCGCTGGGCTGGCCGTCGAACGCCAGGCTGCGCGCGAACACGTGTTGGTTGACGCCCAGCGCGTCGCGCTCGGCCCAGGCCAACACGAACTTGCTGGCCGCGAAGTCGAGGCTCGGCGACAGCTCGAAGGCCGTTCCGGTGGTGGGATCGGTCGTGGTGGCGAAGATCCAGGCTCCAGCCGAGCACTGGCCGGTCCAGCGGATGCGCCGCGCGAACACGTCGCCACCGAGCGTCGAAGCCCCGCGCACCCAGGCGAGGAGGAACTGCTCGCCGTCGACGGTGGCGACGCACGGCGTCTGCACGCCGCTGGCGAAGGTGTCGACGACCGCCGTCGTGCCACACAGGAGACCGTCCGTGTCGACCATGCGGGCCCGGATCTCATCCGGCGTCGTGCCGATGCCGCTGCCGCTGCGCGCGTAGGCCACCAGCCAGTTGCCATTGGCGCCGCAGTGCCGACTGACGGCCGGCTGGTCGACGTGCACAGTGGTCGAGGCGATCTCCTGGTTCTGGAACGTCGTCGGGTTGCCCGTGCTCGGCACGTGCACGCACCACATGTGGACCTTGTTCTCGGTGCCGAAGGTCGTCTGCTCGCGGAAGACCACCATCGCCCGCTGGGCGGCGCCGAACGCGCCGAGGCGCCCGTCGCCACCGATGCTGACGTGGCTCGTCACGCTGTTGGTGTGGCTGCGCGTCAGCACGCCCGACATGGTCGTGCTGCCGGCCTGGATCGAGCGCACCTTCACCGAGTCGGTCGCGAAGGGAACGCCCGGCGTCCTCGTTCACCAGGCGACCAGGTAGCGGTCGGTGGTGTTGACGTTGGCGATCCCTGGCCGCGTGTCCGGCCTCGCATCGGTGGCGACGACGAACATCGGCCCGAAGTTCGTGCCGTTCGAGGCCACGTACTGGGCGCGGATCTCGGCGGTGGTCGACGAGAGCGCCGAGGTCCACACCACCAGGTACCGACCGGTGCCCTCGTCGAAGGCGGCCGAAGGCAGGTCGTCGGCACCGTTGCCGTTGCCGACCGTCAGGTAGCCTCCGATCAACGGGTCGAGCACCAGCGGATAGGCGGCATGGTCGACGAAGGCCGCAGGCAACGTCAGGCGGATCGTGTCCTCGACCGCGTGCACGGTGCCCGTCGTGGTGGCGAGGTTGGCGTCGACGCCCGTCACCGCGCCGAACGTGACCCCGCCGATGCCGGCGAGTTCGAAGCGCAGGCCGTCGGTCCGCGCCGACGTGAGCGGCAGGTCGGAGGCGAGCGCCAGTTCGACGACGAGGTCACCACTGCCAGCCGGCCGCTGCGCCAGCCGGAAGGTCTGCTCGATGCCGTCCTGCCGTACGTCGTACGCTTCGACGAGCCCGGGGCTGCGGCAGTACTGAACTGACTGGCCCACTTGCACCGGTGCCGCTTCCGGAGCGACGCCGGCTTCGAACAGTCGCTGCTCGCCGCGGCGCACGGTCGCCAGGTGCCAGCGCACCGCGAGTGTGCGGGGCGCCGAGCTGCCGAGCATCGGCATGAAGGCGACGCCCTGCGCATCGAAGGTGGCCGAGTACCCAGGGCCGCCAGCGTGCAGGCCCGCCGCGGTCGGCGTGATGCCGTAGGCCTGGGTGGCCGCGGTCGGCGCCGGACCCTGGGCGCCGGCCCACGTGGCGAGAACGAGCACTGCGGACAGGGGGAAGGGCTTGGGCATGGGG
>JAEUHV010000214.1 GCA_016794485.1 Planctomycetota bacterium
GCGACGACTTCAACGACGCGATCGCGCAGTACATCCGCGCCAAGTACAACCTGCTGATCGGCGAGATCACCGCCGAGCGCCTCAAGATCGCCGCCGGCAGCTGCGTGCCGTTGGAAGAAGAGATCGAAGTCGAAGTGCGCGGCCGCGATTCGCTGGTCAACCTGCCGCGCCGCGCCGTGATCAGTTCGATCGACGTGCGCGAAGCGTTGCAGGAGCCGGTGCGCAAGGTCATCGGCGCCATCAAGTCGGTGCTCGAGCGCACGCCGCCCGAACTGGCGAGCGACCTGGTCGATTCCGGCGTCACCTTGTGCGGCGGTGGCTCGCTGCTGCGCGGCCTGCCCGACCTGATCGCGCGCGAGACCGAACTCGACGTGCGCGTCGCCGAGCGGCCGCTGGAAGCCGTGGCGCGCGGCACCGGCATCTTCCTGGAGAATCTCGAGCTCTACTCGCAGTTCCTCGAAGGCGGCGAAGACCTCGGCTGAGCGACTCGGGCCGCGACCGAACGCAGGTCGCGAACGGAGGGTGCGGCATGCGCGATCGACGACCGGCGTTCCCCGTGGGGCTCTACGGCATGTTGCTGTTCGCCCTGTGCTGGCTCGTGCTGCCGGTGGTGTTCGCGCCGCTGGAAGGCGTGCTGGTCGGGGCCGGGACCCTGGTCGTCCGGGCTGCGGCCGTCTTGGCCGGGACTCCGGTCGAGGCGGCGGTGGCGGCGACACCGGCCGAGCGCGGCCTGGTGGTCGACCTCGCCGCGCGGCTACAGGCGCATGCGGTGCCTGCCAGCGCGGATTGGACGAACGGTACAGCCCCCGTGCACTGTGCCGTGATCGCGCTCGGACGTCGCGGTGCGCGCGAGGCGATCGGTGGCGGCGGCGAACCGTGTGAGATCCTGCTCGACCACACCTATGCCGAACTGGTCGGCTGCAGGACCCTCGTCACCAAGGGCAATGTGCTGGTCGGCTGGCTGCAGCGGCCCGGATCGGGCATCGCCGCGGACGACACCCTGGACGACTTCGCGCGCGTGATGCTGGTGAACCACCCGCAGGCGCCGGCACTGCACGCCGAACTGCACGAACCGGCGGCGACCCCGCTGCGCCTCGTCGTGCGGGCGGCCAAGGTGGCCGATCCGGCGTCGCTGCGTGTCGACCTGTGGCACGATCCGTGGCGCGCGTCGCGGCTCGACCGGGCCGGCTTGCCCG
Source organism: Planctomycetota bacterium (assembly GCA_016794485.1). Lineage (GTDB taxonomy): Bacteria > Planctomycetota > UBA1135 > UBA1135 > UBA2386 > UBA2386. The sequence continues at coordinate 1,197 of JAEUHV010000214.1, forward strand.
TGTTCACCCGCGCGGCCATCGGCGAGCAGTCGACACCGGCCGGGTTGTTGCTCGGCACCACGCGCATCTGGGGCTACGCCGCGGACCGCGACGGCGAACCATTCACGCTCGGGGTGTTCGTGCTGCCCACGGTGTCGGCGCGGGCCTTGTCGCACGTGGTCCTGTGGCGCGGTGCGGCCATCGATCCCGCCTTGGCGGGCGCACGCCCGGCGGCCGCGGCGCGCACCCTGGTGCCGTCGCGCGCCGTGTTGCACGACCTGCCGGGCGCGACGCATGGTCGGCACCTGTTGGTCACGACGGCGACGCCGATGGCCGGGGCGGCGGCCGTTGCGGACGGACGGCTGCTCGGCCTGGTGCGGCCGCTGGCCTTCGGCTCGGCGTTGATGACCACGTTCGCGGCGTCGCGCCAGCGCTGGAGCCTGGTGTTGCTGCCGGATGCGGCTGCCGAACCACCGCTCGAACTGCAGGCCGAAGTGGTCGCCGACGACGGCGATGCGGTGCGCCTGCGCGTGCTCGCCCACATCGTCACCGAAGTCGACGGGGCGCGGCAGGTGCGCATCGGTGCGGGCTGGTTGTTCACCGGCACGAACGGTCTAGCCTGTCCTTCTGGGCTGCGCATCGGTCGCTGCGAGCCCGACCCGGTCGATCCCCGCTTCCTGCTGGTGTCGGTGCCTCGCGTGCGCGGCCCCTTGGCCGTGGACGTGCTGGCCAGCGCGGAGGCCCGATGAAGCGCTGGTTGTTGTGGTTCCTGCTGGCGCCGCAGACGTTCCTGCTCGCCGGGCTCTGGCACGACGTCGGCCTGCCCGCGTTCGAGATCGGCGCGCTGGCGTGCCTGCACCTCGCCTTGTTCGCCGAACGCCGCTCGGTGCCGTGGCTCCTGCTCGGGCTGGCGATGGGGCGGGCGCTGGTCGACGACGCGTCGTTGCCGATCCATCTGCTCGTGCTCGGCATCCCGGTCGCGGTGCTGCTGCCGTTGCGCACGGTCCTGCCCGGAGCCTGGCTGCCGTTGCAGGTCGCGGTGGCCCTGCTGTACGCCGTCGCGATCCCGAAGCTGTCGTTGCTGCTCGGCGTGGTGTTCGCCCAGCCGACGGCGGCGGGCCGGCTCGACGGCGGAGTGGTGGCCTGGTCGGCGGTGCTCGTGCCCGCGTTGCTGGTCGGGTTGCGCCGCTTGCCGCCGTGGGCCGCGTTCGAGGAGGTCCGATGACCGCACCGTCGACCACCGCGGAACGCATCGGCGTGCTCGGCGTCGTGTTCGGTGCCGGCGTCGCCGTCGTCGTCGTGCACCTGTGGTGGCTGATGGTGGCCCAGCAGCCGGTGTGGGCTGCCCGCAGCCACGAGAATCGCTGGGCGTTCCGGACCGTGCCGAGCCAGCGCGGGGCAATGCTCGACCGGCACGGACGGCTGCTGGTCTGTGACGAGCCGACGATGGAACTCGGCGTGTACTACGACCGCTTCCGGCTGTTCCATCCGGTCGGCGCGGCCGTGCACGGGGCATCGTTGTGGGCGCACGTGCGGTCCGGGCTCGACGACCCCATCGGCCTCGACCACGACTACGGCGATGGCGAGCGCGGCGCCATGCAGGCGGCCGAAGAACTGCTCGCGATGCCGACCGCGGCGCTGCGGCCGCGGGTGCTGCCGAAGGACGTGCAGGGCCGGCTCGGGTTCGCGGCCACGACCGTGCTGTCGGTGTGCAGTGGCGAGTCGCGCGAGCGGGTCTTCGGAGCCTTGCGCCAGGCTGCGGCCGTGCGCGACGGCGCGTGCGTCGGCGACGTGCTCGCCACACCGCGGGCCACGCTGTTGGCGAACTTCGCCGAACGCCTGGCCGCCTTGCGTCGGCTCGATCGTGACGCGTCCGCCCTGCAAGCCGCCCGACGCGGGACGGCCGGCGCGATCGATGCTTCGACCGATGCCGCGTCTCCGGCGGAAGGGCTGTTGGCCACGCTGGAGCGCGTGCGGCTCGACGTCTTCGCGCGCGAGCGGGCCAAGCGGAACGAGGACGTCGATGCCGCGTCCCACGAGTCCGCCGGCGCCACCGAGGCCGACGGCCTGAAGCTGCAGGAACTCGTGCTGCCGTTCGCAACCGAGCTGCCGTTCGACTTCGCGGCGGACGTGCGCGTCGCCGGTGACGTGTTCACCGGCGTCACCGTGCAGCCGTCGGCGGCGCGGCACGTCGCGGTGCCCGAAGACAGCATGCTGCGCGTGCTGCTGGGGCGGGTGGTGGACTTCGATCGTTCGGTGCCGGCGACGCAGGGCACGCGGGAGCAACAAGAGGCGGCGCGGCGGCAATGGCTCGCGCGCCACGTCGATCGCGGCCTGCCGACGGGCTGGCTCGACGACGTGCAACGGCTCGAGATCGACGACGCCCCGAGCGACGACGACAAGCTCGCCGAGAAGGCGCGCGTCAGCTACGTCGCGGGCCTGCTCGAGCACGAACGTCGCGGCGTGTCCGGGTTGGAGGCCGTGTTCGACGCGACGTTGCGCGGGCGCCAGGGGCTGCGGCTGGTCGAACGCGACCGGGCGCGGCGCGAACAGCGGCTGTGGAGCCACCTGCGCGTCGATGCCGGCGACGACGTGCGGCTCACGTTCGACCTCGACCTGCAGCTGGCCGCCGAGCGCATCGTGCAGCGAACGCGCGCCGACATCGCCGGCCGCTACTCCGACGCGCGCGATTTCGGGCGGGTCAAGGCGGCCTTGGCGGTGATCGATGCGCGGACCGGCGACGTGCTGGCGCTCGCCGGCGCACCCGTCGTCAGCGATGGCGACGATCCGCTGCCCGGGGTGGGGTGGACCTCCAACGGTTCGATCGGGTCGGTCGCCAAGCCGTTCCTCCTGGTCGAGCAGCTGGTCGCCGAACGCGATGGCCGACCGCACCGGCCGCTCGCCGAGTTCACCGACTGCGACGACCACTTCGCCTACGCCGGCACGGTGCTCCGGTGCGGCCACAAACACTGGGGCGTGGGCCGCGATCCGCTCGAAGCGGTCGCCGAGTCGTGCAACGAGTTCTTCTACCAGGTCGGTTCGGGCCTCGGCCGCGACGGCGTCGTGCGGGCGTTGCGTCGGTTCGGCCTCGCGCGACCGGCCGACGCGGCGGATCCGTTCGCGGCGTGCTGGCTCGGCCGGATCGACGGCGTGCCCCTGTCGGCGCCAGCACTCGACCTCGGCCAGCTCGATGCGCGCATGGCGATCGGCTACGGCGTGCAGGCGACGCCCCTGCACGTGGCGCGGGCCTACGCTGCGTTCGCGACCGGTTCGTTGCCGACGTTGGGCGTGGTGCCGGGGGCACGGCCTCGCGTCGCCTTGAACGACGTGGTCGGCGACCTCGCGTTCGTCGAGGAGGGCCTGCGGCGCTGTGTGACCCACGGCACCGCCGAGAAGGTCCCCGTGCTGGCCGAACTCGGCGTGCTCGGCAAGACCGGCACCGCGGAGGTGGGCACCCGGACGGGCAAGCAGAACAACGCGTGGTTCGCGGGCTACCTGCCGTTCACCGGCAGCGGCGGGGTGCAGCTGTGCTTCTGCTCGGTGGTCTACTGGGTGCCCGACGGTGTGCACGGCGCCGAATGTGCCGGTGGCGTCGTGGCCGACCTGCTGACGGCCCTGCGGGGCGACGCCGAACTGCGCGCCCGCTACCTGGTGCCGGAGGGTGGGCGATGAGGACGTGGCCGTTCGAACCGAAGAGCCGACTCGACGTGCTGCGTTCGGTCGACGGTTGGCTGCTGCTGGTCACCGCGGCGTTGCTGCTGTGCGGCCTCGTGTTCATCGGCTCGGCGACGCACACCGACACGTTGTTCGCCGGGCAGCAGAGCCGGCAGGCGCTGTTCTACGCGGTCGGCGTCGGCGTCGGGTTCTTCGTGCTGTTGCCGCACTACGTGCACGTGCTGCGGTCGGCGTGGCTCGTCTACGGCGTCGTGGTGCTGGCCTTGCTGGGCCTGCCGTGGTTCGCGCCCGAGATCAACGGCGCGCGGCGGTGGTACGCGTTCCCCGGCTTCTCGATCCAGCCGAGCGAGTTCGCCAAGCTCGGCGTCGTGCTCGCCTTGGCGGCGTGGCTGCGGTTCAAGGCGCGCGCCCACACGTTCGACGGCCTGGTGGTGCCGCTGCTGGTCGCGGCGGTGCCGGCGCTGCTGATCCTGCGCCAGCCCGACCTCGGCAGTTCGCTCGTGTTCGCGCCCGTGCTGTTGGCGATGTGCTGGGCCGCCGGTGCGCCGACGCGCAGCATCCTCGGCGTGCTCGTGCTCGGTGCGGTCGTGGTCGTGCTGGCGTGGTACGAGGTCCTGCACGACTACCAGAAGGAACGCATCGAGGTCTGGTGGCAGCACTGGAGCTGGCACGACGGCAACCTGCACGAGCCGAACGTGCGCGAAGTGTTGCGCAACGCCGGCTACCAGCCGTGGCAGGCGCTGATCGCGATGGGGGCCGGCGGACTCACCGGCTTCGGCATCGGCCAGGGTCCGCAGAACCGCTACGACTTCCTGCCGTACCGCAGCGAGGACTACCTGTTCGCGGTGGTCGGCGAGGAAGTGGGCTGGCTCGGCAGCTTGTGCGTTCTGGGGTTGATGGCCGCACTGGTGTGGGGCCTGCTCGCCCTGGCGCAGCGCACCCGCGAACGCTTCGGCCGGCTCGTCTGCGTCGGTGTGGCGACCTGGATCGGCACGCAGACCCTGGTGCACGTCGCGGTGTGCGGCTGGCTGATCCCGTCGACCGGCCTGCCGATGCCGCTGCTCAGCTACGGCGGCAGTTCGACCCTGGCGACCCTGCTCGGGATCGCGTTGTGCCTCAACATCGGCGCGCGCCCCGAACCGATCCTGGCCGCCGACGGCTTCCAGTGACCGGTCAGCGGTTCTTGCCGCCGTTGCCGCCAGGGCCGGCGCCGTTGGGCTTGGCTTCGCCGGGGTTCTGCTTCAGCCACGCCTCGTAGTACTTGCGGAACTTCTCCGGCACCTGCGGCGGTGCCGAGCCGCGGTTCTTCAGGAAGTTCATGTACGGCTGCAGTTCGCCCCACGAACCTTCGCCCTGCCCGCGGTTGCCGGGGCCGAGGTCGGGTTCGGGCTGGCGATTGCCGGCCGTGTTGCGGCCGCCGTCCTTGGTCTCCTGGCCGCCGAGTGGCTTGCCGTCCGGACCGACGGGCTGCTCCTGGCCCTGCTGACCCTGCTGGCCGGGCTGGTTCTGCTGGCCCGGTTGCTCGCCCGGCTTCTGGCCCTCCTGGCCTTGCTGTCCCTGCGGCTCGGATCCGGGCTCCTGACCATTGCGCTGCCGTTCGGCGATGTCCGGGGTCTGGTTCTCGTTGCGGTTGCGCTGGCCCTGGCCCGGTTGTGGCTTGCCCTGGCCTTGGCCCTGCTGCTCGGGTTGGCCTTGCTGGTCCTGCGGGCTCTGGTTCGGGTCCGGCTGGCCGCTGCCGCCGCCCTGGTTCTTCATCTGCTGCAGCTTGTCGATCAGGGTCTCGATGCCCTGTTCCACCGACTGGCTCTTCTCGTTGGCCTGCTGCAGCAGTTCCTTCGGCTTCTGGCGCGGCTGGCCCTTCTTGCCGGACTCGAGCAGCAGGCGGTCGATCTCCTGCAACTGCTCGTCGATCGCGCGGGCGATCTCCTGGATCTCGCGGGCGGGATCGCCCTGGGCGGCGGCGGGGCGCTGCAGGCCCAAGCCAGCCAGCAACAACGCGACGAACGATGCGACGGTGCGTGGGGTCATCGGAATCAGCGGCCGCGGCCGCCCTCCTTCGGAGTCTCTTCGGAGCCGCCCTGCATCTGCTGCAGCGTCTGTTCCACGCCGGCCTTGATCTGCTGGAACAAAGCCGTGATCTCGGCGTGCCGTCCGGCCAGCCGTTCGATCATGGTGACTTCGGCGTCGAGCACGGTTTCGTCGCCGCGGGCTTCGACCAGGATGCGCAGGTTGTCGGCGGCCTTGCGCGTGTCGATGCCGAGCTGCTTCAGCATCTCGAGTTCGGCGATCAGGCTCACCAGCCGTTCGCGCTGCGGGTCGAACTTGTTCTTGCCCTTGTCCTGCTGCTGTTGCTGCTCCTGCTGGCGTCGCTTGCGTTCTTCTTCGCGACGCTTGCGTTCGCGGTCGAGAGCGGCGAGCAGCTCTTCCGTGCGCCGCTCGACGTCCTGCTGCAGCAAGGCGGTGAACGAGCCGACGTCGGGATTGCGGCCGCCCATGCGGCGCGCGACCTCGCGCAGGTCCTCGGCGTTCGCCTTCAGCACCGACTGGTAGACCAGGTTGCCTTCCTCGGTGAGTGCGGCGACCAGGAAGTCGATCTTGCCGGCGAGTTCCTGCTCCTCCTTGCCGAGCTGGTTGACCTTGAGCCGCAGGGCGCGCGGCAAGCCGTCGGCAGCGGCCGCCTTGCCGGCCTCGACGGTTTGCGCGGTGATCGGCCGCTGCTTCTCCAGGAACTGCCCCAGCTCGTCCTTCATCCGGAACAGCAGCTCTTCCTGGCGCAGGTCCTGGTAGCGGTCCTTCTCCTCTTCGAGGGCCTTGGCGGCCTCTTCGAGGTTCTTGCGCGCTTCCTCCTGCTGCTCGGCGGTCTCCTGCTCGTCGCCCTGCTCCATGGCCCGCTGCGCCTTCTTCGCGGCGTCGGCGGCGGCCTCGGCCTTGCGTTGCGCCGGCTTGTTCTCGCGCTTCTTCAGTTCTTCGGCGAGGCGAACGATGTCGTCGGCGAGCTGCTGTTGCTGCTTGGCCTGCTCGCGCAGCTGGTCCTTCTGCGCCTCGGTCGGCGGACGGTTCTGGTCGAGCTGCTGCATCGCCTCGTCGACGGAACGGGCGGCGGCGTCCTGCTGTTCGGCGGCGTTGGACTGCTGGCCCTGCTGCAGCTTCTGCTGCGCCTGCTGCATCGCGTCGCGCGCCTGCTGCAGCTTCTGGGCGGCCTTCTCGGCCTGCTGGGGCGAAACCTGTCCCGATTCCGCGGCCCGCTGCATCGACTCGGCGGCCTGGCGGGCCGCGTCCTGGAGTTGCTGCTGGCGTTCCGCCGCCGCTTGCATGTCGTCCTTGGTGTTCTGGCTCTGGCCCTGCAGCGCTTCCTCCAGCTGCTTCTTGGCGTCGGTGAGCGCCTGGCGCGCGGTGGCCGACTGCTGCTGCCGTTCCGGGGTCTTCTGCTGCGGCTGGTTCGGGTCGGCTTCGGCGCCGGCGCGTTCGACGGCGCGCAGGGCTGCCTCGGCCTGCTTCAGCCGCTCGGCGGCGGAGCGTTCGGCTTGCTCGGCGCTGGGGGCGTTCTGCAACTCCTGGGCGGTCGACGCGGTTTCGGCCGCCATCTCGGCCGCCTTGTGGTCGACGTCCGGATTCTGCTGCTGGTGCTCACGGCGTGCGGCGTCGAGGGCGCGCAGCGCTTCGGCGACTTCCTTCTGCGCCTTGGCGACGTCGCCGGCCTGGTTGGCTTGCTTCGCCGCGTCGAGGTGCTTGCCGGCCTCGGCGACCTTCTGCGCCGGTGACTCGGGCTTGCCCGCCGCCGACGGCTCGGCGCCGGTGCGCAGCTTCTCGGCCAGCTTGTCGGCGGCTTGCTGCAGCTTGGCTGCGGCTGCCTGGTTGTTTTCGGTGGCCTCCTTGCGGCGTTCCTCGGCCAGCTTCTTGCCGGCTTCGCCGAGCTTGCCGAGTTCGTCGCGTTCCGGCGCAGTGTTGCCGGGGCCGGCCTTCTGCAGCGCCTCGTCGAGCTTCTGCCACTCGGGATCGCGGGCCTTGCCTTCCGGGCCGGCGGCGCGCTTCGGTGCGTTCTGCACCTGGGTCGCGAAGCGGTCGCGCGCCTGTTGCAGGGCGGTCGTTTCGGTGCCGGCGGCTTCCTTGGCGAGGTCCTGTGCCGCGTCGCCGAGGGCTTCGGTACGGGCCTGGTCGCGCAGCTCGTTCTGCAGGTCGCGAGTGCGTTCGAGCAGCTCGCCGAGGTCGAACGCGCGGTCCTTGGCGGCCGGCGTGCGGCCGGCGGCTTCGTCCTGCAGGCCCTGCTCGAGCTGTTGCTGGCCGCGCAGGAGGTCCTCGACGCGTTCGAGCGCGCTCTCCAGGAACGGCCGCCGGGTGCCCGCCTGGTTGCGGTTGCGTTCGGCCTCGCGCCGCTCGGCGTCGCGCAGGTTGCGCAGGCTCGCCTGCAGTTCGCGTTCGGCCGGCGACGGCTCGCGCTGCATGGTGTTGCGGGCCTGCTGCTGCAGTTCGCTCTGGCGTTGCTCGAGTTCGCGGGCCGTGCGGGCCTCGGCTTCGATCTTGGCCAGTTCCTGGTCCAGGTTCTCGATCGACTTGCGTTCGAGCAGGATGTCGAGCAGGCGCTCGACGTCGTCGACGACGGCCTTCTGCTTGCGCAGGGCTTCGGTCAGTGCAGTGGCGGCGATGTCGTCGCGGATGCTGGCGACCTCCTTCAGGACGCCGGAACGTTCGAGGTGGGCGAGTCCGTTCTGCAGCAGCTTCACCTGTTCGGGCTTCTGCTCGCGCTCGTAGCGCGCTTGCAGGCGCTGCATCAGGGCCTGCAGCCGTTCGGCCTTGCGCAGGATGTCGTCCTGGTCGCGGCGCAGGCGCTCGAGCAGCTCGGGATCCGACTGCGCGTGGGCGGGGGCGCCCACGAGGCCCGCACAGACGGCCGACAGCAGCACGGGGAAGGCGATACGGATGGGTTTCATTTCTTGCCTCGCGCTTCATCGGTCCGGCCCTGGAGGTCACGCTGCGCGTCGCGCATCTCGCGGAACCCCTGGATCAGATCCTGGATGTCGTTCCATTCCTCGAGCTGCAGCAGCAGTTGCTGCAGCGCGGTTTCGATGGCCGTCTGCGCCGCGATGGCGCGGCGTTGGTGCTGGCTGCGTTCGGCCTCGTCGCGCGCCACCTGCGCCTCGTCGAGCGCGCGCGCGATGGTCGGGCCGTGCGTCGCGACGATCGCCGAGGCCAGTGCGTGCATCGCCAGCACCCGGTCGAGGCAGCGTGGCATGGCGCCGATCGTGCCGGCCTGACGCGCCTGCAGGACCTCGAGGTAGAAGCCCGGGTCGAGCGCGATCGCCTCGTTGCGGGTCTGGGCACGGGTGCGCCAGGCCGCCATCACCTTGTCGGCGTTCTCGCCCGGCTCGAGCCGGT
>JAEUHV010000253.1 GCA_016794485.1 Planctomycetota bacterium
ACCGGCTCACGCCGTCGATCACGCTCGCTACCACGGTGTTCACCGACTTCGCCGAAACCGAGGACGACGGCCGCCAGATCAACCTGAATCGCTTCCCGTTGTTCTTCCCGGAGAAGCGCGACTTCTTCCTCGAAGGCGGCAGCTACTTCACGTTCGGGTCCGCCGAGGCGGGCGGGCGGCGGTTCCAGCCGTTCTTCACGCGCCGCATCGGCCTCGCCGGCGACGGCACCAAGATCCCGTTGGTGTTCGGCAGCAAGGTCACCGGCGAAGCCGGGCCGTTCGAGATCGGCGTGATCGACGTCGAAACCGACGCGACGGCCACGACCGAACGCGAGAACCTCGCCGTCGCCCGCGCCAAGTACGCGCTCGGCGACCGGACCACGGTCGGCCTCATCGGCACGCACGGCGATCCGACGAGCGCTGGCACGAACAGCGTGGTCGGGGCCGATTTCTGGCACCGCGCGCCGGAGTTCGTCGGCGATCTCGACCTGGTGACCACGGTCGACGTGGTCGCGTCCACCGGCGGTGCCGGTGCCGACGACGGCGAGAGCATCGGCCTCGACGTGCAGGCGCGCGGCAGCGAATGGCGGTTCGGCCTCGGTGGGCGCCAGGTCGCCGCCGACTTCCGGCCTGCTCTCGGGTTCGTGTCACGCCGCGACACGCGGCGCGCGTCCGCGACGATCGCATGGCAGCCGCGCACCCCCGAAGGGTCCTCGATCCGGCGCCACCTCGTGGAGGGTCGGATCGAACGTGGCGACGCCATCGACGGCGAAGCCCAGGAAGCCGGATTCGCTCTCGAACGGCTCGGCGTCGAACTGCACGGTGGGGACACGATCGCAGCGTTCGCGTCGCGCACGTTCGAACGCGTCGATGCGGACTTCCTGTTGTTCCGCGATTCGACGCTGGTGGCGCGTGGGGACTACTGGACGAATCGAGCCGGTGTGCTCGTCGAGACCAGCGAGGGCCGGCCGTGGAACGGCAGGCTGGAGGCGTCGACCGGCGATTTCTTCGATGGCCGCAGCGACCAGGTCGAGGTGGCGGGCGAGTGGCGCACGTCGCCGCTGTTGCACCTCGGGCTCGACTACGAATCCGCACTCGTCGACCTGGGGCCAGGGCGTGCGTTCACGACGCAGGTCGGTTCGATGCGGCTCGACCTGCACTTGGACTCGGACCTGAGCTTGCGCAACCTGGTCCAGTTCGACAACGAGTCCAACGTGCTCGGCTGGCAGAGCCGCTTGCGGTGGAACTACCGGCCGGGCAGCGACTTCTTCGCGGTCCTGGGCACCGCCTGGGAACGCGAGGCCGACGGCTCGCTGGTGCCGACCGGACAGGCCCTCGAGTTCAAGGTCGTGCACACGCTGCGGTTTTGAGGCTCGTACCGGCCGTTGCCAGCGGTGCGCCGCGGACTACTTCCCTCGCCAGTCTCGGGCGCGGTTGGATACGGCAGTCCGTCTCCCCGCGCATCCGCTACACTGGAATGCTCCCGCAACCGACGTTCCCCATGATGCGCGCGATCCTCCTGGCTTCCCTTCTCGCTGCGGTCGTTCCTGCCCAGACCCAGGTGACGGCGCCGAACATCCCCGTCGGCCAGAACGTCGACCGCCCGTTCCCCGGTGGCATCGGCCGTTACCAGCAGTGGTTCGCGCCGAATCTGTTCACGGGCACGATCCTGGAGCCGATGCGGTTCGAGCAGATCGAGTTCTTCGGCGGCTCGTCGCAGACCAGCACGGCGGCGCAGATCGACTGCGAACTGCTCATCGGCCACGGCAAGTTTTCGGGCGTCTCCGGCTCCTTCGACTCGAACTGGGACACTGCGCCGATCGTCGCGAAGGCGCGGGCCATGGTGCAGCTGAACGCCACGGGTGCCGGCGGCGTCGCGATGACGTTCCCGTTCACCAACAAGTTCACGTGGGATCGCGTGAGGCCGATCCTGATCGAGGTTCGGGTGCACGGCAACAGCCTGAGCAACCAGCCCTTCAACTACAACTTCCGTGGCGCCCTGGCGTCGACCGGAACGGCGCGCGTCTACGCCGGCGGATCGGTCGGCGCGACCAGCGGAACGCCGCTGACGGGCGTCGGCATGGTGGCGCGGTTCCAGGCGCGCCCGGGCGTGGTGATCGGCTTCGGGCCGGCGGGCTGTGCCGGCGAAGGCGGGTTCGTGCCGGCTGCATCGGTGGTCCAGGTGCCGTCGCCGGGCATCACCTGGACGCACAACCTGGCGCAAGCGGCGTCGCAGCGGCCGTGTCTGTGGATCATCGGCGACACCAACACGGCGCCGTTCCCGGTCGACCTCGTGAACCTGCTCTACGGGGTGCCGTCGACGTGCTTCCTGACCAACAACGCGTTGAACACCGTGGCGGCGATGACCGTCGGCGGCGGCGCCGGCGCAGGAATGGCCTCGGTGCCGATCGCGTTGCCGGCGACCACGAGCTACGTCGGGGTGAACGTCTTCACGCAGTGGCTCGTGATCGATCCGCTGGCGCCGATGGGGGGCTTGTCGCTGAGCAACAGCCACCGCTGCATCGTCGCGCCGGTCGGCGGCTGATCGGCGGATCCGCTCGACCGCCGTGTGCAGCGGCCGGTCGTCGCACCGTTGTCACGAAAGCTGGGCCGGCGCGGGTTCTTTTCCCGTTTTGCGCAGAATCGCGAAAGGTCTCTCTACTACCGGAGTAGTTGCTGCCGACTACTTTGGTAGTAGATTGGCCGCATGAAAGGACCCCGCAACCTCGGCGACTTGCAGCTCGCGATCCTGCGCACCCTGTGGGATCGCCCCGACACGTCGGTTGCCGACGTGCACGAAGCGCTGCGCGATCGCGGTCTCGCGTTGACCACGATCGCGACGATGCTGCGCAAGATGGAGGACAAGGGGCTCGTCGCGCACGAAGAGAACGGCCGGCAGTTCCTCTACCGCGCCAAGGTGGATCCCGAACTCGTGCAACGCAACCTGGTCGGCGACCTGGTGACGAAGTTGTTCGACGGCGATCCGTTGGCGTTGGTCAACCACCTGCTGCGCGCCGGTGAGATCGAACTCGCCGAACTCGACGACCTGCGCCGCCAGGTTGCCGACGCCGAGAAGAAGCAGCGGAGGGGCTCATGATCGCTCTCGCTGCGTGGACGATCGCGGCGGCCGACTGGCTCGTGACCTTCGCGATCCACTCGAGCGTGGCCCTCGGCCTCGCCTGGCTGGCTTCGGCGGCGTTGCGCCGTCGCGCCATCGCTCTGCAGGAGACGTTGCTGCGCTGGTCGATGGCCGCGGCACTCGCCAGCACGACCCTGCAGGTGGCGATGCTGCCTGGCCTGTTCAGCAGCCAGATCGTGCTGCCGGGTGCGCACGCCGCCGCGCAGGCGGCGGAGGTCTACGACCTGTTCGCGGCATTCGAGTCCGTGCCGTCGGCTGCCGAGCTGGCGCCTTCGGAATGGAGCCGATGGCCGTGGCAAGTCCTGGTTGCCGTGACTGCCGCCGTACTCGCCGTCGGCGGTCTGTGTTGGCTCGCGGTCGTGCACAGTCGCCTGCGCCGTGTGCTGGCGGAACGGCAGCCCGAGACCGACCCGCGTGTGCTCGGGGTCGCCGCCGAAGTCGCGATGGAACTCGGCCTGAAGCAGTCACCCCATCTGAGCCGCAGCGCGCGACTGGCGACGCCGATCGCGTTCGGACTCGTGCGCCCGGAAATCTGTCTGCCCCGGCGCGCTGCCGAACTCGGCGATGCGTCGCTGCGGGCGATGCTGGCCCACGAAGTGGCCCACCTTCGCGCCCAGGATCCCGCCTGGATGTGGGGGGCTGCCTGGCTGCAGGCCTTGTTCCCGTGGCAACCACTGCTGGTTGCCGTTCGGCGCCGTTGGGCGCGTCTCGTCGAACTGCGCTGCGACGCGATCGCCGCCGGCACGGCGACGCCGACCGCGGTCGCTCGCTGCCTGCTGGACGTCGCGGACTGGCTGCAGCCGCGTGCGCCGCAGTCGGTGGTGGCGCTCGGCATGGCGGCACGGCCGTCGGCCTTGCGCGAGCGCATCGAAGCGGCCCTGCGCGGCGATCCCTACCGACCCACCGGTCGAACGGCGTCGTGGGCGCTCGGCGCCGTCTTCTTCAGCGCGCTGAGCGTCGTGCCGGGCGTCGAGAGCGAGCCCGTTGCGGCAGCGGCGATCGGAAGCGACGCCGCCACTGCGGTGCCCGCGCCAGCCTCGCCATCACCGACGATGGCCCGCGTAGCGGCTTTGGCGGTACTCGTGCAACGGGAACACGAGGAGCTGAAGGCCGAAGTCGCCGGACTGCGCGATCCGGCCGGATCCGCTACTTCCGCCGACCCCGCGTGGGCGCTCGTCGAAGCGCGCCTGCGCCAATTGGACCACCTGCGAGCCCGTGCCGATGCACTGCTCGCGGCGATTGCACTCCGAGAAACCGTCACCGAACGAGGCAGACCATGAACCCCCGAATCCTGATCCGTTCCGCCGTGGCCACTCTGGCCACGACGACGCTCCTGTTGGCGCAATCGGCGCCGTTGCCGACCGCCGAGGCCAAACCCGCTGCGCCGCCGACCGCGACGATTTCGACCGAACGGCTGCAGGTGCGCCTGGCCGAGGTCATCGCGATGCTCGAAGAGGACGACCTGACCGACGAGCAGCGCGCCGCGGCGAAGAAGAAGCTGCAGGAGATCAGCGCTCGCCTGAAGTCCGTCTCCGGCACCATTTCGCCGAGCGCCGTGGGTGGCATTCGCGCGCGCGCCGCAAGCCCGTTCGCCGCACAGCCGTCGGCTCCGCCGTCCGCCGCCGAGGCGCCGATGGCCGTCGCGCGAAGCCTCTCGCGGTCCAGTGGTGGCGAACGCGCCGTAGCCGTGGCTCCCCAGGATCCCCAGCCCACGGCCGTTCCGACGCCGCCGGTGGAAGTGCGGACGCGGGCGCGGCAGGCAGCCGAGAAGCAGCGCACCGAGGCCGCCGAGAAGGCGAAGGTCGAGGCGGACGTTCGCAGCAACGAAGTGAAGGCGCGCGCCGACGCCATGCGGGCCCACGCGAAGGCGTTGAGGGCGCACGCCGAGGCTGAGCAGGCCCACGCGGAAGCCGCCAAGGCCCAAGACAAGGCGAAGGCCGAACTCCAAGCGGTGCGCAAGGCCCACGCCATTGCCGCGTCGCCCGAGGGCGGCAACATGGTCGTCGTCGAAGGCGCGGAGCCCAAGATCCTGCGACTGCAAGGCAAGGTCTCCGAGGACAAGGCCCCGATGGTGATGCGCCTCCTGGATGAGGCTAGGCATGGCAAGGAGCCGACCGTTCTCGAGCTGGACGACGTGACCAACGCGCGAGAGAACTTCCTCGGCGCCGTGCGCAAGGACACTGCCGTTCAGGGGCGGGCGGCGCAGAAGGCCAAGCAGAGCGGCGACGACGAAGTGCTCGAAGTGCTCGAGCAGATGCGCAAGGAGATGCGCGAGATCAAGGCGATGCTGTTGGACCTGAAGAAGCAGGCTCAGGCGCCGCGCGCGCGCACCCGGACCACCTTCGGTTCCGGCCAGGGTGGCACGTTCTCGCTCGGCATGCCGGGCCAGGGCGGCATCTGGCGCACCGCGAAGAACGGCTCGTTCGAGCAGTGGACTGACCAGGCTCCGAGCGGGACGTTCCGGGTGGCGAAGCCCGTCGAAATCGACGGCAAGTCCTTCACGTATCTCTTCTCGCCCGAGTCACCGAAGGACGCAGTCGACGCCCCAGCAGCCCCGACCGCACCGAGGGCTCCCAAGGCCCCGAAGGCTCCCAAGGCACCGAAGGCACCGAAGGCTCCCGTCCTGATGCGGGACATCTTCGTCCCGGGCACGCAAGTCGTCGAGGCGCCCGCCGCGCTGGAAGTGATCGAGGTCGCCGCGCCGGAAGTGATCGAGGTCGCCGCGCCGGAAGTGATCGAGGTCGTCGCGCCGGAGGCGAAGCCGCGCACGCGCGTCGTGCGTTCGTACGGCGGCGGCGGCGGCGGCGACAACAACGAGATGAAGTGACCGCTAC
>JAEUHV010000320.1 GCA_016794485.1 Planctomycetota bacterium
CCGCGAGCGCCACGACCGCAAAGCCCAGGAGGTCGACGCGCAGCGGCGCCAGCATGCGCCCGGCGCCCTGCACCGCCCCCATCGCCCCGAGTGCCATGCCGCCGAACACCTGCGCCCACGCGGCCGTGCCGAGGTAGGTCGTCGTCATCGCCACCAGTTCGGCGGACGCACGCGGCACGAACACGTCGACCAGGGGTTCGGCCCAGACGATCATCGCGACCACGAACGCGCAGCCGAGCGCGCCGGCCTGCACGCCGGCCCACAGACCAGCCGCGCGCAGCACCCGGCCGTGCCCGTTCGCCGCGGCGCGCCCGGCGAACGCCGTGGCGGCGTTGGCGAAGCCGAGCGACGCGAACAGCACGACGGTGTCGAACCGGGTGGTCAGGCCCAACGCGGCCGTCGCCGCGTCGCCGAAGCGGTGCTGCACGAGCACCGTCAGGCCGAGAAACACCGCGGCGCGCAGCCCGATCTGCACCGCCTGCGGCCACGCATCGTGCAGCAGCGGCCGCAGCACCGGCCCGCCGTCCGCCTTGGGCACCGCCCGCAACGACAGCGGGTGGCGCCGGCGGCACAACCACGCCACCGCGAACAAGGCGAAGAGGGCGCGCGCGGCCACCGCGGCATACGCGGCCCCGACCACCCCGACCGCGGGCAGGCCGAGTCCCGGCACCCCGAACAACAGCACGAGGCACAGCAGCAGGTTCAGCACGTTGGCGCCGAGCAGCAGCAACAACGGCATCGCCGCTTCGCCGACCGCGCGCATCGCTGCGGTCGTCTGCATCAACACGAACATCGGCAGGCAACCCAGGTTGCTGACCACGAGGTAGTGCAGCGCGTCGTCGCGCACCGAGCCGTGCAGGCCCGTGGCATCGACCATGAACCCGGCCGGCAGAGTGGTCGCGAGCCCGACCGCGAGGCCGAGCCAGAGCATGAACTTCTGCGCCCTCAGGTTCACGACCCGCGCCGCGGCCGCCCCGTCGCCACCGCCGAGTCGCCGGGCCAACACCGCCAGCAGCGCCGTCGAAACGCACTGGCCCGCGATCATCGGCAGGAAGTTCCACGTCGAGCCGATGTGTGCGGCGCGCACCGCGTCCTCGCCGAGACGGCCGACCATGGCCAGGTCGACCAGGTTGATCAGCGCGTGCGAGGCGAGGCCGAGGGCGAGGGGCAGCCCCTGCAGCAGCACGGCGAGGAACGGGCCGCGGCGCAGGATCGGATCGACGGCGAGGGGAGCTGGAGCTGCGGACGACACCCGGCGCACAGTAGCGCGCCGCGACGGCGATCAGCCGAGGATCTCGCGCGCGCGGTCGAGGATCTTGGTCGGGCTGAACGGCTTCGTCATGTAGTCGTTCGCGCCTGCGGTCTTGCCGACCTCGCGGTCGCATTCCTGCCCTTTCGCGGTCAACAGGATGATCTTGACCGCGTCGAGCGACTGGTCGGCGCGCACCTGCTGCGTGACCTGGAAGCCGTTCATCTTCGGCATCATCACGTCGAGGAACACCAGGTCCGGCTTGTGCTCGCGGATCGCCGCGAGCGCTTCCTCGCCGTTGCGCGCCTCGAGGACCTTGTAGTTGTCCTTGCGCAGGACGAACGTGAGCGAGCGGCAGATGAACGGCTCGTCGTCGACGACGAGAATGGTGCGCTGGGTCATCGCCTGTCTCCTGGTGTGCCGGCGGGGCCGTTGTAGCGGATCACCACGGCGGTGACGTCGTCACTGCCCACTTGACCGCGGCGGAACGTCTCGAGCTCGGCGAGCACGCCGTCGATGATGCGCTGCGCGCTGCGGTTCGGTGCCAGTTGCGCGAACACGGCGGCCAGGCGGTCGTCGCCGAACATCGTGCCGGTGTCGTCGATCGCCTCGGTGATGCCGTCGGTGAAGAGCAGGAGGCAATCGCCCGGCTGCAGCTGGACCCGACGCACGCCGTACTCGGGGCTCGGCAGGAACCCGAGGATGGTGCTCTCGCTGGCGACGCTCTCGATCCGGTCGTTCGCGGCCCGGTAGACCAGCATGTCGTTGTGCCCGGCACACACGTAGTCGACGCCGCCGTCGCCGCTGCGCAACGCGACCGCCGCCGCGGTGAGGAAGCGCTCGGTTCGCGTCAGGTCGTCGAACATGCGCTTGGCGAGGTCGTCGAACACGGGCTTCGGCGAATCGTGCACCGAGGCCAACGTGCGCAGCATCGCGCGCGCACTGACCATGATCATGCCCGACGCCAGGTTGTGGCCCGACACGTCGGCGATGACCACCATCGTGCGGCCGTCGGCCAGCGGCACGTAGTCGTAGTAGTCGCCGCCGACCGCCCCGCAGGCGAAGTAGCGCGCGGCGATGTCGAAGCCGCCCAGCACCGCCGGCTTCTCGGGCAGGATCTGGTGCTGGATCGTGCGGGCCATCGCCAGTTCCTTGCCGAACGCCGCGGTCTGGCGGGCGCCGAGCACCGCGCCGAGCATCGCCGCGAACGACTCCGCGATCTGGCCCTCTTCGTTGCCGAGCGGCACGTCGGCATCGGTGCCGCCGTAGGCCGCGACCTTGTCGACCAGGACCAGCACGCCGAGCAGCACGCGCTTGTCGCCGGCGCCGTAGGTGACCGGCACGCCCATCACCTGGCGTTCCGCCAGGTGCTCGACCGACCCCGGTTCGCCGAGGCGATCCGCCGCGACCGAGCGCAGGACGACACCCTCCGTCACCGCGAGCACGTCGGCGAGGAAGCCTTCGACCGGCTGCAGCGGCTCGAGTTCGGCGGCTGCCTTGCCGCGCGACTCACCGGCGAAGTGCACCACGACCTCGGCCATGCCCTTGTTGGCGTGGTGCGCGAGGTACACGACCTGCTGCACCGACGCCGCCCGCTGGCACGCGCGCACGCCGAGCGAGGCGATCTCGGCGTCGTCGCCACCGGCCGACAGGCGCGGCAGCGTTTCGCCGAACATCGACACCTGCTCGAGCAGACGCAGCGAGCTGGTGTTCATGCTCTCCATGTCCGCTTCGAGCCGTTCGCGCTCGGCGACCGTCGCCAGCAACGCCGCGACCAGCGGCTGCAGTCCGGGAACCGCCTTCGGCACGCTGGCGAGCAGCGCACCCTGTGGCAGTTCGGCCCGCACCCGGTCGTGGTCGCCCCCGACGTGGCCGAAGCTCTGCTCCGACACGCCCGCGGCGTCGAGCACCTCCACCGCCACCCCGTCGAGAACCTTCGGGATGGCGGCCAGGAGCTCGCAAGAACCCTGATGGATGGTCACGAGGTATCAGGTGTTGGCGATCACCCGCACGCACTTCGTCAACCGCAGCACGTTCCAGCCGTCGCGGCGGTGGTACTCCACCTTGTCCATGACCTGACGCACGATGCGGATGCCGTGTCCACCGGCCTGGGTGGGCATCGACTCGTCGGCGTCGAGGGCGGAGGTGTCGTACTGCAGCGGGTCGAACTCCGGCCCCTGGTCGCGCAACTCGATCGCGAGCGAATCGCGGGTCAGCTCGAACACGACCTCGATCGGTCGCGTGTCGTCCGTGCGGTAGCCGTGCCGGAGCACGTTGGTGACCATCTCCTGCAGGGCGACCAGCACGTTGTAGCGGGCCCCTTCAGGGTCCTCGTCGAACACGACCGCTTCGAGCAGGGTCTCACCGGTCTGCCAGACCAGGCGCAGGTGGTCCATCGGACCCGTCAGGTTGAGTGCTACCTTGGCGAACATGCGATCTCCGGAATCCGGAGGGATATCGGTCCTGGACCCGATGCGCCTGAGCCAACCTGCCTCACCCCGGCCACGCCGGCGGCGACCATCCGCAACCCCGCCATGGCATGGCCACACCGGATCCGGTACCGTCCCGGCCGGCGGTCTGGCTCGGTTCCGGTCCCTTCGAGCAGGCGCTTGGGAGGTTGTCTTGTCGTCATTCCTGTTGCGGCGCGCGTTCGGCGCCACGTTCGTCCTGTTGGCCGTGGTCGGCGCCGCCTGCGCCGGCCCGTCGAAGCCACGCCCCGACCGTTCGTTCCAGCCGCCCGCGACCGTGTCGTTCGCGGCGACGATGGCGCGGCCGGCGATGGATCCCGAAGTCGAGCTCGAACTGCTCGCCCGGCACAAGACGACGCCGGCCCTGCTGCGCAGCGCGTGGTTGTTCCTGCAGCTCGACAACCCGCGGGCGGCGATCGACGCCACCGCCGAAGTGCTCTACGGACCGGTGCAGCCCTCGGCCAACGACGAGGCGTTCGCGCGCTACCTGCGAGCCGAGGCGTACCAACGTTCGGGCTTCGCCGAGCGCGCCGAGTGGGACCGACAACAGGCGGCGACCCTCGCGAACGACCCCGAACTGCGCCAACGGCTCGCGTCCCTGACCAGGTCGACCAGCACCGTCGCCCCGGCGGCACTCGCGACCGAACTCGTGGTGCAACCGCGTTCGGCCTGGAGCGCCCGCGCTGTCGACAAGAGCAACGTCAACGCGATGCAGGGCATCCGGCGCATCACGATCCACCACTCGGCGATGTACTTCCGCGACACCCGGCCCAACACCTGCGCCGCGCAGATCCAGAAGATCCAGCGCGAACACATGTCGGGACGCGGCTACGGCGACATCGGCTACCACTTCCTGATCGACCCGTCCGGCCGCATCTGGGAAGGCCGCGACCTGCGTTACCAGGGCGCGCACGCCGACGGCGACAACAACAAGAACAACGTCGGCATCTGCCTGCTCGGCAACTTCATGCGCGGCCGCAACGGCCAGTCGCCGAGCCAGGCCCAGGTGCGGGCCATGCGCCTGCTCACGGCCACGCTGATGGCCAAGCACAACGTCGGCCCCGACGAGATCTACCAGCACAGCGATTTCAAGGCGACCGACTGCCCGGGCGTCGTGATGGAGCCGATCGTCGACCAGATGGTGCGCGACCTGAACCGCCAAGGCGTCTCGGCGATGGTCGAAGCCGCCGGGCAGTGACCGGCTCGGACCGGTCGGCCGCGGCCCGTCCCCTTCTCGCGAACCTCCTGCGGGCGCAGGCACGCTCCGGCCGATAGCGCCGGCATGTCCGTTCCTGCGGGCCAACCGCCGCTGCTGCGTTCGCTGCCGGGATCGCGCACGAGTTTCGTGCTGCTGACCGTGCTGACGATCTTGCTGGCCTGGCCCGGCCCACCGCCACTCCTGGCTGCACTGGTGCGGCCGTGCTACTTCGCGCTGCTCGCGGGATTCTTCTGGCACACTGCCAGCGACAGCCCCGAACTGGACGGCATGCCGATGCGACTCGTGCGCGGCGGCTTCGTGATCCTGTTCGTCGCCTTTGCGGCCGCGGCGACGATCCAGCTCACCAACCTCGATGGTGGCCATCCGTTCTTCGTGTACCTGCGCGAAGCCTGCGAACGCGGCGCGTTCTTCCTGCTCGGCACGACCCTGCTTTCGTACGGGTTGATGCTGTGGATTCCCGCGGTGATCGAGAGCCATCGCCTGCTCGCCGAGCACTCCCGCCAGCAGCGCGGCGCCCTGCGCGACGCCGAGACCGCACGCTCGGACCTGGAGCAACGGCTCGTCGAGGCCGATCGCCGCGGCATGCTCGGCGAACTGGCCGCGACCATCGCCCACGACCTGCGCAACCCGCTCACCATCGTGAAGGGCACCGCGGAGTCCCTGTGTCGACGACCGCGGTCGTTGCAGGAGGTCGCCGAACACACCGACGTCATCCGGCGCAACATCGACAAGGCGGACCAGACCATCGAATCGCTGATCGGCCTGGCGAAGCCACGCAAGGGCACGGCCGAAGCCACCACCGGCGCGGCACTGCTCGGCGAGGTGATGGAACTGCTGCGCGTCGAGGTCCGCCGCCGCAACGTCGAACTGCGCCTCGTGCCGACCGCCACGACCGTCGAACTCGCGACCGACAAGACGCTCGCCAGCCAGGCCCTGCTCAACCTGATGCTGAATGCCGTGCAGGCGACGGCGGCCGGTGGCCGGGTCGCGGTGCGCGCCCGACTCGTGCAGTTCCGCGGTTGCCGCCGGATCACGTTCGCGATCGAAGACCGCGGCGTCGGGCTGCCACCGGCGGTCCGGGCAGGGCTGTCCACACCGTTCTTCACCACCAAGGCGGGCGGCACGGGACTCGGTCTCGCCAGTTGCCGCCGGATCGCCACCGAATTGGGTGGCCGCCTCCGGCTCTACCCGCGGACGGGCGGCGGCACCCGAGCCTTGCTGCAATTGCCCGTCACCATGGACCCCGATTCACGCCGCGCCGCCTCGGCAGCCGATGCCATGCGGCAATGGGCCACCATCGACTGCTGATCGTCGACGACGAACCTGACCTGCGCTGGGTCCTGCGCGGCCTGTTCACCGACGACGGGTTCGAAGTCGAGGAGGCCGGCGACGGCAGGCAGGCGCTGGCCGTGATCCAACGCGATCCGCCGGACGTCGTGCTGAGCGACATGCGCATGCCGCACATGGCCGGCATCGAACTGCTGCGTGCCGTGAAGAAGTGCGTGCCCGAACTGCCCGTGGTCCTGCTCAGCGCGGTCGAAGACCTCGCCACGGCGGTCGACGCGATCAAGGAAGGAGCGTTCGACTACCAGGCCAAGCCGTTCGACGGCGATCGCCTGCTGTTGACCGTGCGCCGCGCCGCCGAGCAACACGCCCTGCGCCGCGAAGTGATGGAACTGCGCGCGCGCGGCCCCGGCGCCGGGCTCGACTTCGGCCCGAGCCGCAAGGCGCAGGAGGTTCGCCGCCAGATCGAACTGGTCGCACCGCAGCCGTCCGTGGCGG
>JAEUHV010000325.1 GCA_016794485.1 Planctomycetota bacterium
CTCCACTTTCGCCGCCGGCACCACGGCACCCCGAACGGGGGCGGTGGTGCCGGCGGGCTGCGGTGCGACCGCCGGTGTGGCCGCGAGTGGTGCGGGAGCGACCGCCTGCACGGGCGCCACCCAAAGCCAGGCGCCGAGGCCCAAGGCCACAGCGGCGCCGGCGACGATTCCTCCGAGGTGAGCGGACGCGGTCACAGGTGGGTTTCCTGCGCGTTGGTCCACTCGGCAATGCCATTGTTGACGTCCCAGACGATCGCCTGGAACGCGAAGTCGGTGCCGACCATCGAGGCCGGCAGCGTGTTCGGCAGCGCGAGCGTGAACTCCTTGACCCCGTTCACGAGCACGCCGGCGGCGAGCGGATTGGCCTGGTTGGCACTCGGGCCGATGTCGCCGATGAAGCTGTAGCCGATCAGGCCGAACGGCAGCGTGCTGGTCGACCACGGCCAGTAGTACGGGACCTGGAAGCCGACCGCGCCCCCGAGCGCGACCACGCCGAACGGCGCCAGGTTGTCGGTGACGCGCACGATCAGTCCATCGCGGCGCGGCAGGCCGCCGACGTCCGGGTGCAACCCGTTCATGGCGAGGTTCGCGCCGGGCGCGCCGAGTCGCGAACTCAGCGGATCGACGCCGCCGATGTGCAGGTTCGGGCTCGTGACGAACGGGCCGAGCACGTAGCTCCACGGTGTCGTGAACGACGGCACGCCCTGCTTGCCGGCCCAGGTCGGGTGCGGCGCGCCGAGCCGTTCGTTCTCGCCGACGGTCGCTGGCGTGTTGGCGCCGAGCATGTCGGCGCGGAACAGCGAGTGGCCGTCGGTGGCGGGCCACAGCGGGTTGGCCGGCAGGCCGACGCCGACGTACAGGCGGTCGGGGATGCCGACGAACGGGTCGTTGTGGTTGGCGACGCCGGTCGGGTCGAAGACCACGAGGCCGCCGGTGATGTTGAAGCCCTCGTACAGGATCCAGGTGCCGCGCGCCGGATTCGTCGACGGCGGCGACGGCAGGTTGGCGATGCGCAGCAGTTCGGCGGCGGCCGACATGTCGGGCCCGTTCGCGGCGGTGCCCTTGCGCACGACCAGGTCGTAGTACTCCGTCGTCGACAGCTTCTCGTCGGCGAGCCAGTGGTAGATGCCGAACAGCCGGATGTAGCCGTTCGCGTCACCGACGCCGCGGAAGTGCTCGCTGTTGAGTTCCATCAGCGCCTCGGCCGCGTTCGCCACGTCGGGGCGGCCGACGTACGACGTGCAGGTCAGCGTCTGCCGTTCGGGATCCTGCGGGTAGAAGACGAACGGGTTGACTTGGGCCGAGACGGCGGCGCACAGGCATGCGATCGCCGAAAGCGAGGGGAACAACTGCATCGGTGGGGGGCCGTTGGGATGAACGGAATGCAGTGAGAGAGTGGCCGCGGCAGTGTAGCCACCGAGCGACGGGAAGTAACGTCGACGGGCTGCGTCCCTGGTCTCTGCGAGGAATCGTCGATGGCAATGCCCGTTCGTTGGACCTTGGTTTCCGTACTGTCGGCTGCAGTTGGGGGGCTCGTGGCCCAGGACGGGGAAGGTCTCCCCACCGAGCACGTGCGCCTGGTGCCGCCGGGGGCCTGGATCGACCTCGACACCGGCCTCGTGCTGCCGACGGCGACGTTCCGCAAGGACAAGGCCGACCTGCAGTTCGATCGCGATGGCGGCGGTTTCTACCTGCTGCCGCTGCACGGCGGATGCCGGGCGGCCGCCCAGGCGACCCAACCGCCCGATACGTTGCCGACCGAGCGTGTGCGCCTCGGCCGCCACGAGTCCGAGGCGTGGGTCCTGTTCGTACGCACCGACCGCGGCATGGCCCGGGTCGAACTGATGGTCGCCGACGCCTACAGCACCGCGTCCGCGGCGCTGCGTTGGGTGGTCGTGCCGCCGAAGTCGCCGACGTTCCTGCCCGCCCCTGTCGATCTCGAAGGCGAAGTGGAACGGCGACGCGCTCGAGGTCTCGTGGCACGGCGACGAACCACGCTGGCTGGTCGAAGTGGACAGCGCGGGCCAGACGCAGAAGCTGACGCTCGACGTGCCGCGCGCGTCGCTGCGCAACCTGTCGCCCGACCAGCGCCACCGGATCGTGGTGCGCGGACTCGCCGCGGACAACACCGTGTCGATGCCGGCCGACGTGGTGCAGTTCGGGCGCAAGCGGCCGCCGCTCACCGGCGCCGTCGAGTATCCGGACCGCTGGTACGACGGCGTTGGAGGTCTGGCGTTGGCCCGCGGGGAAGCCGCCACGGAAGACGCCGACGTGGTGTTCTACCTCTACGGGGTCACGGTTCCGGGCGGCGGGGTGCGCAAGGTCGGCGAAGGCGAGGCGGTGTTCCACGCACTCTCCCGGTTGCCGGCGGGTGCGTACCCGCCGGTCTACGGGCGGCTCGACGACCACGACGTCTACGCCGTGCGCACCGCCGACGGTCGCTTCGCGAAGGTGTGGCTCGAACCGACCAAGAACGGCGATGTGCGCAGCGGCATGCGGGTGCACTACGTGTTCTTGCAGGACGGACGTCGCACCCTGCTGGCACCGCCGGCGGAACTGCAATCCGACGACGCCAAGGACGGTGTGCGGCTGCGCTGGCGAGGCGAAGCGGGCCCGACGTTCCGCGTGTCCGTCGACGATCGCGTCGTGTACGAAGGCAAGGAAGCGGCGGTGAACCTGCCGGGGCTCGCGCGCGACCGCGTGTTCGCGGCCGAAGTCCACGCGGTCGGGGCCGATGGCGAGGTGTCGGCGCCGGCGCGAACGATCGTGCACACGTTCGGGCCGACCGCGCGGTTCCAGCGCGTGCAGCTGGGCCATGACGAGTCGCTGGTGTTCGCGACCGGCGTCGTCGGCAAGGGCGCCGGAGGCGATCTGGCGATCACGTCGAGTGCAGGCGGCGCGTCGTACCTCGAGTTCACTGCGGCCGGGGGCGTGGCCAAGGCAGGGGACGTCGCGTTCGGGGACTTTGCGGCGGCGGCGCGCCTCGAGTTCGCGAACACGTTCGGCAGCGACAACCGCAATGCCGGCGCCGACCGGTTCTTCGTTCGCACCAAGGACGGCGGATTCGCCGCGGTGCGGCTGCTCGTTCGCGAGTATCCAACCAGCGAGATCGAGTACCTGTGGCTGCCGAAGTGGCCGCGGTGAAGCGCGGCCCCGCGTGCGGTGAGTTCGCGCCGGCGTGGTCGGGCGAACTTCGGGCCACGGATCGGCAGTGCTGGAGGGTGATGCCGGGCCGCGCACCGGGTGTCGCCGATGCGCACGGGGCGTAGCGGCGTGTGGTCGACTACGGCCGCCGAATCGCTAGCGTGACGAACCCTCCCATGCGCGTCGTCGTCGCCGAGAAACCGTCCGTCGCCCGCGACCTCGCGCGCGTGCTCGGCGCCACGCGTCGCGACGACGGTTTCCTCGAAGGCAACGGTTGGACCGTGACGTGGGCGATCGGGCACCTGGTGCAGCTCAAGACGCCCGACGAGTACGACCCGGCGCTCAAGCGCTGGTCGATGGACCGCCTGCCGTTCGTGCCCGACAAGTTCGAGCTGCGCCCGACCGGCGACTCGACGCGGCAGCAGCTCGAGGTCGTGGCGCGGCTGTGCCGCGAGGCCGAGGAACTCGTGTGCGCGACGGACGCCGGCCGCGAGGGCGAACTGATCTTTCGCTACATCCTCGAATGGGCCGGCTGCCCGGAACGCACCCATTCGCGGCTGTGGCTGAGTTCGCTGACCGAGCAGGCGATCACGCAGGCGTTCGCGAGCCGCAAGCCCGGCAGCGCCTACGAAGACCTGCACGCCGCCGCGAAGAGCCGCAGCGAAGCCGACTGGATCGTCGGCCTGAACGCGACCCGCGCCTACACGGTCCGCTACGGCGGTGGTGCGGTGCTGTGGAGCGTCGGTCGCGTGCAGACGCCGGTGCTGGCGATGATCGCGCAGCGCGACGACGAGATCCGCGTGTTCGACCCACGGCCCTTCTGGGAACTGCGTACCAGGTACCGCGGCGCGCGGTTCCGCTTCGCGGGCGAACGCTTCCGCGAGCAAGCGCCGGCACAGGAACTGTTGGCGAAGGTGACGGGCCAGCCGCTGGCGATCGACAAGCTCGAACGACGCACCGAGGCGCTGCCGCCACCGTTGCTGTACGACCTGACGCAACTGCAGCGCGACATGAACCTGCGGCACGGCATGTCGGCGCAGCGCACGCTCGAGGTGGCGCAGGAGCTGTACGAGAAGAAGCTGCTGACCTACCCGCGCACCGACAGCCGCCACCTCTCGCTCGACATGGTCGATCCGGTGCGCACGACGTTGGCGGCTCTGCGGGCGTGGGACGCCGCCAAGCTCGCGGTGCTGCAGCAGTGGATCGCCGGCGCGCCCGACGGTGAACGGGGGCCGAAGGCGAAGAGCAAGCGCGTGTTCGACGACCAGAAGGTCAGCGACCACCACGCGATCGTGCCGACCGGGCGCGTCGAAGCGTTGGTGGGTGAGCAGCAGCAGGTGTTCGACGCGGTGGCGACGCGGTTCGTGCAGGCGTTCCTCGGCGATCGTGTGCAGGACGTGACCACGGCGCATGCGAGCAGCAAAGGCGTGCCGTTCCGCGCCCGCGGTGTCGTCGTCACCGATCCGGGCTGGAGCGCGCTCGAGCCGGAGGCGCCGAAGAAGAAGCGCGGCAAGGGCAAGGCCGGCGACGACGACGACGACGGCGACGACGACGCCCAGAAGTTGCCGGCGCTGGTCGAGGGCGAGAGCGGGCCGCACCAGCCGGAACTGCACGAGGGCCAGACCAAGCCGCCGCGGCCGTTCACCGAGAACACGCTGCTGGCGGCGATGGAGACGGCCGGCAAGGCGATCGACGACGAGCAGCTGCGCGAAGCGATGCGCGGGCGTGGACTCGGCACGCCGGCGACGCGCGCGTCGATCGTCGAGACGCTGCTCGGGCGCGGCTACATCCGGCGCGACAAGAAGGCGCTGCGCGTGACCGACCTCGGGCGCTACCTCGTCGCGATCATCGCCGACCCGATGCTGAAGTCGGCGGAGCTCACCGGCGAGTGGGAGTGGAAGCTCGGCGAGATGGAACGTGGCCGCTGCGCGCGGTCGACGTTCCTGCAGGAGATCCGCGACCGCATCCAGGCGCTGGTCGCGACCGGGCTGTCGCCGCGCAACGAGCACGCCGGGCTCGGCGCGTGCCCGCGGTGCCGCGCCGACGTGATCGAAGGACGCGAAGCGTACGGCTGTTCGCGCTGGCGCGAGGACTGCGCGTTCCGGCTGCCGAAGACGTGGCGTGGCGTGACGTTCACGCGCGAGCAGGTGCGCGAACTGCTGTTCCGCGGGCTCGTGCTGCGGCCGCTGGCGATCGACGGGGCGCCGCGCATCGTCTGCCGCACGGTGACCGGCGAACTGATCGACCTCGAACCGCCGCGCCGCGACGCGCAGCGCGGGGGCGGCCCGGCAGGCAAGCGCGAACGCAAGCCGCGGCGGGCGCGCGACCAGGGGGCGTGAGATGCGGTTCCCGACGCCGTTCAGAGCACGGTGAAGTCGATCGTGTCCGACAGGGCGATCGCGCCGAGGCAGGTGCCCGAGTAGGCGCTCCAGGCCTGGCCGGCGAGTGCGATGCCGACCAGCGACGGCTGCAGGGGGATCGCTAGGCCGAAGGGGTTGGCGACCATGATGCCATCGACGCCGACGGTGCAGCCCGGGCAGAACGGCAGCGGCACCGAAACCGGCGTGCCGACGACGAACCCGCTGAGCGGGCCGCTGTCGCCCTGGAAGAAGTAGAGCGTGCGGCCGAGCGAAGGCAGGTCGCCGATCGCGATCGTCAACCCGTCGCAGGCGGTGCTGCGCACGGTCGGCACCGGGCCGTTCGAGTGGGCACGGTAGGCCGCGGCGGCGACGGTGAAGTTGCCCGTGCCGCTCGCCACGCGGTGCAGGGCGAGGCTGCAGAACGTCGTGCTGCCGCCACCGGAGGCCATCGAGGCCAGCGCGGGATAGCCCTCGTAGTCGCCCGAGGTGGCGACCGGGGCGCGACTCTCGTGGGCGACCAACAGGTTGGTCGCGGGGTCGAACGCGACGGTGGAGGCGCGCACGTCGAAGTCGGACCCGGTGCCGTTCCACAGTTCGCTGTAGGCGACGGCGAAGCGCACACCGTCGCAGTCGATGGTCGGTTGCGCCTGCGGCCAGGCGGCCGCAGCGCCCGCACCTTCCAGCGTGTGCAGGTTGGCGGTGGTCAGGAGAGCGCCGCCAGGCGTCAGCACGGCGACGCACACGTCGTTGGAGTTGCCGGGCTCGGTGCGCAGGAACGCGACGGCATGGCGACGGGTGCCGGCGATGATCTCCGTGGGCGTGCTGGCGTGGGGCACGAGTTCGTTGCGAGTCGACGTCGCGATCGCGAACGACGAGGCGCCGACGAAGCTGCCGTCGGGCGCGACCGAACTGCCGCGCACGTCTTCGTCGCCGGCGGCGAAGGTGCGTTGGTAGACGATGGGCCAGTACTGCCCGCTGAGCCCGGTGCTGAGGCTGTAGCCGTTGCTCTTGCCGATGTGCGGCCGACTCTCGTTGGCGAGCGAGCCGTCGACCACCGTCGGATACAGGGTCCGCAGGGCGCCGAAGGCGTCGACCTGGCGCATCACGATGTCGTGGTCGCTCGTCGTGTACTCGCGCTCCCAGACGACCGTGAACGAAGTGCCCGCCAGTTCGGCCGGATCGCCGCCGACATCGGGCTGGATGCACGAACCGGAGAGCGAGCCGCCGACGCCGTCGCGCTCGATCGTGAACGGCACGAAGGCGCCGCCGGCGAGCGACCAGATGCGGCCGCCGATCCAGCGCGTTCCGGCGAAGCCGTTGGAGCATTCGGCAACCACGAGGAAGGTGTCGTTCTGGCCGTTGTTGGCCACCCGCGGATAGGCCCACGTCAGCGCGGTGAAGTCGAGCGTGAACGGTGCGCCGATCGGCACACTGTCGCCGTCGAGCCGTTGCGCCCAGAGGTCCATGTCGGTGGCGCTGTAGGCACTCTGCCAGACGCACAGGAACTCGCCGCTGCTGTAGTCGAAGGCGAGATCGGTGAAGCCGGCGAAGTTGGTCTGGCTCACGAGGGCAGTCGCTGCGGCGATCGGATCGACCACGAGCGGCAGCGTGGCCTCGGCGACGAACGCGGCCGGAACCACCAGTTCGATGCCACCACCGGCCAGTTGCAGGTCGAGCGCGCAGCGGCGGCCGGCGGCGTCGATGGCGACGGCGGACGAGTAGGTCACGTTGCCGTCCGGACCGGTGAACTCGAGATCACCGCCGCGATCGTGGCCGGTCAGTTCCGTCGTCGCCTGCAACCGCAGCCGCAGTTCGCCCCGTTGCGGCAGTTCGGCGAACACCCAGGACTGTTCGACGGCGTCGCGGCCGAGCGCGAAGTGCTCGATGCAGCCGCCGCGCGCGATGCGCCAGGCGTCGCCTTCGACCTGCACTGCGCCGTCGGTCACGGGCACCGCCGTCGCACCGACCCGGACCTCGTCGAGCCGCAGCGCCAGCGGCCAGTTCTGCCGGGCTGTGCTGCCGAAGGCCGGGATGAAGGTGAACGTGGTGCCGTCGTGGCTCGCCTTCCAGGTGGCGCCGAGGGCCCAGGCCGTTCCGGCCTCGTCGCGGTCTTGGGCGATGCCTGGCAGCGCCGTCGGCAACGTCGGGGCCAGGGTGGCGTCCGTTGGGCGCTGGCTGTGTCGTGGCAACACTGCACCGGGGCGACCGGCGAGCACGGGCTCGACCTTGGCATCGGCGGCGGTTGGCGTCTTGTGCGGGCCGCGCGGCAGGACGGGAAGGGGACCTTGCGCCAGCAGGCAGCCAGCGAAGGCGAACACGGGGAACGAACGTCGGCAGAGCATGACGGACCTCGGGATGGCGCAGCGGCATGCCGCGCGTGCCGGAACAGGCCCGTGCAGCCCGGGCGCGCAACATCGGGTGAGGGGATTTCCGGTCCCGTCCGGGGTCAGCGCGAGCGGGTTGCGGCCAGCCGTTCGCGAACGTTTGCGGCGGCGGTCGTGTCGCCGGCGGCCTCGTGCACCTGGAGGCGCAGGGTGAGCGTCGCCGCCGAGTCGTCGTCGTGCCCCTCGGCGCGATCGAGTGCGCGCAGCGCATCGGCCCAATCGCCGGCCTGCAACGCAGCGGTGGCGAGGGTGCGCCACGCGGCCGCGGTCGCGGTCTCGGTCGCGAACCGCCGCAGCTCGGCCCGGATCGTCGATTCGTCGGCGGCGCGCGCGCGCAGGCCGTGCAACCGCAACTGGTGGGCGCCTTCGTTGCCTGGGTCGATCCGCATCAAGCGGTCGACGGTGGCCATCGCCGCCGCGTGTTCGCCGCGGTCCTGCTGCAGCAGCGCCGTGCCCTGCAGGGCGCGCGGCTGTTCGGGGTCGCTGGCGATGGCCCGTGCGAAGCAGTCGTTCGCGGCGGCGTGGTCGCCGCGTTCGTGTGCGCAGAACCCGAGCTCGGCCAAGGCGAGCGCGCGCGTCGGTTCGCGCCGCAGCCAGTCCTGCACGGCCGCTTCGAGCTGGGCAGGACCCGCTTCGCGCACCACCTGCAACAGCGCGTGGCAGCGTGCGTCCGGCAGGGGCGTCCCGACCAGCACGGCGCGCGCCGTGGTCGTCGCCAGGGCGCGGTCGCCGAGGCGGTGGGCGTACATCGCCACGTTGAAGTGGCCCCAGGTGTCGTCGAGCCCGGCGGCGAGAGCCTGTTGCTGCAACGCCAGGGAGCGGGCGAGATCGTGGTGCTGCAGGCAGGTGGCGGCGAGATGCAGGGCGTACGGTTGCGTCGGCCACAGCCGCAGCAAGGCCTCGGCGCATTCCCGTCCCTCGGACGGCGTCGCCAGCACCGCCCACTGCGCATGCACCAGCAGGCGCGGCGGGCCGAGTCGCGTCGCCAGCGACACCAGTTCGCGGGCTCGGGCGAGCTCGGCCGGCGTCTGCGCATCGACCAGGCGTCCGGCGGCGAGCAGCAGTGCCATCTGCGAACGCGGCTCGCCTAGTTCGGCCGCCAACCGTGTCGCGGCGTCGTGCTGGCCGAGACGACCCAGGATCAGTACGCGCAACCAGCCGCAGGCATCGTCGTCGTCGTGTGGTGCAGCGACCGCCGTCTCGAGATGCTGCAGCGCGCGGGCCGGCCCGTCGAAGCGCAAGGTCTGCAGCACTTCGACGGCGATCGCTTCGCCGGCGGTCGGTCGCAGCGCGCGGGCGGTGCGGGCGGCGGCTTCGGCGAGGTCGCGGCGGCCGTCGGCCCGGCGCAGGAAGCCCTCGGCGATCGCCGACTCGTAGGCCGACGCGGTCGCCGCCACTTCGCCCGCTCGCAGCGTGTCGAGCCGGGTCAGCAGCCAGAACGTCATCGCCGCCGCCAGCGTCGCGGTCCCTGCCAGTGCCGCCCGCCAGGGTTCGCGCCGCACCCAGCGCCGGCCGCGCTGCAGCAACGACGGGGGGCGCGCCACCGTCGCCCGCAACTCCACGAACGCTCGCAGGTCGGACGCGAACGCCGCCATCGTCGGGTAGCGCACCGTCGGGTCCGTTTCGAGTGCGCGCAGCACGATCGCCGCCAGGTCGCGCGGCAGGCCGGGTTGCAGGCGGCGCGGGTCGACCGGTTCGTCGTGCAGGATCCGCTGCAAGACCGCCGCGTCGGTCGCCGCGGCGAACGGACGCTGCAGGGTGATCGCTTCGTACAACGTGGCGCCGAGCGCCCACACGTCGCCTTGCGCGCTGGCGTCGCCGTGCCGCAGGTACTCGGGTGGCAGGTAGTGCGAGGTGCCCGCCAGCACGCCGGCCTGGGTCAGCCCTGGCGCCAGCGCCGGCCGCGCGAGCCCGAAGTCGGACAGGCGGGGGCTGCCGTCGGCGGCGAACAGTACGTTCGCCGGCTTGACGTCGCGATGCAGGATGCCGAGGCCGTGCACATGGGTCAGTGCATTGGCGATCAGGAGCAGGTCGCCGACCACCTGGCGCAGCGAACCGTCGCGATGGCCGCCCGTCGCGCGCCAGCGCTGCAGGCGCGCGTCGAGCGATTCGCCTTCGACCAGTTCCATCGCCAGCCACGGCTGGCCGGCGTCGGTGCCGGCGTCGAACACGCGCACCACGTGCGGGTGGGTGAGCTGCGCCAACGTCGTCGCCTCGCGGCGGAACCGCGCCACGCGCCCCGGATCGGCCGCGAACTCCGGCGCCAGGACCTTCAAGGCCACGCGTCGGCCGAGCGACCGCTGGCGCGCTTCGTGCACGACCCCCATGCCGCCGCGGCCGAGTTCGCGCCGCAGTTCGAAATCGCCGAGCACCGTCGCGGGCTCCGCGTCGACGACCTCGTCGCAGAGCAACGGCTCCAGCAGGTCGCGCAGTTCGGGATGGCGCTGCAGCGCAGCGGCGATTCCGGCCGGTCGGTCGGCGGCCGCCTGGCATTCGAGGTAGATGGCCAGGGCTCGCTCGAGACGGGTGGCTTCGGTCAAGGCTCGGCTCCGATCGCGCTCTGCATCGAGGTTCCCCAGAGGCCCGAAGTCGGGGCGAACGCAACGCGACGCGCCCGGAATCCGCGGTGCGTCACGACTCCAGCGCCTCGCCGAGTCGTCCCTGCTGGAGCAACTGCAGCTTGCGGCCGAGCTTCGGCAAGGCCCGCTGGAAGCGGACCCGCGCATGGGCTTCGGCGAGTCCGAGTCGGTCGGCGATGGTCGCGAACGGCAGGCCTTCGAACTCGCGCCACACCAGCACGTCGCGGTCGTCCGGTTCGAGCAGTTCGAGGGCCAGCCGCACCCAATCGCGTTGTTCGCCGGCGGCCGCCTGCGTCGCGGGCCCCGCTGCGGTCGGCGGCGACAGTTGCAGGACCGAGTCGCCGCTGGCCGGTGCCAACGGCTGCTCGCGCCGCACGTCCCGACGTTGCTGCCGATCGTGCCTGGCCTGGTGGCGCAGCACGTTCTCGACCATGCGCACCAGCAGCGCCCGCATCTGGGCGCGGTCGTCGACGACGAAGCGCGGGCCGCTGCGCAGCACCTCGAGCAGCGTGTTCTGCACGATGTCCTGGGTGTCGACGCGCGCTCGCAGGGCCGGTCCGAGCCGCCGATGCACGTGGTCACCGATCCAGGCGCCGTCGTGGGCGACCAGTTCCGCGAAGGCAGCGGCATCGCCTTCGTGGCAGCGGCGCAGCAGTTCGGCGATGTCGCTCACGGCTGGGTTGATCGCTTCCGCCGGCGGTCCCGCTCGTTACGAGCTCGCGGCCTTCTTGCCGCGCCGGAACGAACGCTTCTTCGCCGGCCCCTTCGCCGCCCGCGCCGCGAGCAGTTCGAGCGCGCGCGCCAGCGTCAGCTCGTCCGGGTTCTCGTCCTTGGGCAGCGTCGCGTTCGACGTGCCGTCGGTGACGTAGGTGCCGTAGCGGCCGTCGAGCAGCTTCACGACCTTGTTGGTCACCGGGCTTTCACCGAGCTCGCGCCGCGCCTTCTGCGCCACCGAGCCGGGCCGCCCGCGCCCGCCGGTCTTCGGCTGCGCGAACAGTTGCTGCGCCAGGGCCATGTCGACGGTGAGCGGCGTGTGGCCGGCCGGGATGCTGCGTGTGTCCGTGCCCCATTTCAGGTAGGGGCCGAAGCGCCCGTTCGCGGCGAGGATCGGCTCGTCCTTGCCCTCGGCGGTCTTGGCCACGCCGACCGTGCGCGGCAGCGACAACGTCGCCAGTGCCTGTTCGAGCGTCACCGTCTCGACGTCCATGCCGGCGAGCAGCGACGCCATCTTCGGCTTGTCGGCCTTCTTGTCCTTCTTGCCCTTCTTGGCCGGCTCCTTGGCCTCGCCGAGCTGGAAGTAGGGGCCGAAGCGCCCGACCTTGACGAACACCGGCAGGCCGGTGGCGGGATCGTCACCGAGCTTCTTCGGGCCTTCGCCGCCCTTCTTCAGCAGTTCGATCGCCTTGCCCAACGTCATCTCGTCGGGTGGCGTCTCGTCCGGCACCGGTGCCCGCTTGTCGCCGCAAGACAAGAACGGGCCGTATCGCCCGACGCGTACCTCGACCAGTTCGCCCTGCTCGTTCGTGCCGAGCGGGATCGAGCAGATCTTGCGCGGGTCGATGTGCTCTTCGACGCCGCTGACGCGATCGCGCAGGCCGGGGGCGTTCTTCTTCGTCGAGTCGTCGCCGAGGAAGAACAGCTTCAGGTAGTCGAGCCGCCGCGCCTTGCCGACGCTGATCTCGTCGAGGTCGTCCTCCATCTTGGCGGTGAACTCGTAGTCGACGAGCCAGCCGAGGTACTGCGCGAGCAGGTCGACGACGGCGAACGCGGTGAACGTCGGCACCAGCGCCGTGCCGCGTTTGAACACGTATTCGCGGCGCACGATCGTCTCGATGATCGCGGCGTAGGTCGACGGCCGGCCGATGCCGCGCGCCTCGAGTTCCTTGATCAGGCCGGCTTCGCTGATGCGCACCGGCGGCTGCGTGGTGTGGCCGGCGGGCTTCAGCTCGCGCGCGTTCGCCGACTGGCCCGTCTGCAGTGCCGGCAGCACGCGTTCGGTCTCGGCCAGCTCGGCGTCGGCTTCGTCGATGTCCTCGACGTAGGCGAGGCGGTAGCCGGCGAACTCGACGGTCTTGCCGGTGGCGACGAACTTCGCCTGGCCGTGCGACCGGGTCGCCATGCCGAGCGTCATCGTCGTGCGCTGGCCGGTGGCGTCCTTCATCTGGCAGGCGACGGTGCGGCGCCAGATCAGCTCGTAGACGGCGCGTTCGTCGGTACCGACGTCGCCGGGCAGTTCCTTGTAGTGCACGAACTCGTTGCCGGCGGGCCGGATCGCCTCGTGCGCTTCCTGCGCGTTCTTGACCTTGTTGGCGTAGGCGCGCGGCGCATCGGGCAGGTACTGGGGGCCGAACTCACGACCGATCAGCGTGCGCGCGGCGGCGATCGCCTGCGTGCTCAGCGTGGTCGAGTCGGTGCGCATGTAGGTGATGAAGCCGTTCTCGTAGAGCCGCTGAGCCGCGCGCATCGTGCGCTGCGCGGCGAAGCGCAGCTTGCGCGCCGCCTCCTGCTGCAGCGTCGACGTGGTGAACGGCGCGTACGGACGCTCGGTGTAGGGCTTCTGTTCGACGTCGACGACGGTCGCCTTCTGGCCGGCGAGTTCGTTGGCGAGTGCCACGGTCTGCTTCTCGCCGAGCACGACGAGGCCGGCAGCGCCCTTCTTCGGCTTGCCGGTCTCCTGGTCGAAATCACGCCCGGTGGCGACACGGTCGGTGCCGAGGCCCTGCAGCGAAGCGGTGAACGTCGCCTCGCCGGCGGCGAGCACGGCGTCGAGGCTCCAGTACTCGGCCGGCACGAACCGCATGCGTTCGCGTTCGCGTTCGA
The DNA here is from genome assembly GCA_016794485.1 of Planctomycetota bacterium. GTDB lineage: Bacteria > Planctomycetota > UBA1135 > UBA1135 > UBA2386 > UBA2386. The sequence continues at coordinate 13,288 of JAEUHV010000325.1, forward strand.
CGATCAGGCGTACGGCGACGCTCTGCACGCGGCCGGCGGACAGCTTCGGCCGCACCTTCTTCCACAGCAGCGGCGACACCGTGTAGCCGTAGAGCCGGTCCACGAGGCGCCGCGTCTCCTGCGCCTCGACCAGGTCCATGTCGATCTCGCGCGGGTTCTGCAGCGCTTCGAGGATCGCCGTCTTGGTGATCTCGTGGAACACCATGCGCTTGGTCTCGCACTTCGGCTGCAGTTCCTGCACGAGGTGCCAGGAGATCGACTCGCCTTCGCGGTCTTCGTCTGTCGCGAGGTAGAGGATCGACGCGTCCTTGACCATCGCCTTCAGCTTCTTCAGGTGGTCCTTCTTGTCGGCCGGGACCACGTAGAGCGCCTTGAAGTCGTTCTGGACGTCGATGCCGAGCTTGGCCCACTTCTCCTTCTTCAGCTCTTCCGGCACTTCGCTCGCGTCGCCGGGCAGGTCGCGGATGTGCCCGATGCTGGCCTCGATCCGGTAGTCCGAACCGAGGAACTTGCCGATCGTGCGCGCCTTCGCGGGCGACTCGACGATCACGACGGGGGTGCCCTTGGGCTTGCTGCTTGCCATGCGGTGCGGTTCGAAGGGGGCCTTGTTAGGGGCTTTGGGAACAGGCTGTCAAGGATCTCGGCACGCCGAGGCTCCGGTCTGAAGGCGAGTTCCACGCCAGCAGCCCGCCGGTGCCGGCGCGGCGACGGGTCGATTGCGGTGCCTTGGCCGGCGGTCATGATGGCCGGATGAACCGCGCCGGAACGGTCGCCTTTGCTCCCCTGTTCGTCGTCGCGTGGACGGTCGTAGCGGCGCCGCAGGCCCAGACATCCGCCTTCCATCGCTTCGCCACCGCCGAGGCGGGGGCGACCCAGAAACTCACGTTCGACGGCCGCCGTGAACGCATGGTCAAGGTCGAGAGCAGCGCCTTCACGGCCACGTTCGCGACCTGGGAGTGGCTCGGCGACGGTTGGTCGCTGCGCCGCACGCCGACGCAACCACCGCCGCGTTCGGACTTCGCGCTCGGCTACGACGAGGCCCGGCGCCGCATCGTGCTGTTCGGGGGGCGGACCGAATACAACCTGAACCCGACCGCGTTGCTCGACGACACCTGGGAGTACGACGGCGTCGACTGGGTCCAGCTGCAGCCGGTGCAGCGGCCGACGCGCCAGGCCTACGGCTGGCTCGGCCACGACTGGGTGCACAACAAGCTGTTCCTGTGCGGTGGCACCAACGGCGCGGCCAACTACGCGGCGTGGCACTTCGACGGCGCGACCTGGACGCAAGCACCCGTCTCGTACGTCAGCAACGTGACGGGCACGTTCGCCAGCGATCCGGTCCGCCAGCGCATCGTCGGCTACGCGCCGGTGGGCAGCGGCAACCTGATGTGTGAATGGGACGGCACCGCATGGGCCTGGGTGAATCCGCCGACGTGGCCGACGCCGCGCTATTCGTCGGCGATGACGTGGGTGCCGTCGCTGCAGCGCATCGTGCTGCACGGCGGCACGGGTGCGGGCACGAGTGCGCCGGCGCCTGGCGACCTTTGGGCCTACGACGGGGTCGCGTGGTCCCTGCTCGGTCCGGCGCCGGTGCGCAACTCCCACGTCGTGTGCCACGATCCCGTGCGCGACGTGCTGTTCGCGGTGGCCGGCCGCGTTCCGCAAGGGCTCGGCGTCGACACCGCCCAATGGGACGGTTCCGCGTGGACGAGCCACGGCAACGGCATCGGCTGGGAGGACCTGCGCGGCGCGTGGTTCGACGGCCATCGTCAGCGTGTCGTCGCCTTGTCGATGTACCCGCTGAACTGGCTCGAGTGGGACGGCAGCGCGTGGTTGCGGCACCCGTCACCCGTGGCGCTGGTGTATCCGCGCGGCGCGTTCGATCCGATGCGCAACCGCAGCGTCGTCGTCGGCAGCGACACTTCGGGCGTCGTCACGCAGGAGTGGGACGGGACCACGTGGACGCTGCCCGTCGTCGCCGGACAACCGTGCGTCGCGCGCCCGACGTTCCATCCCGGCCGCGGCAAGCTGGTCGCGAGTTGTGGCCTTGCGGGTCTGTACGAGTGGAACGGTGTCGCTTGGACGCAGTTCGCGCCGGGCCCCGGGGCGCCGTGGTCCAGCGTCGCCGACGGCGAATGCGTGTTCGACGCGGCCCACAACGAACTGGTGCAGGTCGCGTGGAGCACGGGAGGCTTCGTGACCGCGCGCTGGAACGGCACCACATGGAACGTCGCGACCGCGACCGGCGCGGCCCCGGTGTCGCGCGTCGAGCATTCGTTCGTCTACGACCCGCCGTCGCAGCGCGTGCTGCTGTTCGGCGGCAAGTCGGGCACCGGCACCACCGCGGTCGTGTTCGACGACCTGTGGGAATGGGACGGTGCCGCGTGGTCGCAACGAGTGCTTTCCGCGGCGCCGGGGCCACGTTCGCGCGGCGTGTTCGTGTTCGACGAAGCCCGCCAGCAGATGGTCGTGTTCGCCGGCGATCGTCAGGTCACGTCGTTCGGATCGGTGCCGTGCACGGACACGTGGGCCTACGACAGCCGGCCGGCCCACGTCGTGCAGACCGTCGGGGCCGGGTGCAGCGGCACGAATGGCGCTCTGCAGCTCGTGCCCGGCGTGCCGCACGCCGGGGCCGCGCAGTTCGCGGTCGAGGCGCACGGTGCGTTCGCGAACACGCCGTGCCTGTTCGGCTTTTCGTTCAACGCCGGGGCGGTGCCGATCGGGGCCGGCTGCACGCAGTGGCTCGCCAGCCAGGACGCGCTGATGTTCGTCGTCGCCGACGACGCCGGCATCGCCACGGTCACCGGTGCCATTCCTCTCGCGTGGCACGGCACGGCCTGGTTCGCGCAGGCGGCGGTGCTCGACGCGACCAACCCGCTCGGGGTCTCCCTCAGCGACGGCGTGCGGCTCGTCGCCGGGTATTGACCGGACTCACAGTTCCTGCGTGAGCGCCCAGGCGGTGATCGCCGGCACCTCGGCGAAGTCGTGCATGAACCGCAGGCCCGGCAGCTTCGCGTCGGCGGCCCGGAAGTGGCGGCCGAGCCCGAGTGCTGCACCCGCGCGCACTTCGGCCGGTTGCGTGGCGTCGGCGACGAGGCCGAGCAGCGTGGCGCCGGCGCGCACGTCGGCGAGCCCGCCGAGTGCCACCGCGATCGCCTGCCGCACGTTCGGGTTGTTCTCGCGGCGCAGCGCGTCGTGCAGCGGTTCGAACGCGTCCTTGCCGAGCAGCTGCAGTGCGCGCGCCGACTGCTGCCGCACGAACGGGCAGCTGTCGTCGGCGAGCGCCCGTTGCAGGGCCGGCAGCGCCGCGCCCGAGCCCATCAGCCCGAGCCCCGTGGCCGCGGCGGCGCGCACGTCGGACTTGGCGTGCGAACCCAGCGTGCGCGCCAACAGGTCGTGCGCCGGCGCGTGCTGCAGGAGCCCGAGGGCCAGCAGGTAGGCGCCCTGCTGGTCGCGGTTGCGTTCGGACTGGAAGCCGGTCTCGAGCCGTTGCACCAGTTCCTTGTCGGCGCGGCCGCGGCCCCACAGGCCGAGGCCCAGCGCGGCGAACGCGCGCAGCGGCTTCTTGCCGGACGCCAGCACCTTGGTGAGGAACGGACGGGCCGCGTCGCCGCCGTGGTCGCCGATCGCGAGCAGCTGCGTCGCGAGCGTGTGGCCTTCGTGCTCCAGTTCGAACGCGGTCTGCAGCGCCGGCAGCGCCAGCGGGTGCTTGCTGCGGCCGAGCGCGCCGGCCGCGGCGCGGCGCACGCTCGGGCTCTTGTCGCTGGCCAGTGCGGTCAGCACGGCGACGTCGTCGTCGGCCGCGTCGCGGCCGAGCAGCCACGCGCACTCGGCGCGCTGCATCGTGTTGGCACCGCCGCGCAAGAGGCCGATCGCCACCGCCCGCCGTTCGGCGAGCGGGCGGGTCGAGGTCGCCATGGCCGCGGCCAGGAACACGTCGGGCCGTTTGTCGTGCAGCCGGCGCTCGATCGTCGCGGTGAACGAACGCTTCGCGGCACCGTCGTCGAGCAGCGTCATCGCGGTCATCGCCATCGCGAGCGCTTCGCCCGGCAGCGGCTCTGCGGCCTGGGCGGCGAGTTCGTAGACGTCGGCCCCGAGGCCGGTGGCGCCGAGGCCGAGCATCGTCACCATGCGCACCGCCTGCGCCGCCTCGGCTTTTTCGAGGCTCGGGCCGGCGGCAACGCCCATGCGGCCGAGGGCCTGCACGGCGGTCAGGCGCAGGTCGCTCGCCGGCGCCTTCGCGAGTTGCCGCAGCACCCGTTCGGCGTCGGCACGGCGCGGATCGGCGGGCTTGATGTCGGTCGTGGCACCGGCCGGCGCGGCCACGACCGCGCGGGCTTCGGGCTGCTCGAACTGGCCGCGGTTCCATTCCCACCAGTCGAGCCAGATCGCGCGGTCGTCGAGCTGGTCGAGGGCGATGCCACGCGGGGTGCGCGTGCCGCGCGGGGTGCTGCCGACGCTCCGGCCCGCCGCGGCGGCGGCCCCGTTGGGGCGCGGGCGGCTGCGCGCGGTGCCGCCACTGCCGAGGGCCACGTCCGGGGCCATCGCGTCGCCCGGGCGCCAGTCGGGACCGTCCGGGTTCTCCAGCGGCCGCGGTGGGCGCGGCGGTGGCATCACGGTGGGGCGGACGTGCGGCCCCTGGATGCGGGCGGCTTCGGCCACGGTGAGTCCGTTCGCGGTGAGCCAGTTGCCGAGGGCGGGCTCGTCGAGCAGTTCGGCGACCCAGGCCCGGTTGCGCCGGCGGTGGATGTCCAGGGTGACGTCGCCGTGCCCGGTGTGGTCGAGCAGGAACGCGACGGCACAGCGGCGGCCTTCGGCGTCGACGAACAGCGGAATGCGGCCTTCGGCGGAGGCTGGCCCACGACCGAACTCCGCCCGTTCGCGGTAGGTGTGCAGATGGTCGAGCGCCTGCAGGCGGCGGGCGGCGACCTCGGGGTCGGCCGGTAGCGGTGCGGCCCGCAGTTCCGCTTCGACGTTGGTGTAGTGGCGGACGAGGTCGGCCACTTCGACACGCGGCAGGTCCGTGGCCTGGGCCGCCAGGGTGGCCGCGAGACTCAGGACGGAGAGGGCAAGGCAGGAACGGTGCATCGGGTTACCTCTGCCCCGCCTTCGCAAGGCCCGTGCCCGCTGGCACGAGGCCGTCGCCGCCGTCGTGCGCGATAGCCGCTGTTTCGCGGCCGGAACGACAAGCGGCACGAGCTCAGCGGATCGAGATGAAGCGCGCCTCGGACGTGCCCGCCACCAGCAACGTGCCCGAGTTGACGATCGCCTGCGCCGTGAGGTTGATGCCCGCCAGGGACGGCACGGGCGGAATCGTGAGGGTGAACGCCGCGGGCGTGACGGCGGCGCCGATCGTGCTGGCGGTGCCGAGGTCGATCAGCACGCGGCCGTTCAGGCCGGGCAGCGCCGCGAGGTGCATGCTGCCGATGCTGACGAACAGGAGGGCGAGGCCACCCGGCGCGAACGCGTCGACGCCGACGGTGAAGGTCGTGCCGGTCGGCACCACGGCCGGTGCGGACAGCGGGAAGATCATGTCGAAGACGCAGGCCGGAACCATGCGTTGGATGCCCGGGCCCACGAGGCCGCCATCGTTGTTCCACGCAAAGGCGCCGCCCGTCTGCACGCCGCCGGAGCCGGCCGCGAAGAACGTCGGGCCGCAGAAGTCGGCGACGAGGCTCGTGCCGCCGAGGCGATGCAGGCAGTTGCCGCCGTTGCCGCTCGGCGCGTTGCCGCCGACCAGGGTCTGCTGCGACCCCGGGGTGAAGTCGGTGTTCAGCCACAGGCTCATCGGCGTGAACGCCCCGTTGTCGAACGTGCGGATCGCGTCGCCGGCGAACAGGCCGCCGGTCGGAGCGTCGAAGCCGCGCAGGAAGCAGTTGCGGAACAGGGTCTGGGCGTCCTCGACACGGACCGCGGACAGGCCGTTGTTGGCGCCGTCGGGATTGGTCGTCGAACCGCTGCGTGCGCCCGCGGCGAGCACGGCGACCTGTTCGAGGATCACGTCGGTGCAGTTGGTGACTTCGATCGCCGCGCGGCCCGCCATGCCGGGCAGATTGCCGGTCGCGCTGACACCGATGTTCTGCAGGCGGATGTCGCCGCCGCAGTTCAGCAATTGGATCGCCGCGGCCGACGTGCCGGCCCAGGTGACCTGGGCGCCGTCGATCGCCACGGTGCCCGCGAGCAGGCCCGAGACCGTGATCGCCGGCGTGGTGAGGCCAGGCTGCACCGAGAACGTGCCGCCGTTGCCGGCGATGGTCACCGGGAGCGTGACGGTGAAGGCCGGATAGGAGCCCTGGTCGACCAGGATGATGTCGCCCGGACCCGCGACCGCGAGGGCGGCGCCGATCGAGGTGATCGCACGGAGCGGGCCGACGAACAGTGTCGCCGGCGGGAGTGGGGAGGCGGCGGTGGCCGCGAACAGGGACGCGAGCAGGAGGGTCATGGCAGCCCGTTCCCCAGGCCGCGGCCCGCCGGTTTCAGGATTCGTCAGAAGCTCGCGTACTCGACCGGGAACACCTGCTCGACGACCTCGTCGCCGTCGGCGTCGAAGTGCAGTTCGGCGTTGAACATGTCGGTCGGCACGAGCGTCAGGATCGCGGCGCCGCCGCCCTTCACCACGAAGCTGCCGAACATCGGGTCGGCGAACACCGACAGGCCCGTGAGCGGCGCGTCGTGCGCGAACTCGAGTTCGCCACCGAGCACCGGATCGAACACGCGGCCTTCGGCGAACAGGCCCATCGTGAAGTCCAGCACGTATTCGTTGCGCGCCATCGTGCTGCCGGCCTGAACGACGTCGACGCCGAGCCGCAGGTCCTGCGACAGCTGGACGTCCATGGTGCGCACCGTCGCGCGCTTCTCGCGATGCACCGCGACGCTGCCGTTCAAGGTCGTGTCGTTGCCGTTGACGCTGCACCCGATGCCGATCAGGTCGATCTGCACGTCCAGTCGCCACGACAAGCCGTCGATCAGGTCGCCGGTGATCACCAGGTCGCGGAACACCACGACGCCGTCGAGCGCGAGGCCGGATTCGCCCCACGCCGAGAACGCGACGGTGAAGCGGTCGCCGCTGCTGTAGCGCTGGTCGCCGTCGACGTCGTCCCAGGTACGGATCGCGCTGCCGCCCTCCGGTCCGGCGACGGTCTGCACTTCCGGATTCACGATCGGCTGCGTGGGCGTCGGCGCAGGTTGGCCCGGTCCGGCCGTCGGGATCAGGGACGGCAGTTCGAGGAACGCGGTCGCGATCTTCAGGATGCGCACCGGCAGGAACGCGGCGTGCCACGCGCAGGCGGCTGCTTGCACGGCGTTGGTGTCGGTGATCGCGACGCGTGGCTGCACCTCTGCGGTGGTGGAGCCCTTCGTGCTGCCGCTGCAGCCGGCGAGCGCCGCCGCGACGAGGGGAAGGAGAAGGCTTGTGCGCGGGAGGTTCATGCGGGTCGGCGCGGAATGCTGCCGCGGCCGTGGCCGCGGTGGGCGACATCCCGAAGGTTGCCCGTTCCTTCTCGGATCCTTGACGAAAGCGGGTGTCGACGGGGCCAAGCGTCCCCGCCGAAGCATCACCGGCGCTTCATGGAGTCCTCACGCACGTGCCTAGCGTGCTCAGCCGTCCGAGCAGGAACTCCTGTGCTCGGGCGCCTGTTCCCTGACCACCCCCGGAGACATCTTCCCATGATTCGCAGCCACCTCGTGCACGGTGCCGCCCTGCTCGGCCTCGCCTCGGCCGCCGCAGCGCAGATCACCGTCAGCTCCAACATCACGACGTCCACGACCTGGACCAACAACAACGTCTACGCGCTCAGCGGCGACATCTACGTCGAGCCGGGTGCAACCCTGACGATCCAGGCCGGCACCGTCATCGCGAGCCTGAACAACAGCACGCTCGCGGTCTGCCGCGGCGCGCAGATCATCGCCAACGGCACCGCGACCAGCCCGATCATCTTCACGTCGGACAACGACCGCGCGACCTGGACCGCCGACAACCCGCAGACCGGCACCTACCGCCAGCTCGCCAACAACGAGTGGGGCAACGTGACGATCATGGGCTCGGGCTACATCTCGGAGAACCAGATCGCGGCCAACACCGCGGCGCCGAGCGCTTCGAACTACGCCGACATGGAAGGTCTGAGCCCGGCCGTGACGTCGCTCAACGACTACGGCGGCGGCAACGACAACGACGACAGCGGCAGCTTCTCCTACGTCTCGCTGCGTTACGGCGGCCGCACCGCGGCCGTGGGCATTGAGCTCAACGGCCTGTCGCTCGGCGGCATCGGCCGCAACACCGAGATCCACCACATCGAGATCCTGAACAACCTGGACGACGGCATCGAAGTCTGGGGCGGCACCGTCAACCTGAAGTACCTGAGCATCTGGAACATCGGCGACGACAGCCTCGACCTCGACCAGGGTTGGCGCGGCAAGGCCCAGTTCGGCCTGATCGTCCAGGGCTACAGCGGCACGGGCACGCAGGGCTCGGGCTTCGGCGACAACGCGATCGAAGTCGACGGCGCCGAGCTGTGCCACTACCAGCCGGTCACGACCGCCTCGGTCTACAACATGACCGTCATCGGCTCGCCGCACCCGACCAACGGCTCGACCGGTGGCGACCACCTGACGGCCTGGCGCGACAACGCCAACGTGCAGTTCCGCAACTGCATCTTCATGGACGCCGGTGACAACGTGATCAACAACGACGTCACCGACGGCGAGAACGGCAACACGGGCTACGGCTGCAACAGCACGCTGACCTGGGCGCAGCGTTGGACGACCTCGTTCAGCACGACCTCGCCGGTCAACCCGTTCGCCAACCCGGCCGCCGCCTACACCGCGCAGGTGAACGGCAACCTGATCGACTTCCGCGACAACGTGTTCTTCAACAACCTGCGCTCGGCGGCCTACACCGAGGCCAACACGCGCCTCGTGTTCGCCGGCGGCGGCGGCACCAACAACGCCAACAACTCGATCGTCACCAGCTCGCCGATCACGCAGATCACGCGCGGCGCCGCGGTCACGCCGAACGGCACGCACACCACCTCGCCGGTGACCTTCCTCGACCCGACGCCCGCGAACGACGCCCTGACGGCCGTCGAGTTCGCCCCGGCCGACGGCTTCTTCTCGCAGGCCCGCTTCCGCGGCGCCTTCAAGCGCGGCAACAACTGGCTGATCGGCTGGACCGGCACGTCGGCCTTCGGCCTGACCTCCAACAGCCGCGCCAACGTCGACCTCGACGGCGAGCGCGCGGGCCTCGTCGGCATGCCGGTGCACCACACGACCGGCACCTGGGCGGCCGGCACGCCGGTCACGCTCTCGGTCGACAACATCGACCCGAACCTGAACATCGGCATCTGCGTGTTCGGTGGCTTCCAGTTCAACCTGCCGATATTCGGCGGCGTGCTCGTCCCGACGCCGGACTCGGTGAACGTGGTCGTCGGCGCGGCCGGCCAGGCTGCCCTGGGCTCGTTCGTGATCCCGCCGGGCCTGTCGGGCCTGACGTTCTACACCCAGTGGGCGAGCTTCGACCTGGGCGTGCCGAGTGGCGAGTTCGCGTTCAGCAACGCGCAGTCGCACACGCTGCCCTGATCCGGGCGGCGACTTCCTGATGCTGCATTCCGCGGCAGGTGGCAGCTCGGCTGCCACCTGCCTCGGGTCGTTCTGGCAGACGTCCGTGGTTTCGCAGATGAAGAACATCCCACACTGGCCTTGGATCGCTCTTGTCGGCCTCTTGTCGTTGCCTTCGTCCTGCGGCGGCGCCGCCGGCGCTGCCACTGGAACGACGGGCCAGGCCGCACCGGCGCCCGTCGAGGCGAAAGCGCCCCCGTTGCACCCGTCCCAGGCCGAGCTGCTGCAGATCGCGTTCGACGCGGCCTCGGCGTTCCCGATCGATCCGCACGGCAAGAACCGTTCGCGGGCGCAGGAAGTGGTCGTGGTGGCCTGTTTCGAACTCGGCCAGCCCGACCTCGCGCTCGGCTACGGCACGCGGATCGCCGATTGGCGGCGCGGCATCGCCTACGCCGACTACGCGTTCGGCATGGCCCGGCGCGGTGATGCGCAGCGGGCCCGCGAGTACATCGCGTTGGCGCAGGGAGTGATCGCCGAGGAAAAGGCGGTCCCCGAGTCGCAAGCATGGCGTAGCGACCTGATCGCGTTGAAGTGCGCGCGGGCGTTCGCGCGTCTCGGCGACGACGCTGCGGCTACGACGGCAGCTGCTGGCATCGATGCCGCGTCGGCGCACGCCGTCGACGGCGGCTGGGCCGACACCGCGGCCGACCGCGTCGAGCGGATCACCGAGCAGGGAGTGGCCGCCGAACTGGCGGCGATCGACGAGGCCTTCCCCGCGATGTCGATCGGCCAGCAGAGCGTGGCGCTGGCCACGCTCGCCCGCGTGCACGCGAAGTTCTTCTCCGATGCGACGACCCGCCGGTTCTGCGAGGAACGCGTCGCCGAACGCTGGGTGAAGCTGATGCCCGGGCTGCGGCTCGAAGCGCTGGCGACCATGGTGCAAACCTGCTTCGACCGCAAGGAAATCGAGGCCGGCCGCAAGCTGCTCGCGGTGATGCGCGAGATCGTCGCGGCCCACACCTGGCGGCCCGAGGACAAGGCGCCGTGGACCGGGCGCCTGGTCGAGCTGACGTTCGCCGGCGGCGAAACCGAACGCGCCAAGGCCGACGCCGACGCGGCGTTGGCCGCCTGGCACCGCGACCGCGAACAGGTGGTGAACATCTGGCGCGCCGAGACGCTGCGGCCGCTCGCGCTCGCTTTCCACGCACTCGGCGACACCACCCGGTGCGACGAACTGCTCGGGCTGGTGCTCGAAGAGAGCCTCGAGAACCCGAACTCGCGGCCCCGCTGCGACGACCTGGTCGACACGTGCGTCGACCTGGCGCGTCGCGCGATCGTTCCATCCGCGGCCGTCCTGGACCGCATCCGTGAGATCCAACGGGGGTTGAAGGCACCGTGGTGAGAACCCGTTCCGTGCTGCGTGTCGCCGTCGCCGTCGCGGTCGCCGCAGCGTTCGCCCGGGCCCAGCAGCCCGGCTCCCTGCGTGGCGTCGTCCGGGACCAGGACTTCGACGTGCCGTTGGCCGCGGCCACGGGGCAGATCGTCGAACTCGGCCTGCGTGCCGAGACCAACGACCAGGGCCTGTTCACCTTCCCGCAGGTGCCCGC
>JAEUHV010000344.1 GCA_016794485.1 Planctomycetota bacterium
GCCGCCGGTGCGCGATGCAGCGAGCAAGCTGAAGTGGCGTGCGCAGGTCTACCTGTTCCTCACCTTGGACAAGGAACGGGTGACCAAGGACAACTGGATCTACTTCCCGAGCAAGGACATCCCGTTCGGCCGCACCAGCGAGATGAAGAACTTCAGCGAGGACATGTGCCCGAAGGGCAAGACCTCGTTCTTCATCGAGTTCTTCGCGTTCGAGACCGACCCGATCTGGCGCATGGACAAGGACCAGGTGCTCGACCTGGTCATGCCGTGGTTCGAGAAGTGGGGCTTCTTCACCCGGAAGGAAGTGCGGCAGGCCTACCTGTGGAAGCGCCCGCACGTCTATCCGGTGTACGACAGCTCGTACAAGACGCACCTGTCGACCATCACCGGCTGGCTCGAGCAGCTCGAGAACCTGATCTACGTGGGGCGGCCCGGCCGCTTCCGCTACACCAACCAGGACCACAGCCTGGAGATGGGCATCATCGCCAGCCGCATGATCCTCGAGGGCCGCAAGTACGACATGGACACGGTCGGCAGCGAGAACGAGTACTTCGAACGCGGCCCGATCTACGAGAAGCGCATCTGAAGGGCTCGCAGGGGCGGTTCACTGCACCGCGGTGACGTCCTCGGCGCGGCCGGACTGCAGGGCGCGCAGCATCGCCGCGACGGCGCGCAGGTCCTCGGTCGCCTGTTCGCCGGGGCAAGGAAAGTCGTCGGTGTCCTCGAGCCAGCGGGCGAAGCGGCCGAGCGGCTCGAATCGCGGCGCAGCCGCACGCAGGGCGGGGGCGAGGTCGGCCCGGGTCAGCACGAGTTCGCGGTCGGGCGTGTCGTATGCGAACACCTGTCCATCGAAACGTGCGCGGCCGCGCAGCCAGATCCGATCGCCGGCGATCCGGATGCCGCCGTCGGTGCCGTGCAACGCGAACGCCGAAGCCATGGTGACGTGGCTGGCCGCGAACGTGCACACGGCCCCGCCGCGCAGCAACGCCGTCGCGACTGCACTGTCGTCGCTGCGCCCGAACTGGGCCGACGCCTGGGCCGTCACGCGCACGATCGCCCGCCCGGTCAGCCATGTGGTCAGCTGCACCTGGCGGGCGGCCAGGTCGACGAACGGATGCGTTCCCGGGCAGTCGCGGCCGTGGAGTCGGGCCCGGTCGCCGAGCACACCCTGCACGGCGACGATGCCGCCGAGCCAGCCGTCGGCGACCATGCACCGCACCTGCTCGTACAGCGGGTCGGCGAACTCGGGCACCAGTACGCCGAGCTTCGTCTGGGCCCGTTCGCATTCGGCGACCATGGCTGCGGCGGTGTCCGGATCGGGTGCGCACGGCGACGCCAAGAGGCACGGCACGGCCTGTTCGGTCGCCGCGCGCACCTGGACCAGCCGTTCGCGCACGTCGCCGCACAGCACGACGAAGTCGATCCCGGTCGCCAGCAGCGCGGTGAAGTCCGTGGTGCCGATACCGATGCCGGTGGCGTCCTGCAGCGCAGCCAGGGCCTCGCCGTCCGGGTCGTGCAGGGCGACCACGTCGCAGTCGTGCTGGGTCCGCGCCGCCTGCACGAGCTCGTGGCTCGCACCGCGACAACCGGACAGGCCCACGCGCAGCATCGTCACGGCCGGACGGTAATGCAGTCGCGCAGCAGGGCCAACTGGCCGGTCAGCACCGCGACCGCGGTCTCGGTGCGCAACGGGTGGTCGCCACACGACACGGGCAGGAAACCCAGTTCGGCGAGGCGGTCGACTTCGTAGGGCAGGAACCCACCGTCCGGGCCGATCGCCAGCGCGAACGGGGCCCCGGCCAGGGCCGCCAGATCGCTGGTGCGCACGGTCGCCTGGGGATGCGCCACGAACCGGGTCGGTGGCAGCCCGAACCCGGGCAGCTGGTCTTCGACCATCGGCTTGAACAGCGGGCAGAACGTGACCTCGGGCAGCGCCGTCCGGCCGGCTTGTTCGAGTCCCGCCAGCAGGTGCTCGCGCTGCACTTCGGGCTGCATCGCCGAACTCTGCAGGTGGCTCTTCTCGACCCGCCAGCTGCGGAACAGCACGAGGCGCCGGTAGCCCAGTGCGGCCGCATGTTCGAACAGGCGCAGCAGCACCTTCGGTCGCGGCACGGCCAGCAGCAGGACGTCGTGCGTCGGCGGTGGCGGCGCGTGCCATTCGGTCTCGACTTCGACGTTGCCGGCGGCGTCGATCGCACGCACGGTCGCGCGCCCGAGCGGGCCGTCGACGCGGCCGGCGCGCAGCACCTGGCCCGGCTGCGCCCGCAGCACCGTGCGCACGTGTTCGGCGCGACGGCCGCGCAACAGGGCGCGGCCGCTGGCGTCCACCTCGGCCTCGTGCAGCAGCAGGAAGTTCACCTCCGGACTCTAGCCTGCGTGCCGAAGACCTCTACGATCCCGCCCCGGCAATGAGCACATCCCGACTCGACGACTTTCCGGTCGGGCGGCGCAAGAGCCGTCTGCGCCGCCTCAAGGAGGTCCCGGTCCTGCCGAGCCTGATCACGCTCGGCAACCTGTTCTTCGGCTTCCTCGCCATCAGCAAGGTCGCCGACGCTCTGCAGCGGGCGCAACCCGGAGCGATGTTCGCGTCGGTGGTGGGGTTCTTCGAACTGGCCGCGATCCTGGTGTTCGTGGCGATGGTGTTCGACGCGCTCGACGGCCGCGTCGCGCGCATGACCGGGCAGTCGACGCCGTTCGGCGCCCAGCTCGACAGCATGGCCGACATGGTGACGTTCGGCGTGGCGCCGGCGTTCCTCGGCAAGGTCCTGGTCGACTGGCACGCCCAGACCGACCCGAACCAGCTGCTGCCGCTGCACCCGAAGTTGTTCTACGGCGCCGCCGCCGTCTACGTGGTCGGCGCCGCCTTGCGTCTCGCCCGGTTCAACGTCGAGACCGGCGCCGACGAAGAGGACCATCGCTCGTTCAAGGGGCTGCCGTCGCCGGCGGCCGCGGCGGTCGTGTGTTCGCTGGTGGCGCTGTTCTGCACCCGCAACGACCCGAACGCGGCGATCGGCCATTGGCTGCTGGCGCCCCATCATTTCGACTGGATCGTGCAGGCGATGCCGGCGGTGCTCGTGCTGACCGGGTTGCTGATGGTGAGCCGCGTCCCGTTCCCGCACGCACTGCACGCGCTGATGAAGGGGCGCAACAGCTTGCCGGTGGTCGCCGCGCTGGTGGTGCTCATCGTGGTGGCGGCGCTCGAATGGCAACTGGCGCTGGCGGTGTGCACGTTCGGCTACGTGCTGTCCGGACTCGGGCTCGGCCTGTTCCGCTGGATCCTGCGACGCCGTGACGACGACGACGACGACGACGGCGAACTCGAGCCGCGGCCCGTTCCCGGCCGCAACTGAGCCTCCTGCCCGTGCCCGCGATCCACGCCTACGTCGCGTTCGGCAGCAACCTCGGGGACCGTGCCGCCCACCTGCAGCGGGCGCTGCAGCGGCTGCAGCAGGTGCCCGGGATCGAGTCGCTGCGGCACAGTTCCTTCGTCGAGAGTGCGCCCGTCGGCGATGGGCCACCGCAGGGGCCGTTCCTCAACGGGGTCGCCGAGGTGCAGACCACGTTGCCGCCGCACGCGCTGCTCGCGGTGTGCAAGGCCCTCGAAGCCGAGGCCGGACGGATCCTGCCCGCCAGGCGCAACCAGCCGCGCCCGCTCGACCTCGACCTCGTGTTCTACGGTGACGCCCGGATCGACACGCGTGAGCTCGTCGTGCCGCATCGCGAATGGCATCGCCGTGCGTTCGTCACCGGGCCCCTGCGGGAACTCGGCGTCGACCTCGACGCCCGGCCGCGGCACGAACCGCCCGAACTGCTCGACACGCCGGCCGCACTCGCGGCGCGGGTCGGCGACTGGCTGGCGGGGGATTGCACGATCGGGCTCGTGCCGACGATGGGCAGCCTGCACGACGGCCATGCGAGCCTCGTGCAGATTGCCCGCGGCGAGTGCGACCGGGTGCTGGCGACGATCTTCGTCAACCCGCTGCAGTTCGGCCCGAACGAGGACTTCGCCGCCTATCCGCGCGACCTCGCCGGGGACCTCGCCGTGTGCCGCGCCGCCGGCGCCGATGCGGTGTTCGCGCCCTCGGTGGCGGCGATGTACGACCCGGCCTTCTGCAGCCACGTCGCCGTCGGCGCCGCGGCGGACGGCTTGGAAGGGGCGCTGCGGCCCGGCCACTTCTCCGGTGTCGCGACGGTGGTGGCCCGCCTGTTCGCGCTGAGCCGGGCGCATCGTGGCTACTTCGGCGAGAAGGACGCGCAGCAACTGGCGGTGATCCGGCGCATGACGCGCGACCTGGGATTCCCGATCCGCATCGTCGGCTGTCCGATCGTGCGCGAGCCCGATGGGCTGGCGATGTCGAGCCGCAACGTCTACCTCGGCGCCGAGGACCGCCGCGCGGCCACCGTGTTGCATCGGGCGCTGCGCAGTGCATGCGAGCAGTTCCAACGCGGCGAACGCGACCGCGACCGGCTGGTCGCGCGGGTGCGCGCCGTGGTCGCGACCGAACCACGCGCCGCGCTCGACTACGTGATGCTGCGATCCGCCGACGATCTGGCGGAGCTGCCGCCCGGACCGGTCGACGGGGGCCGCCTGCTGGTCGCCGCGAAGTTCGTCGACGGCAAGCGGCCGGTGCGCCTGCTCGACAACATGGTGCTGCCGTCGTGACTCGCGCCGGCTCCTGGGCCCTGCCGGCGCGCGCCAAGCTCAACCTCGGGCTCGCCATCGTCGGTCGGCGGGCGGATGGCTACCACCTGCTCGACACGGTGTTCCACCCGCTCGCGTTGCACGACGACGTGGCCCTGGCGTTGGCCGGCGATGGCGTGCAGTGGACGATCACGGCGGCCGAACCGGAACTGCTGGTGCCGTGCGGCCCCGACAACCTGGTGCATCGCGCGGTGGTCGCGTTCGCGGCCGCAGTCGGCTACCGCGGTGGCTTCCATGGCGCGTTGCACAAGCGCATCCCGCACGGTGGTGGGCTCGGCGGTGGCAGCAGCGATGCGGCCGCGGCCCTGCGCCTCGCCAATTGGCTGCTCGGCGCCCCGCTCGACCTGGGCGCGCTCGATGCCGTGGCGCTGCGGCTCGGTGCGGACGTTCCGTTCTTCTTGCGTGCGGGCAGCCATCGCGGCCAGGGCATTGGCGACCAGCTCACGCCCGTGTCGATCCGGCCGCGCCACTTCGTGCTGGTGGTTCCGCCGTACGGTTGCCCGACGGTCGAGGTGTACAAATCCTTTGCTGCGCTATGGAAGTGCGCTCCGGCGACAGATACGGTGCGGCCGATTCCGGTCCCCGACACTACGGATGCCCTCTTGCGCATCGGGTTCCACAATGATCTGCAGCCGGCCGCCGAACGGGTTCGCCCTGAACTCGCGGGGCTGCGTCTGCGGATCGCGGAACTGCAATCGCGGCCAGTCGCGATGACGGGCAGCGGCTCGACCTTGTTCGTGCCGTGTGCCGATGCAACCGACGCACAGCTCTGTGTGCACGAGCTTTCGCCGCTGCGGTCGAGCGGTGTTCGTCTCGTAGCGACGCACAGTGCGACGGATGGCATCGACGAGCCGCGTCCATGGGAGGCGGCCGTCTTGCCGAGGAGCCGGTGACCAGCAGCGAGAAGCACAACGGGAGGCGGCGATGCATTGCGAACACAACAGCGGTCCCAATCCGGTGCGGTTCCAGGTCACGGAAGTGCGGGTCAAGCTGACCGACGATCCGCGCAACAAGCTCAAGGCCTACGCCAGCGTCACGATCGACGACGCCTTCGTCGTGCGCGACCTGAAGATCATCGACGGCAACAAGGGACCGTTCGTGGCGATGCCGAGCCGCAAGCTCGCCGACCACTGCCGGCAGTGCCACCACAAGAACCACATGCGCGCCGCGTACTGCAACCAGTGCGGTAGCAAGCTCGATCCGGAACGGGCGCCGAAGGACGGCCGCGGCCGCGCCCGGCTGCACGCCGACCTGGCGCACCCGATCAACAGCCAGACCCGCATCGAACTGCACAAGGCGGTGGTGCGGGCGTACCTCGAGGAAGTCGAGGCGCAGCAGAAGGCCGGCGAGAACTACCGGCCGAAGGACTTCGACGACCTCGACGCGCTCAACGACATGGTCGACGCGGAGTACATCGAGGAACTCGAGCGCCGGCAGGAGGAACGCGAGAAGCGCCGTCGCGAGCAGGCTGGGCAGGACGGGGGGCTCGTCACCGGGGCCGGCTAGGCCTTCGCTTCGGGCGGGCCCAGCACCCCTTCCCAGCGCGCCACGACCGCGCTCGCGAGGCAGTTGCCGACCACGTTGGTGGCCGTGCGCGCCATGTCCATCAGCACGTCGACGCCGAGGATCAGCGCGATGCCTTCGAGCGGCAGGCCGAACGCCGACAGCGTGCCGGCCAGCACCACGAGCGACGCGCGCGGCACCGCGGCGATGCCCTTCGAGCTGAGCATCAGCGTCAGCACCATCAGCATCTGCTGGCCGAAGGTGAGGTCGATGTTCGCGGCCTGCGCGACGAACACCGCCGCCAGCGACAGGTAGAGGGTGCTGCCGTCGAGGTTGAACGAGTAGCCGAGCGGTACGACGAAGCTGACGATCCGGCGCGGCACGCCGAACCGTTCCATGTTCTCGATCACCTTCGGCAGCGCCGACTCGCTCGACGTCGTCGTGAACGCCAGCAGTGCCGGCTCGCGCACGAGGCGCAGGAACGGCCCGAGCGGCAGGCGCGCCCACAGCGCGATCGGCAGCAGCACGCCGATCAGGAACACCGCCAGCGCGCCGTACAACGTCAGCACCAGCGCGGCGAGGTTCTGCAGCACGCCCGGGCCGCTGCGGCCGACGGCCTCCGCGATCGCCGCGGCGACGCCGAGCGGGGCCAGCTTCATCACGAAGCCGGTGAACACGAACATCGCGTCGGCGACCGACTCGCACAGGTGCACGATCGGCTTCGCCTTCTCGCCGATGCGCAGGCAGGCGATCGCGAACAGCATGCTGAACACCACCAGCGGCAGCACCTCGTTGTCGGCCGCCGCCTTGACGATGCTGGTCGGCACGATGCCGGTGATGTGCTGTTGCGGAGTGAGTTTCTGCGCGTTCTCGGCGATCTTGCGCGTGGCTTCGTCGGTCGACGGCGGCAGGCTGACGCCGACGCCGGGCTCGACCAGGTTGACCGCGAGCAGCCCGACCAGCAGCGCCACCAGCGTCACGACGACGAAGTAGCCGAACGTGCGCACGCCGAGCCGGCCGAGCGTGTTCGCGTCGCCGCTGCCGGCGATACCGACCACGAGCATCGTGAAGATCAAGGGGGCGACGATGCACTTGATCAGGTTCAGGAAGACCTTGCTCGGCACGTTCAACCAGGCGAGCGCGGTGGGGTCCGATCCGGCCGAATGCACCCAAAGGCCGATGCCGACGCCGATCGCGAGGCCTAGGAAAATGCGCGCCGTCGGTGACTTGAGCATTGCCGACAGGGTCCGCGATGCGGTCGACCAATGCAACCACGCGCTGCGCCGTGCTTGCGTCTGCCCCGCCGTTCGCCTCAGCTATTCGCCCGTGAATCCAGCCGCCAACGGCTCCTCTCCAACGGCCCCCGGCCACCCCGAGAAGCGGCACGCAGCCCTGATGCTGGGGGCGCTCGGCGTCGTCTACGGCGACATCGGCACGAGCCCGCTCTACACGATCAAGGAGTGCTTCGCCGGAACGCACGGCGTGCCGGTCGACCCCGCCAACGTCGTCGGGGTGTTGTCCCTGATCGTCTGGACGATCGCCCTGATCGTCTGCGTCAAGTACGTGCTGTTCGTGCTGCGGGCCGACAACCGCGGCGAAGGCGGCATCCTGGCGATGCTGGCGCTCGCCATCACCGGCACCGGGCAGCAGAGTCGCCGGCGGGCGATCATGCTGGCCCTCGGCGTGTTCGGCGCGGCACTGCTGTACGGCGACGGCATCATCACGCCGTGCATCACGGTGATGGGAGCGCTGGAAGGGCTCAACGTCGCGACGAACCTGTTCGAACCGTACGTGGTGCCGATGTCGGTCGGGGTGATGCTCGTGCTGTTCCTGTTCCAGCGGCACGGCACGGGACGGGTCGGGTCCGTGCTCGGACCGGTGATGTTGCTGTGGTTCCTGACCCTGGCAGTGCTCGGGGTGCGTGGCATCGTCATGCAACCGCAGGTGCTGCAGGCCCTGTTGCCGTGGCACGCGGTCGGGTTCGTGGCCCACCACGGCACCACGTCGTTCCTGGTGATCGGCACGGTGTTCCTGGCGGTGACCGGTGCCGAGGCGCTCTACGCCGACCTCGGCCACTTCGGTCGCCGGCCGATCCAGTGGGCCTGGTTCGGGGTCGCGTGCCCCGCCTTGTTGCTCAACTACCTCGGCCAGGGTGGACTGCTCCTGCGCGATCCGACCACCATCGAGAACCCGTTCTTCAAGCTGGTTCCGGCCTTCGGCCTGTATCCGCTGGTGGCACTGTCGGTGCTCGCGTCGGTCATCGCGTCGCAGGCGCTGATCACCGGCACCTTCTCGATCACCATGCAGGCGATCCAGCTCGGGTTCCTGCCGCGGCTCGAGATCCGGCACACCTCCGAGAACGAACGCGGCCAGATCTACATGCCGCACGTGAACTGGATCCTGATGGTGTGTTGCATCACCACCTGCATCGGCTTCGGTTCGTCGAGCGCGCTCGCTTCGGCCTACGGCATCGCCGTGACGCTGACGATGCTGATCACGACGGTGCTGTTCTACTTCGCGGCGCGCCGGGTGCTCGGCTGGTCGCGGCCGCGCGCCGTCGTCACGTGCTGCGTGTTCGGCTTGTTCGAGCTGGTGTTCTTCTTGGCCAACGCATTGAAGGTCGCGCACGGCGGCTGGTTCCCGCTCATGGTCGGAGCCGGCATCGTCGTCGTGATGTTCACGTGGAAGACGGGTCGGGCGTTGCTCTACCAACGCAACAGCACGGCGATGCTGTCGATGGACGCGTTCCTCCAGAGCCTGCAGGAGCATCCGATCCATCGAGTGCCCGGCACTGCGGTCTACATGGCCGGCAGTGCCAGCGGCACACCGCTGGCATTGCTGCACAATCTCAAGCACAACAAGGTGCTGCACGAGAACCTGTTGCTGGTCACCATCCAATCGGCCGAAGAGCCGCGGGTCTCGCGAGAGGATCGCCTGCGCGTCGAGCGCATGCCGGGGGGGATCAACCGGCTGGTCGCGGTGTACGGCTTCATGGAGCGGCCGCGGGTGCTCGAACTGCTGAAGCTGTGGAAGCAGCACGAGCCCGAGTTCCGGATCAGCGACACCACGTTCTTCCTGAGCCGCGAGACGATCGTGCCGGCCAAGCGGCGCTCGATGTCGCTGTGGCGCACCGTGTTGTTCGCGTTCCTGCAGCGCAATGCGCAGCCAGCGACCGCGTTCTTCGGCCTGCCGTTGAACCGCGTGGTCGAACTGGGTGTGCAGGTCGAGCTCTGAGTTCTGCCCATGGCGCTGCGCGTCGTGATCGTCGGACCGGGCCGTGTCGGGCAGGCGCTCGGCGAACGGCTGTACCGCAGCGGCGTCGACCTGCTGGGCTTCATCG
>JAEUHV010000329.1 GCA_016794485.1 Planctomycetota bacterium
CCTCGTCGGCTGCGGTTGCCGGCGAGGCGTCCAGCACGACCAGCAGGTCGTCGCGACGGAGCAGCCGGAACCACCGACGGGTCGAAGCGCCGGCGACGGCGTGCGCCGCGGTCGCCTGCACGTCGCGCTGCGTCCCGCCGAAGCCCGCGGCCGGAGTCCATGCCGCGGCGTCGCCGACGGCGGTGAGGTCGTTCTGTTGCAGCAGGTGCGCGAGCCAGCGGTCGGCGGCGGCTTCGCTCCACTGCGCGACGCCGGCGGGCACGCGATGGCCCAGCAACCACAGGCGGCTGCCGTTGGGGCTCGACCAGACCACGCGGAACGCGGCGCCGCCGGTGCGCTGCTCGGCCTTCCAGCCCGGGGCGCCCTCGAGGTGCAGGTCGTGCGGTTCGTTGTCGTAGGTGCCCTGCTGCAGGCGGCCGCCGGTGTGGTGGGCCAGGGCGCGGTGGCTGATGGCGAGTTCGTCGCAGCGTTCGAGCAGCCGGTAGCTCGCCAGCAGTGCCGCGATCGCGGTGGCGTGCCGCTGCAGCGCGTCGCGGTGGCCGCGCAGCAACAGCAGGTGCTGCAGCCCGCCGAACGTGGTGACGTGGAACACCGCCTGCTCGTCGGCCGGGAGGTCCACCGCCTGCATGGCGCCGAGCAGTCCCATGGGCGGCTCGTCGGCATGGGCGGGAGGAAGCCACGGTTGCACGGCCAGGAGCTTCGCCGCGGGCTCGAACTGCCGCAGCGTCGCCGCCAGTTCGGAGGCGACCGTTGCGGCGGGTGTACCGGCCGGATCCGCCTGCACCGAGATCGCGAGCGTGACGTCACTGCCGAGCAACCAGAAGGTCGCGGCTTCGAGGGCGTTGGCGCGTTCGCCGCGCAGTGGCGTGCACAGCCAGCCGTCGACGCCGCCGATCGCGTAGTTGCAGACCGGGCAGCGGAACTCGTCGGCGTTGAGGCAGGGCCCGCCCGGCGCCGTCTCGACCCAGAGGGTGGGCACTGGCCGACCCGGTCCGTCCGGACGCAGGACCAGCACCGATTCCTCGTGCAGCGTGGTGGGAGCCGCGGTGCCGCGCCCGCGCAGCACCGTCTCGTGCCGCACTCGCACCACCGTGTGCATCCCGACGCGGCGTGGTTCGCCGACGATCGTCGAGGTGCGCGTGTGCGTCACGGCCGCCGCGCAGCGTCGTTCCAACGCGAGCTGCAGGGTGGCGTGCGCCCCGGCGTGGTCGGGCCGGAACGGCCGCAGCAGCGCGGCGACGTCACCCCGGGCGAATGCGGCGTCGAACTCGGCCAGCAGCGGCTGGATCGCCGCGGTTCCGACGAGGTCTGGCGACTGTGCTCGAGCCAGCGCTGCGAGCGCGGCCATGACGAGCGGCAGCGTCGTTCGTGGCGCGATCATCGGTCGCCTCCAAGGGCGAGCCAGAGCCCGTCGGGGCCGGCCATCGCCAGGGCTGCCGGATCGCGCCGATGTTCGTGCGCTGCCAGCAGGGCGGCGAGTGGATTGCCGGCGTCGGCATGGGCCCAGGCGATCGGGGTCGCGCGCTGCAGGCGGAGCTCGAGTGGAGCGGTCTCGAACCGGTCGCGACCGGCGAGCCAGGCCGCCACGGCGACGGCCGCGGCCAGCAGCAGGGCCGGCACGAACGGCCGACGGGCTGCGGGCGTGGGCCGGGCGGCCACGGGGGGTGTCGGCCGCACCGTGGCCAGGGCCCGCAGCGTGCGCGTGACGAAATCGGGCGACGGGTTGGGCATCACGTGGCGCGCCAACAGGTGCTGCCAGCGTTGCCGCCGTTCCCGCAGCAGCGCCGCCATCGTGCTGGCGACGAAGTCCGGCTCGGGCGGCGGCGTGGAGTGGGCCGTCAACAGGATGCGCGGCAACGCGCGGTCCTCGGCCGCGATCGCGGCATCGAGTTCGCGGTCGGCGCGCAGCGCCTGCAGCGTTCGTTCGACGAAGGCCGCCGAACCGCCGGTGGGCTCGAGTCCGTCCGGCAGTGGCGTCGCCAACCAATCGCGTTCGTCCGGGAACGCGTTCTCGGGCGCAGGCCGGTCCGGTGGCTGGTGCGGCGAATCGTGGCTCATGGTTGGGCCAGCCACGGTTGCAGGTGCTCGCGCAGCTGTTCCTTGGCCCGGAACAGCCGCGACTTCACGGTGCCTTCGTTGACGCCGGTGATCGCGGCGATCTCGCCGTAGTCGAGATGCTCGTATTCGCGCAGCACGAACACGAGGCGTTGGTCCTCGCCGAGCCGGCCCAGCGCTTCGCCGATGGCGCGGCCGAGTTCCTGGTTGGCCAGGTCCTGCGTCGGTTGCAGCTCGCGCCGGTCGGCGACGTCGATGGCGCTGTCGTCGTCGGCCACCGCGTGCAGGCTCGACGTCGGCACGCGCTTCTTCTTCAGCACGTCGTAGCACTGGTTGCGCACGAACGTCCAGACCCAGGTGGTGAACTTGGCGCGCGTCGGGTCGAACGTCGGCAGCGCGCGGAACACCTTCAGGAACACCTCCTGCGCGATGTCCTCGACTTCGCGCCGGAAGGCGGGACCGAGGAACCGATGGATGGTCGCCAGGACCGGCCGGTGCAGCGCCTCGACGATCGCGCGCGCGGCGGCGTCGTCGCCGTCGCGGGCCTGCTGCACCAGGTTGGCGGTGATCTCGGTCAAGTTCGATGCGCGGCCGCGCAGTAAGAACGACCGCGGCGGCGGTTCCCGGAAATCCTGGCTACAGGCGGTAGGGGATCAGGTCGGTGTCGTCGCCGGCGTCGCCGAGCCGGTCCTCGACCAGCTTGCCGTCGACCACGATCTTCTGGCCCCTGCGTTCGCTGGCGTCGAACGACAGCTCCTCGAGGCACTTCTCGAGGATCGTCATCAGCCGGCGCGCACCGATGTCCTGCGTCGTGCGGTTGGCCTTGAACGCGATCGCGGCGAGCTTCTGCACACCGTCCGGCGTGAAGGTCAGCGAGACGTTCTCGGTCTGGAACAGCGCGACGTACTGCCGGCACAGCGCGTTCTTCGGCTCGGTCAGGATGCGCACGAAGTCGGCCTCGGTCAGCGACTGCAGCGCGACGCGCACCGGGAAGCGGCCCTGCAGCTCGGGGATCAGTTCGCTCGGCTTGTGGAAGTGGAACGCTCCGGCGGCCAGGAACAGCATGTGGTCGCTGCGCACGTGGCCGTAGCGGGTGTAGACCGAGCAGCCTTCGACCACGGACAGCAGGTCGCGCTGCACGCCTTCGCGCGAGACGTCGGGACCGTCGCTGCCGCCCGAACTGACGATCTTGTCGATCTCGTCGACGAAGACGATCCCGTCGTTCTGCGCCCGGTCGAGCGCCTCCTGCACGATCGCGTCCTGGTCGAGCAGCTTGTCGGCTTCCTCGTCCTGCAGGATCTCGCGCGCTTCGGCGACCGTGAGCTTGCGCACCTTGGTCTTGTTGCCCGGCGAGCGGCCCCACAGCTCCTGCAGCGCCTGCGTGTCGATGCCCATCGTCTCGTTGCCCTGCGGGCCCATCACGCTGAGCGTCGGCGTCTTCTGGTCGCGCACCTCGACTTCGACGATGCGCGACTCGATGCGCCGCTGGGCGATGTCGTCGCGCAGCCGGGCACGCGCCTGGTCGCGTTCGGCGAGGTCGGCGGCGGCGGGCGGCGGCGCGTCCTGCGTGCGCGGGCGGGGCCGCCACAGGCCGCCTTCCATCACGCCGGGCAGGCCGTGGGTGTGGTCCTGGTACTGCGCCAGGCCGAGCTCGTCGGCGAGCGCCTGGAAGATGCGTTCCTCGGCGGCGGCAGTGGCCTTGCCGGCGACCTCCTTGATCTTCTCCGTGCGCACCAGTTGGACCGCGGCGTCGACCAGATCGCGCACCATCGACTCGACGTCACGGCCGTGGTAGCCGACCTCGCTGTACTTCGTTGCCTCGACCTTGAGGAACGGCGCGCGCGCGAGCGTCGCCAGCCGGCGCGCGATCTCGGTCTTGCCGACGCCGGTCGGGCCCATCATCAGGATGTTCTTCGGATACACGTCGGCGGCGAGCTCGGTGCCGAGCTGGCGGCGGCGCCACCGGTTGCGCAGTGCCACGGCGACGGCGCGTTTGGCCTTCTGCTGGCCGACGATGTACTCGTCGAGGCGGCGGGTGATCTCGCGGGGGGTCAGTTCGGCGGCGATGTCGGACATGTGGGGGCGGGGAGCATATCGCCAGAGGCCGTGCCGACGATCAGCGGTTGGCGACGAACACGATCGCGCCGAGCACGGCGAGCGAACACGCGGCGAAGATCCACACGAACGGCGAAGTGCCGCCGCGGCGTTCGTCCCGCGCGCTGCGCGCCCGGTCGTCGGCCGCGGCCGCGGGCGCGGGCGCCCGGGGCGGTGTGGTTCCGGCACGCCCGGCCGGCCGGGTCGTCCTGGGCGCGGCCGATGCGCGGGCGCGATCCTGCGCCGGGCGCGCGGCGGCCAACGATCGCGCACGGCCCGGGTCGAGCTGCACGTGGGCGTCGATGGTGCAGCCGCAACGTTGGCAATTCGCCGTCGGGCCCTTCCAGGCCGGAGGCAGCCGCCACTTGGCGCCGCAGTTGTCGCAGGTGATGCCTGCCGGGGCTTGCGCCGCGTCCGGTTCGGTGCGGCTCATTTGCCCGTTTCCTTGGCTGGCCCGGTCGGCGGTGTCGGCGCCGGGGCGTCGCCCTTCTTGCGTGGCAGGGTCACGGTCTGCAGGCCAGTGACCAACAGCGTGTCGCCCTGCATGCGGAACTTCACCAGCAGCTCGCCGCGAGTGCCTTCCTCGTACGCCGCGTCACCGGCCTTCGGCGCGATGTAGGCCACGGCCGAACCGGTCGGGGCGACCACGTCCTCGTTGCCGACCATCGCCACCTGCAGGCAGTCGAACGTGCGCAGCGGCAGCGTCGCTGCGTGCTGCATCAGGCCCGCGATCGCCGCCTCCGGCGGCGTTTTCGGGAGTCCCAGTTGGTCGGCCATCGCGTCGAGGTCGGTGTGCAGCTGCAGGACCGCGCGGTGGTCGCGGCGTACCGCCTTGGTCCATTCGACCAGCTTCTGCGCGCGTGGATTGTCGACGCGGCTGACGTGCTCCGGCACCTCGACCGGACGTTCGCGTTTGCTGTCGCCGCCGGACAGGCTGTAGAGCACGAAGCCGAGCAGCAGCACCACGATGCCCACCGCGACCGACATCAAGGAGCCCGAGTGGTCCTTCGCCCGCACCCGCTTGCCGGCCATCGCCCGCGCCAGGAAACGCTGGTGGCAGTCGACGCACTCGATCTTCTTGTCGAGCAGTTCGGCGGCAATGGCGTACTGCACGGCGCAGTGCGGACACGACACGAGCACCTTGCCTTCGGGGACCTGGACTTTCGCCATCGGGATCGGGGGGTCTGGGCGTTGCGGAACGGGCCGAACGGTAGGGCCGGCGCTGTCGGGGTGTCAACCGACGGTTCGCGACTGCCGGCTGTCGCCGGGCCCCCGGCTCGCGTACACCGTGCGCCATGCGCTTCCGCCTGCACACCGACCTGACTCCCGCCGGTGACCAGCCGCAGGCGATCGAACGCCTCGCGGCGTGGATCCACGGCGGCGGCGGCGCCAGCACGCTGCTCGGGGTGACCGGGTCGGGCAAGACGTTCACCGTCGCCCAGGTGATCGAACGGGTGCAGCGGCCGACGCTGGTGCTGGCGCCGAACAAGACGCTCGCGGCGCAGCTGCACGCCGAGTTCAAGTCGTTCTTCCCCGACAACGCGGTCGAGTACTTCGTCAGCTACTACGACTACTTCCAGCCCGAGGCGTACGTGCCGACGACGGACACGTACATCGAGAAGGACGCGCTGATCAACGAGGCGATCGAACGCATGCGCAACTCGGCGACCCGTTCGCTGATGGACAGGCGCGACGTGCTGATCGTGGCGTCGATCTCGTGCATCTACGGCCTCGGTTCGCCCGAGACCTACCGCGAACTGTCGGTGACCCTGCAGCGCGGCCAGCGCATCGACCGCGAGGTGCTGCTGCGGCAGCTGGTCGCGATCCAGTTCGTGCGCGACAACTACGACTTCCAGGCCGGCCGCTTCCGCGTGCGCGGCGACGTCGTCGAGATCTACCCGTCGTACGAGGACGCCCGCGCGATCCGTGTCGAGATGTTCGGCGACGAGATCGAGGCGATCACCGCGATCGACCCGTTGCGCGGCGAAGTGCTCGAGCAGATGGACAAGGTCACGATCTACCCGACCACGCAGTACGTCGCGACCACGGACCAGCTCAAGCGGGCCTGCGAGTCGATCGAGCAGGAGCTGGACGCCCGGCTGCTGGACCTGGAAGGCCGCAAGAAGCTGCTGGAGGCGCAGCGCCTCGGCCAACGCACTCGGCACGACCTCGAGATGCTGCGGGCGACCGGCATCTGCCAGGGCATCGAGAACTACAGCCGCCATCTCGACGGTCGCTTCGAAGGCCAGCCGCCGTCGACGCTGCTGCACTACTTCCCCGACGACTTCCTGCTGGTGGTCGACGAGTCGCACGTGGCGGTGCCGCAGGCCGGCGGCATGTACCGCGGCGACCGGGCCCGCAAGACGACGTTGGTCGAGTACGGCTTCCGGCTGCCGAGCGCCCTCGACAACCGGCCGCTGAAGTTCGACGAGTTCGAGGCCCTGCAGCGGCAGGTGCTGTTCGTGTCGGCGACGCCGGGTTCCTACGAACTGCAGAAGAGCGGCGAGCGCGTGGTCGAACTGGTCGTGCGGCCGACGGGCCTGGTCGATCCGCCGGTCGACGTGCGCAAGGCGCAGGGGCAGGTCGACGACGTGGTCGGCGAGGTGCGCGTGCGGGTGGCGAAGCGCGAACGTGTCCTGATCACGACGTTGACCAAACGTTCGGCCGAAGAGCTCACCGACTACCTGCGCGACCTCGGCATCAAGGTGCGCTACCTGCACAGCGACATCGACAGCCTCGAACGCACGGCGCTGATCCGCGATCTGCGGCTCGGCGTGTTCGACGTGCTGGTCGGCATCAACCTGCTGCGCGAAGGCCTCGACATCCCCGAGGTCACCCTTGTCGCGGTGCTCGACGCCGACAAGGAGGGCTACCTGCGCAGCAAGACGTCGCTGATCCAGACCTGTGGCCGCGCGGCGCGCAACGCCGAAGGGCGCGTGATCCTCTACGCCGACCGGCGCACGGACTCGATCGAGGGGGCGCTGGCCGAGATGGAACGGCGGCGGCTGAAGCAGCGCGCGCACAACGAAGCGCACGGCATCGTGCCGACGACGATCGTGAAGCCGGTGCGCGACCTGCTGCAAGCACCCGAGGACGAGAACGGCGACCTCGCGCTGCCGGGGCAGAAGAAGGGCAAGGGCCGCGGCAAGGGCGGCAAGGGCAAGCAGGCGGCGGACGCGGCGGTGCCCGGCGCGATCGCGAACAAGTCGCAGTTCGCCGACCACAAGGAACTGCTGGTGCACACCAAGCGGTTGCGCGAGGAGATGATGGCGGCGGCGAAGAACCTCGACTTCGAACTCGCGGCGCGCATTCGCGACGAGGTCTATCGGCTCGAGAAGCTCGACATGGAGCTGCTGTAGGCGGGCTGGCATGAACGAGCGCATCGCCGACAAGGTCGCGCGCTTCCCGACCGGGCCCGGGATCTACACGTTCCTCGGCGCCGACGGCGAGGCACTGTACGTCGGCAAGGCCGCGGACCTGCGCGCGCGTGTGCGCAGCTACCTGAAGCCCGGCGGCGACGGCCGCTACCAGTTGCGCTGGCTCGCCGCCGAGGCGTGCGACGTCGAGTTCGTCGCGACCGCGACCGAGCAGGAAGCGTTGCTGCTCGA
This sequence comes from Planctomycetota bacterium, assembly GCA_016794485.1. Taxonomy (GTDB): domain Bacteria; phylum Planctomycetota; class UBA1135; order UBA1135; family UBA2386; genus UBA2386. The sequence goes on from JAEUHV010000329.1 coordinate 7,758, forward strand.
GAACACGGTCATCAAGAAGCGGCAGCCGAAGTACAACCTGAAGCTGAAGGACGACAAGGCGTTCCTGTTGCTGCGCCTCGACCGGTCCGAGCCGTGGCCGTGGTACCGCCTGGTGCGGCGGCGGCAGGACGACGGCGCCATCTACTTCGGGCCGTTCGCGTCGGCGCAGTCGGTGCGCAAGACGCTGCGCCTGCTGCACAAGGTCGTGCCGCTGCGCGACTGCCGCGACCACGTGTTCAAGAACCGCACTCGGCCCTGCATCAAGCACCAGATCGGTCGCTGCCCTGCGCCGTGCACCGGCCTGATCACGCGCGAGGCCTACGACGTGCTGCTCGACCACTCGGTGCGGTTCCTGCGCGGCGACGTGGGGCCGGTGCTGACCGACCTGCGCGCGCGCATGCAGGCCGCCGCACAGGCGCTCGAGTTCGAGCACGCGCAGGCGCTGAAGGACCAGCTGCTCGCGGTGCAGCGGGTCGCCGAACCGCAGTCGGTCGTGGCGGGCGCCGGCGACGAGGACGCACTCGGCCTGCACCTCGCCGGGGACGATCTCACGGTGGCGTTCCTCGCCTTCCGCGGCGGCGCGCTGGAGTCCTGCCGGCGCTTCAAGTTCCGCAGCGACCTGCCGACCGGACTGCTGGTCGCGGAATTGCTCGGCCGCTTCTACGAGGGCGATCGCTACGTGCCGCCGCTGGTGCTGGTGCCGGAGCTGCCCGACGAACCCGAGATGATCGCGGCGTGGCTCGGCGGCAAGCGCGGCGCGAAGGTGGAACTGCACGTTCCGCAGCGCGGCGACAAGCGACGCCACCTCGAACTCGCCGAAGAGAACGCGCGTCTGCACGACGCGATGCTCGCCGATGCCGAGGTCCGGCGGCGGGCCGGCGCCGAACGGTTGGCGACGCTGCTCGACCTGCCCGACCCCCCGGTGCGCCTGCACTGCCTCGACGTGTCGACGATCCAGGGCACCAGCACCGTCGCGTCGCGCGTCTGCTTCGACGATGGCAAACCGAACAAGGACCAGTACCGGCGCTTCAAGATCACTCCGGAGCACGCCGGCGACGACTTCGCGGCGATGCAGGAGGCGGTGACCCGCAGCCTGCGGCTGTGTCTCGAACGCGACGACGAGGCGTTGCCCGACCTGCTCGTGGTCGACGGCGGCAAGGGCCAACTGGCCGCGGCACAGCGCGCGGTCGTCGAACTCGGACTGCAGGACGACCTGTTCCTGTGTGGCCTCGCCAAGAGCCGGCTGAAGGGGCACGGCGACGCGCGTGCCGAGAGCGGCGAGCGCATCGTCCGTAGCGACCGCGACGAGCCGGTGGCGCTCGCGGCGGGGGCACCCGAGACGCTGCTGGTGGCGGCGTTGCGCGACGAGGCGCACCGCTTCGCGATCGGCTACCACCGGCAGACGCGCGAGCGCATCGGCAGCGAACTCGACGAGGTCCAAGGGGTCGGGCCGACCCGGCGACGGGCGCTGTTGCGCCACTTCGGTTCCTTGTCGGCGTTGCGCGCGGCGACGCGGGAACAACTGCACGCGATGCCCGGCCTGCCGGCGAACGTCGCCGACGCGGTGTTCGCGCGGCTGCATCCGCCGGCCTGACGATCGTTCAGCGCTGCGCCCGACCGCGGCGCACCTTCCATTCGACCTTGGTCTCCTGGCCGTCGACGACCGTGACCGTCTCGGTCGGTTCGGACCAGCCATTGGCCGAGCGGAGGTAGATGCGGTTGGCGCCGGCGGGAGCACGGATGCGGAACGTGCCGTCCTGCAGCACGGGTGTGCACTCGCACGCGCCGCCTTCGGGGCGCGCCGGGCCGTACATCGCGACGTCGGTCCACGGTCCAGGAACGA
>JAEUHV010000373.1 GCA_016794485.1 Planctomycetota bacterium
GCGCTGTTCGCGCGCATCGGTGGCGGCATCTACACGAAGGCCGCAGACGTCGGCGCCGACCTGGTCGGCAAGGTCGAAGCCGGCATCCCCGAGGACGACCCGCGCAACCCGGCCACGATCGCGGACAACGTCGGTGACAACGTCGGCGACATCGCCGGCATGGGCGCCGACATCTTCGAGAGCAACGTCGACGCCATCGCCGCCGCGATCGCGATCGCGGCGATCAGTTCGAACATCGACGATGCCAGCCGCGTGCACGCCGTGCTGCTCCCGTTGCTGCTCGCGGTCGGCGGCCTCGCGGTCTCGATCGTTTCGCTGATGGCCGTGAAGTTCTACTCGCACATCCGCCCGGCGGTGGCGATGCGGGTCGTGTCGCTGATGGGGGCGGTGCTGTTCATCGGTACGGCCTGGTTCTGCATCGGCGCGCTGCCCATCCAATCGCTCGCCGCAGGCAAGGTGTTCGGCGCCGTCGTCGCGGGTGTCATCGCTGGCATCCTGACCGGCTTCGTCACCGAGTACTACACGTCGGCAGGCCCGGTCCGGGACATCGCCCACGCATCGAAAACCGGTCCGGCGACGAACATCATCGCCGGTCTCGCCGTGGGCAAGAAGTCGGTCGTGGTGCCGATCGCCCTGCTGTGTGCGCTGACCTGGTACTGCAGCGAACAGGCCGGCTTCTACGGCATCGCGTTGGGCGCCGTGGGCATGCTCGGCACGGTTGCGATCACCATGGCGATCGATGCCTACGGCCCGATCGCCGACAACGCCGGCGGCATCTCGGAGATGAGCCACTTCGGGCCCGAAGTGCGCAAGATCACCGACGAACTCGACGCGCTCGGCAACACCACGGCGGCGATCGGCAAGGGCTTCGCGATCGGTTCGGCCGTGCTGACCGCGCTGGCGCTGTTCAGCGCCTACAAGTCCAAGGTCGGCATGGACACCAAGTTCGATCTCGGCGACACGCGCGTGCTGATCGGCTTGTTCGTCGGCGCCACGGTGCCGTTCATCGTCGCGGCGTCGACCATGACCGCCGTCGGCCGCGCGGCCGGCGCCGTCGTCGAAGAGGTTCGCCGGCAGTTCCGCGAGATCGTCGGCATCCTCGAAGGCAAGGCCAAGGCCGACAGCAACCGCTGCGTCGAGATCACCACCAAGGCCGCGCTGCGCCAGATGATCGTGCCGGGCATGGTCGCGGTGGTGGTGCCGGTCGTCACCGGCATGGCGTTCGGGCGCGAAGCGCTCGGCGGTCTGCTGGTCGGCACCACGGTCTGCGGCGCCTTGATGGCGCTGATGATGGCGAACGCCGGCGGCGCCTGGGACAACGCCAAGAAGTGGATCGAGGCCGGCAACCTGGGCGGCAAGCGCAGCGACCCGCACAAGGCCGCGGTCGTCGGCGACACCGTCGGCGACCCCTACAAGGACACCTCGGGCCCGGCCCTGAGCATCCTGATCAAGGTCACCTGCGTAGTGGCCCTGGTGCTGGCGCCGACGCTCGCGAAGTGACGTCCCGGTAAGGGGATGAGGCGGGCAGCGCCTGGCGCCAAGCCCATCGGCCGCGGCCGCGACGAACGCGATCCCGCGGCCGCGCCGCCGACGGCGTCGGCAGCGCGGCGAACGACGACCAAGACTACTTCTTCTTGTCGTCCTTCTTCGGCTCCTCGGTGCCGCCGCCTTCGGCCTGCTCGAGCTCGGCCGTCTTCTTCGCCTTGCGCTTGGTGATGAACTCGTCGAACTTCTCGCGCGTCGGCCAGTGCGTCTTGATCTGGTTGATCCACTGCTGGACCGTCATCGCGTTCCACTGGGCCTTGCGCGGGTCCATCTGGTCACCCAGTTCGACCGCGACGTAGCCGGCGTTGATGCCCATCGTGATGTCGGACAGCTTCTGGTTGAGCTGGTAGCCCCAGAACGCGTCGTCGGTGCTCTTGTAGTCGATCTCGCGCAGCTGGTTGATCAGGAAGAGCACGGCCGGGTAGCCCATCTTCTCCATCTCCTTCAGCGCGCGGCCGGTGCGGGCGCCGCCGCCGCCGTCCTTGGCCTTCTCCAGCAAGGACGCGAGCTTGGTCTTCTCTTCCTCGGTGATCGAGGCGGGGTATTCGAGCGGCTGGGTCGCCTTCTTGACGTCGATGACCTGGTCCATCGACTTCACCTGCAGCTTCTTCCAGCCCTCGACGTCCTTCAGCCGCATCTTCTCCTTCTCGGCTTCGAGCAGCTCGTCGGCCTTCTTGGCCGGGTCCTGCTTGGCGGGGTCCTGGAACAGGTGGGCCGGGGTCGTGGCCGCAGCGCCAGGCAGCGCGAGGGCCGACAGCACCAGCGAAATCACGGTGGCGTCGAGGAGTTTCATGGCGGCGAGTGTAGCACGGCCGGCGCCGGATCGAAGCCGTCCGCGAAAGGGAGGTTTCGCGTTGTC
>JAEUHV010000437.1 GCA_016794485.1 Planctomycetota bacterium
TCGCAGGAGAACGACCGCGCGCAGCAGATCCAGTTGGTGCAGCAGTTCGTCGGCGAGGGCATTGCGGGCCTCTGCCTGGCGCCGCTCGACCACGCAGCCCTGGCTCCGGCCGTCGCCGCCGCGAAGGCGAAGGGCATTCCGGTCGTGGTGTTCGACAGCGACCTCGACGGCACGCCGGGCACCGACTTCGCGAGCTTCGTCGCGACCGACAACCAGGCCGGCGGCGCGATGGCCGGCAAGCACCTGGCCCAACTGCTCGGCGGCAAGGGCAAGGTCGTGCTGCTGCGCTACCAGGTCGGCTCCGCGTCGACCGAGGCGCGCGAGAACGGCTTCCTCGCCGCCGCGAAGGCCGCCGGGCTCGAAGTCGTGGTCGACAACCGCTACGCCGGTGCCACCGTCGCCGAAGCGAAGACGACCGCGCTCAACCTCGCCGACACCCTGCGCGGCGTCCAGGGCGTGTTCTGCAGCAACGAACCGACCAGCGTCGGCATGCTGCAGGCACTCGCGCAACTCGGCCTGACCGGCAAGCTGAAGTTCGTCGGCTTCGACGCGTCGCCACCTCTGGTCCAGGGCCTGCGCGACGGTGGCATCGACGCGCTGGTCGTGCAGGACCCCGTGCGCATGGGCGAACTCGCGGTACGGCACCTCGCCGACGCCATCGCCAAGAAGCCGGTGCCGCCGTTCGTCGACACGGGGGCCTTGCTCGCGACCAAGGCGAACATGGACCAACCGGCAGTGCAGAAGCTGCTGCAGTGAGGAACGTGCTGCACCGCCTGCGCCGCGGCGGCGGCCCGCTGCTCGGGCTGCTCGCCACCTGGAGCCTGTTCGCGATCGCCGTCGGCCAGCACTTCACGTCGTTCGCCAACACGGAACTGATGCTGCTGCAGACTGCGGTGGTCGGCACCGCGGCGATCGGCGCCTTGTGGATCATCGTCAGCGGCGGCATCGACCTCTCGGTCGGTTCGGCGGTGGCACTGGCGACCATGGTCGGCGCCATGGTGATGCGCGCCGGCGGCCACTGGACGCTGGCCGCGGCGGCGACGATCGCGAGTGGTGCGGGCATCGGGTTTGCCATCGGTGCGTTGGTCACCGGCCACCTGCTACGCATCGCGATCGGCGTCGCCGCCGGTGCTGCCATCGGCTGGCTCGGCGCGTCGGAACCGGTCGCGCGCCTCGGCCTCGGCGCCGCAGGCTTCGTCGCGGCATGGTTCGCGACCGCGCGGCTGCCGTGGCGGTTGCCGCTGTCGCCGTTCCTGGTCACGCTCGGGCTGTGGGGTGCCCTGCGCGGCCTCGCCAAGGGACTCGGCGGCAACCAGCCGATCTACTTCACTCGCGACGAGACGTTCGCCGGGCTGATGCAACCGGGCGCGTGGCTGCTGCCGGCCGGCGTGTGGATCATGTTCGCGGTCGCAGCCGTGATGGCGGTGGTCGCGCGGTGCACGGTCTACGGTCGCCACGTGTTCGCGCTCGGCAAGAACCGCGAGGCGGCGCGGTTGTCGGGCGTCGCGATCGAACCCACCGAACGGCTGGTCTATGTGCTCGGCGGCACGTGCGCCGGAATCGCCGCGGTGCTGCAGCTGTCGTTCCTGTCGATGATGGGCGACCCGACCACGGCCCAGGGGCTCGAGTTGAAGGCGATCGCTTCGGGCGTCATCGGCGGCGCGTCGCTGGCCGGCGGCGAAGGCTCGTTCCTCGGCACGCTCGTCGGCGCGTTCGTGATGACGATCGTCGACAACGGCTGCACCAAGCTCGAGTTCGAGAACTGGGTCCAGGAAGTGGTGACCGGCGCGATCATCGTCGCGGCCGTGGCGCTCGATCGCTGGCGGCAACAGCGGCGCTGAACGCGGCGCCGACGTCGTGGTCCAGCAGCCGGCGCAGATCGGCCGCCAGCAGCTTCTGCGGCGTCATCGCCACATTGCCCCTGGCCGAGGTCCGGCGTCGACGCGTGCGCGGCGTCGCCCTGGCGGTCGCCCCCAGCGGTTCGTGCAGCTGGATAAGACGTCACGGAATACGCACTAAAGTGCATATCCATCCAGAAGACCTGCGATATCCTGCTTGCACGATCGACGGTTCGTGGGCACACTGCTCGCCCTCCAACGACCCACGCACGCCGGCATGACCGACTTCAACCGACACCCGAGCAGCTACCACCATTGGCAACTGCAGATCGACGGCGACATCGCGCACCTGCGCATGAACGTCGACCCGGCCCACCCCTTCAAGCCGGGGTACGAACTGAAGCTGAACAGCTACGACCTCGGCGTCGACATGGAGCTCGCCGACGCGGTGCAGCGGCTGCGCTTCGAGCAGCCACAGGTGAAGGTCGTCGTGGTCGGCAGCGCGCTCGAGCGTGCGTTCTGTGCCGGCGCCAACATCCTGATGCTGGGTGACAGCACGCATCCGTTCAAAGTGAACTTCTGCAAGTTCACCAACGAGACGCGCCTGTCGCTCGAGGACGCGAGCCAGCACAGCGGCCTCACGGCGCTCTGCGCGATCAACGCGGCCTGCGCCGGCGGCGGCTACGAGCTGGCCCTGGCCTGCGACGAGATCCACCTCGTCAACGACAACAACTCGGCGGTGTCGCTGCCCGAAGTGCCGCTGCTCGGCGTGCTGCCGGGCACCGGCGGCCTCACGCGCCTGGTCGACAAACGCAAGATCCGCCGCGATCGCGCCGACGTGTTCTGCACGATGGCCGAAGGCCTGCGCGGCAAGCGCGCCCTGCAGTGGGGCTTCGTCGACGCGATCTGGCCGAAGTCGCAATTCCAGGAGAAGGTCGTGGCGCGCGCCAAGGAACTGGCGGCGAAGCGGCCGACGAAGGCGCCAAAGGGCATCACGCTGGATCCGATCCACGCCAAGGTCGACGGCGGCAAGTACACGTGGAACCACGTGCAACTCGAGGTCGACGCCGGCAAGCGGGTCGCGACGCTGACCGTGCACGGCCCGCAGGGGCCGCAGCCGAAGAACGGCTCCGAGTACGAGAAGGCCGGCTGCTCGGCCTGGGCGTTGCAGTGCTGGCGCGAGCTCGACGACGCGCTGCTGCAGCTGCGCTTCGACCATGAACAGGTCGGCCTGGTCGTGCTGCGCACGCGCGGCGACCGCGACGCCTTGCTGGCGGTCGAGAAGGCCTTGTTCGCCGACCGCTCGCACTGGCTGTGCAACGAGATCCTGCGCCACATGGCGCGCGTCTGCCGCCGCTTCGACCTGATGGCGCGCTCGATGTACGCGATGGTCGACGCCGACGCCTGCACCGCCGGCGCCTTGCTCGAACTGACGCTGGCCTGCGACCGCGTCTACGCGCTCGACGACGACAAGGTCGCGTTCGCGTTCGGCCCGCTCAGTGCGGGCCTGCTGCCGATGAGCCACGGCCTCACCCGCCTGCAGAACCGCTTCCTGGCGCAGCCGGAGCACGCGGCGAAGCTGGCGGCGGAGCTGCCGACGCTGGCGGCGGTCGAAGCCGACGAGCAGGGCCTCGTCACCTGGCTGCTCGATCCGGTCGACTGGAGCGACGACACGCGCATCGCGATCGAGGAACGCGTGTCGCTGTCGCCCGACGCACTGACCGGCATGGAAGCCTCGCTGCGCTTCGGCGGCGCCGAGAACTGCGACAGCAAGATCTTCGGCCGCCTCAGTGCGTGGCAGAACTGGATCTTCACGCGCCCGAACGCCACCGGCGACGAAGGCGCACTCACCCGCTACGGCGCTCCCGAGAGCGCCAAATTCGACTGGCGTAGGACCTGATCGCTTCTCCGGAGAACCACCATGAGCACCGTCGACCTGCAAGCCAAGATCCCCAACAACGTCGGCCTGCGCGACAACAAGCGCCTGATGATGGCGCTCGAGAAGTGGCAGCCGAAGTTCCTCGACTGGTGGAAGCAGCTCGGCCCGACCGACTTCAACACCAAGGACGTGTACCTGCGCACGGCGGTCGGCGTCGGCCAGGGCGGCTGGGCGCACTTCGACTACGTGAAGATGCCGGACTACCGCTGGGGCATCTTCCTCGCCGACGGTCCCGAGGACCGCAAGATCCACTTCGGCGACCAGCTCGGCGAGAAGTGCTGGCAGGAAGTGCCCGGTGAGTTCCGCAACCGGCTGCGCCGACTGATCGTCACCCAGGGCGACACCGAGCCGGCGTCGGTCGAACAGCAGCGCATGCTGGGCCACTGCTGCCCGTCGCTCTACGACCTGCGCTCGCTGTTCCAGGTCAACGTCGAGGAAGGCCGCCACCTGTGGGCGATGGTCTACCTGCTGCAGACCCACTTCGGCGCCGACGGCCGCGACGAGGCCGAAGCGATGCTCGAACGCCACAGCGGCGACAAGGACAACCCGCGCATCCTGCAGGCGTTCAACTACCCGGTGACCAACTG
>JAEUHV010000440.1 GCA_016794485.1 Planctomycetota bacterium
CGACCGGCCCGTGGGCGAAGAAGCTCGCCGGCATGGGGGCTGCCAAGGCCGCTGCGGATCCGGTGCTCGGCACCGCCGCGAACGTGCTCGCCGGCCAGGTCACGCACCAAGGCGTCGCCGAAGCGTTCAACCTGCCGTACCGCGCTCCAGGCAGCGTGCTGTGATCGGCGGCGGCGATGAACCCGTGCTGGGCCTGTGGCAGGCCTTCGCGCTCGGGCTCGTCGAAGGCATCACCGAGTTCCTGCCGGTCAGCAGCACCGGGCACCTGATCGTCGCGCAGCGCCTGCTCGGCCTGCCGGGCGGCGAAGCCGACAACGTGTTCGCGATCGGCATCCAGATGGGGGCGATCACGGCGGTGTTGGCCCTCTACTGGCGACGGCTGCTCGCCGCGGCCACGACGGTGCTGCATCCGGCGGCCGGCGCGCCGAACCTGCTGTGGCAGATCGCGGCCGCGGCGCTGCCGGCGATCGTCCTCGGCCTCGTCGCCGACGACTGGATCGATGCGCACCTGTTCACGCCTACGACCGTGGCGACGACGATGGTGGCAGGCGGCGTCTTGTTGCTGCTGCTGGAACGTTGGCAGCGCGGCACCGCCCCAACCGTCGACCTTTCGGCGATGCCGTACCGGACCGCGTTCCTGATCGGCTTGTTCCAGTGCCTGGCGCTGGTACCGGGCACGAGCCGTTCGGCCGCGACCATCGGCGGTGCGCTCCTGCTCGGGTTGTCGCGCACGGCCGCAGCCGAGTTTTCGTTCCTGGTCGGCCTGCCGATCCTCTACGGCGCGTCGCTCTACAAGCTGGGCAAGCACCACGATGCGCTGGCGGGGCCGCACCTGCTGCCGTTCGCGGTGGGCACGGTGGTCTCGTTCGCGAGCGCGCTCATGGTGGTGCGGCCGTTCGTCGCGTTCCTGCGTGGGCACACGTTCGCGCCGTTCGCGGTCTACCGGCTGGTGGCCGGCGCCGTGTTGTTCGGCGCGATAGCGACCGGCTGGCTGTAGGCGACTACGAGCGCTTGTAGCCGAGCTGGCGCACGATCAGCAGGATCTCGCTCCAGCTCGGGAACGGCCGGCCGTGCTCCTTCTTGAAGCGGTCGATCGCGGCGATGAACTCGAGCGCCTCGTGGTCGACTTCCGCGAGCAGCGGTGACGACCGGTCCGGCGCGTCGACGTCGGCGAGCGGGTCGACCTTGCGGACAGCCTTCGGCCGCGGCTTGTGCGCCGCCGCCGGAGCAGGCGTGGACTTGCCGGGCTTCGGCTTCTTCTTGGTGGCGCTGGCCATGCCCGCGGCTCATCGGCCGGCGGGGAACAGCGCCTTGATCGCAGGTTCGAACGGTGCTTCGACGAGGCCGCCGTCGGTGATGATGCCGCGCAGCAGTCGGGCCGGCGTCACGTCGAACGCCGGGTTGCGGGCCGCCACGCCGGGGGCCGCCACCGCCACGCCGCCGAGTTGCGTCACCTCGGTGCCATCGCGTTCTTCGATCGGGATCTGGCTGCCGTCGCGCGTGCGCAGGTCGAACGTGGAGCGCGGGGCCGCGACCCAGAACGGAACGCGGTGGGCGAAACAGGCCAGCGCGTGCGAATAGGTGCCGACCTTGTTGGCGACGTCGCCGTTGGCGGCGATGCGGTCGGCGCCGACCACGGCCATCTGCACCGCGCCGCTGGCGATCAGCCCGGCGGCGGCGCTGTCCGGGCACAGCTCGACGGGAATGCCGGCGGCGGCGAGTTCCAGTGCCGTGAGGCGCGCGCCCTGCAGCAATGGCCGCGTTTCGGTCGCCAGCACCCGGAAGCGCTTGCCCTGGTTCCAGGCGGTGAACAACACCCCCAACGCGGTGCCGCAACCGACCGTCGCCAGGCGTCCGGCATTGCAGTGGGTGAGCACCGTGCCGCCGTCCGGCACCAGCGGCGCGCCAAACGCACCGATGCGGTCGCAGGTGGCGACTTCATCGGCCCAGAGTTGCTCGGCCGCACGGAACAGCGCGGTGAGCGTGGCTTCGCGCCGCAGCGCGTCGAGGCACTGGTCGAGAGCCCAACGCAGGTTGACCGCGGTCGGGCGCGCGGCGGCGAGCCGCATCGCCACGTCGCGCGCGACCGCCGGCAGGGCCTGCGGCAACGGATTCAGCGCCCGCACGCCGAGCACCAGGCCGAACGCAGCGGCGACCCCGATGGCGGGCGCGCCGCGCACGCGCAGCGTCGCGATCGCCTCGACCACGGCGTCCACATCCGTCAGCCGCAGGACGACCCGTTCGTGCGGCAACCGGGTCTGGTCGAGCAGGTCGAGGTGGCCAAAGGCGTCGCCGCGCCAGGTGAGGGTGGGAGGGATCGGGGCCAGTGCGGACATCGTGGAACCGTATCAGCAGCCGAAGCGGGCGCGCACTTCCTTGTCCTTGGCGAGGGTCTTGTCGCGTTCCGCGGCGCGCAGGGCTTCGAGCTTCTGGGCGATCGATTCGTCCGACAACGCCAGGATGCGGACGGCGAACAACGCGGCGTTCTTCGCGGCCGCCTGGCCGATGCCGGTCGCCGCGACCGGGATGCCGGGCGGCATCATCACCGTCGACAGCAGCGCGTCTTCGCCGCGCAGGGGCCCCGAGTCGATCGGCACGCCGATCACCGGCAACGTCGAATGCGCGGCCAGGGCGCCGGCGAGGTGCGCCGCCATGCCGGCGACGCCGACCAGGACCTTCACGCCCTGTTCCTTGGCGGTGCGCGCGAACCCACACGCTTCGTCGGGCGTGCGGTGCGCACTGAGGATCCGGACGTGGAAGCCGATCCCGAGATCGGTCAGCGTCTTGAAGGCGCCTTCGAGGGCGGGCAGGTCCGAGTCGGACCCGAGCAGGAAGGCGACGGGGCGGACAGTCGTCATGGCGTGCGGCGCGTGGCGTTCAGGTGGTCAGACGGCGCTGGATGTCGGCGTAGGTGGCGGCGGTCTTCGCGACCACTTCCGCCGGCAGGGCGGGCGGCGGGGGAGTCTTGTTCCAGCCCGTCGAGGTGAGCCAATCGCGCAGGTACTGCTTGTCGTACGACGTCGGGCTGCCGCCCGGCACGACTTCGTTGGCGGGCCAGAACCGGCTCGAGTCCGGCGTCAGGCACTCGTCGATCAGCAGCAGCTTGCCGTTCCGCAGCCCGAATTCGAACTTGGTGTCGGCGATCACGATGCCGCGCGTCTTCGCGAACTCGCGCGCCGTGGTGTAGAGCTTCAACGCCGCATCGCGGGCCTGCACGGCGACCTTCTCGCCGACCAGTTCGACGACGCGCGAGAACGGGATCGGTTCGTCGTGGCCGGTCTCGGCCTTGGTGGACGGGGTCAGGATCGGGGGAGTGAGTTCGCTCGCGTGCAACAGGCCCTTCGGCAGCACGACGCCACTGACCGCGCCGTCCTTCTGGTAGTCCTTCCAACCCGAGCCGGTGAGGTAGCCGCGCACGACCCATTCGACCGGCAGCGGCTGGCACTTCATGCAGCGCATCGTGCGGCCGCGCAGCTGGGCCTTGTACTGGGCTGGCACGTCGGCCCAGCTGTCGACGTCGGTCGACAACAGATGGTTCGGCACCACCGCGGCGAGCTTGTCCAGCCAGAACTTGGACGTCTCGGTCAGCACGCGCCCCTTGCCGGGGATGCCTTCGTGCATCACGACGTCGAACGCCGAGATGCGGTCGGAAGCGACCAGCAGCAGGTCGCCGTTGAGTTCGAAGATCTCCCGCACCTTGCCGCGGCCGAGCCGTTTGGCGAAGGGCAGGTCGAGGGACAGGACGGGTTGGCTCACGCGGCGGATCATCCGGACGAACTCGCCCTGATCAAGGGCGATTTCGACCCCGCCCGGTCACTGCGCCTTCTGCCGCACGCCGAACCCGAGGTTGAGTTCGGGGATGTTGTTGGCGCGCGTCTCGACGAAGTCGTCGACGAACACGAACGTGTTGTAGCTGCGGTCGATCGCCGCGAACCAGCTCTCGTTGGTGCCGCTGATCGCGATCGTCATGCCGCCGTCGAGCGCCAGCGTGTAGGTGCCCTGGTACGCGAAGTCCTGGCCGTCGTTGCCGACTGCGTCGAGCCGGAACGAACCGCTGCTGCCCAGCGTCACGGTGCCGACGAACGCATCGCTACCGCTGTTGCTCGGGTTGACGAACATGGTCGAGCCGCCGACCAGGAAGGTGCCGGGCACGCGCACGCTGTCGACCGGCGAACCCGGCGCGTCGAACTTCTTGACCATGAACAGCATGCCGGCTTCGTCGTCGCTCTCGTCCTCGTCGAGGGCGAGCACCAGCCGCTCGTTCGCGACCGCCTGCATCACGCGGGCGTCGAGGGGCTGGCTGGTCACGGTGTAGTTCATCGTCAGGTTGCAGGTGCCGTTGCCCGAGCCGTTGTCGAGCACGTTCTGGATCGAGCCGCCGAACGTCAGGCCCGACGTGCCCTGCGTGCCGGTGCCGCTGATGGTGCGCGCGGTACCGGCCGCACCGGCTGCGATCGAGACGCCGCCGCGGGCGCCGCGCGCGACGTTTTCCGGCGACAGGATCGACGCACCGAACACGGTGTGCAGCGACAGCACGTGCCAGGCGCCTTCGAGCTCCACCGTGCCGGTCACGATGCGCGTGCCGTAGTAGACGCCGAGCGATTGGCTCGCCGGGGTCGACACGCGGTCGGTGAACACGAACTCGGGCGAGGACCCCGGCGAGGTCAGGTCGTTGGCGCCGACCCGCCCGTAGGCGCCGCGGAACACCACGGTCGGCTCGTTGCCGACACGGGTCACGTAGACCGACAGGCTGCCGTCGGCCTCGAGCGCGTAACGATCTGCCGCCGAGGTTCCGGTGGTGCGCGCCACGGTGTAGGAGCTGTCGTCGAACAGGTTGAGCTGGCCGCGGTCGCTGAACACCGCCGATCCCGGCACCGGGAACGTGCCGAACCCGGCCAGCGCGCGGAACCCGTACAGGTGGTGGGTCGCGGAGAAGCGGACTTCGCTCTGTGGACGGTCTTCCTCGCCGCCATCGGCACACGCGGCGAAGGGCAGCACGAAGGACAGCGAGAACAGGACGCGGCGCATGCGGGATTCCAAGCGGCGCGCAGTCTAGCCCGTGACCGCGGCGAGGGAACACCGCGGGCCGGTGGTGGGGTGCAATCGCCCCGAACTTCCGGGTGCCCTGCGCCTGCCGCGACGCTAGCTTGCGCGCGTCATGCGGGCTCACGAAGTGGTTGCGTCCCTGCTCGTCGGGCTCGGTGCCGGCTGTGTGCCGGCGCGCGAGCACTTTGGGCCGATGCCGGTGCGCAACCAGCATCCGGCGCAACTCACCGTGTTGCACATGGCCCCCGCAGAGGCCGCGGTGCTGCCGGCAGGCGGCATCGAACTACGCGCCGACGCAGCCTATTCGAGCCTGTTCCTGCTCGGCTCCGGCAACGGCAAGTCGTGGTTGATGGACGGCGAATACCTGCGCGCATCGACCCGCGCGCGGGCCGGCCTCGGCCGCGACCTCGAACTGGCGTTGGAATTGCCGTTTGCGCACACCAGTGGCGGCTTCCTCGACGGCTTCTTGATCGACTACCACGAACTGTTCGGCTTCCCGGACCAGAACCGTGACGTCAACCCGCAGGACGACTTCGCGGTCGAAGCCCGCCGCTCGGGCAGCACGGTCTGGCAGGTCGAACGCGACGGCTTCGAATGGCTCGACGTGCCGGTCGTCGCGACCTGGTCTGCGCTGGCCTCGAGGCCGAACCGGCCGGGCCTGGCGCTGCGCGGTGGCCTTGAACTGCCGACCGGCGACCAGGACCGCGGCTATGGCAACGGCGAGGTCGATGCGAGCTTCGGTGCACTCGCCGACTGGCGCAGCGATTCGGTGGCGCTGTTCGCGCACGCGCAGCACACGTTCGCCGGCACGCCCGCACCGGCGCGGCGGCAGGGGCTCACGTTCGCCGACGTGACGTCGCTCGGGCTCGCCGCCGAACTGCCGCTGCTCGAGGACGTGCATGCGTTCGCCCAGGTCGAGTGGGAGAACTCGACGCTGCGCAACTTCGGGCTGCCGGTCTCGGACCGCGACCAGGTGGTCCTGTGGATCGGCGGGCGCTGGCAGGTCGACACGAACACGGGCATCGAGGTCGGGTTCGGCGAAGACCTGCTGGGCAAGGCGTCGCCGGACTTCACGGCCTGGCTGGGGTTCGTCTGGACGCCGGGGGCCCGTCCGGTCGGCCGGTAGCCGCGCCGACCCGGCGCTCCCCCGCCGAACTATCCATAACAAATCTTATCGGAACCAAGCGATGGGCCAGGGAACGACCGGAACGCAGCCGATTCCCTGGGCGGCCGCGTTCCCGTTCGTGTTCGGGGCCGGGCGCGCGCCCGTGCTGCGGCTGGCCAGCCTGTCGGTGCTGCAGGCGCTGCTGCCGCTGGCCGGCCTGGTCGCCCTGCAGCGATTGATCGATGCAGTCGCCGGCGGGCTCGGCAACCGCACGCCCACCGACGAGGCCCTGCACGACGCGACGCTCGCCGTGCTCGCCGCCGCCGCGGTCGCGTTCCTCGGCTCGGCGCTGCGCTCGCTCGCCAGCGTCGCGAGCGAGAACCACGGGCGCCGACTCACCGACGCGGTCACGCTGCAGGTGCAGCGGCACGCGGCGAACCTCGACCTGGCCGACTTCGACCGGCCGGCGTTCCACGACCTGCTGCAGCGCGCCGGCGCCGAAGCTAGCCAACGGCCGGTGCGGCTGGTGCAGGACTGCCTGGCGGTGCTGGTCGCCTTGGTCGGGCTGCTCACGATGGCGTTCTGGCTGGCGCACGTGGCGCTCTGGCTGCCGGCCCTGGTCGCGGCGACGATCCTGCCGCTGCACTGGATGCGGCGGCGGCACGCACAGCTGCGGCTCGACTGGCAGGAACGGCACGTCGGGATGCAGCGCGACATCGGCACGGCCGGGCTTGTGCTGGCCGGGCGCTCTACCGGCAAGGACGTCCGGGTGCTGGGCCTCGGCGACTGGTTCGCGAACCGGCTGGAACGGCTGCGCGGTTCGCTGCGGGAATCGCTCGGGGCATTGGCGTTCCGGCGGGCGCGCGACGAATTGGGGGTGTCGGTGCTCGGCAGCGCCGGGCTGTTCGTGGCGTATTACGTATTGGCGCGGCAGGCACTGGCGGGTGGGTTGTCGCTCGGCGAACTGGTGCTGCAGGCGCAGGTGGCGCAGCGGGTGCAGAACGGGGTACGGGATCTGTTGTCGGGATTGGCGGGGGTGCGGGAACACCGGCAATTCCTGGCTGTGGTGGTCGCGTTCCTGGCTCGCAAGGCGCAATTGGGTGGGTCGACTCCCCCACGTGTGGCTGCCCCACCGCCGGGCTGGGAATTGCGCGAGGTGCACTTTCGCTATCCGGAAGCCGCGCGCGATGCGCTGTCCGGGGTGTCGTTCACGGTGGCGGCCGGGGAACGGATCGCGGTCGTCGGTGCGAACGGGTCGGGCAAGTCGACGTTGGTGAAGCTGCTGGCGCGGCTCTACGACGCGAACTCCGGCACGGTCGCGTGCGGCGGCGAGGACGTGCGAATGCTCGAGGCTGTGGCGCATCGGGCGCGGCTGTCGGTGCTGCTGCAGGATGCGGCGTGGTTCGAACTGTCGATCCGGGAGCAGTTCGGCTTTGGGCGTTCGGCACCGCCCAGTGATGCGGAGATCGCTTCGGTGCTGGCGGTCGTCGGGCTCGGTGACGCCGTTCGCGCGTTGCCGCAGGGCCTGGACACGGTGTTGTCCGCGCGCATCGCCGGCGGCGTCGAATGGAGTCCGGGCATGGTGCGGCGGCTTCTGCTGGCGCGGGCGCTGCTGCCCGGTGCCGGGACGTTGGTGCTCGACGAACCGTTCGCGGCGCTGGATCCGGGCTCGGCGATGGCGGTGGCGACATACCTGGCGAGTCGGCCGCGAACGCAGACGGTCGTGCTCGTCGACCACCGGCTCGAGTGCCTGCGGTTCGTGGACCGGGTGCTGGTGCTGCAGGACGGGCGGTTGGTGGACTCCGGCTCCCCTACCGAACTCGCGGCGCGGCTGCCCGCCTTCGCTTCGCTCCGTCCGGTGTGAGCTGGCTCACTCAATCCGCGGCTTTCGCCGCCGCCAGGATCTTGGCAGCCAGATCTCGCGCCTCGTCCGAACCCATGTCGACCGGGTCACCCCACACAGTGATGACTCGCACTTGGACCGACGCGCCATCGGCCCATGCGTCGACCACTTCGCCGTCGTTCCTGGCGCAAGCCATGCTCTTCTTCAAGTTCGCCAGCACCGCCTGGACCTCGTGGTTTGGCAGTGTCGCCAACGCGTCGGTCAATACGCGCAGGTCCGCTGCCTCGACCGAAAGCAGCACCCGGCCTTGGTGTTGTGTGATTGCGTTCATCGGTGGAGATACTCCTGCGCACAGGGAAGGATGATGTCGACGGCTTCTGCCACGACACGCCATCGCCCGGTTGCTTGCCCTCGTCGATTCCTCAAGACTCAGAACCCGGTGCGAGCAGAACCGGATTGATGACCTTGATCACCGTTGCGTGGCCGACGACTCGGCGGCCCTCCTGAACACACACGACTTGCCCGGGGCGCAGGCAACCAGGGTAGAACTCGGGGCTGACGAACGTAACGAGTGCATGGCTCTCATCGCCGAGGCCGAGCCAGTCTCTTCCAACAAGTTGCGTAATCCCCGACGTCAAATAATCCGGGCGAACCCGGAAAATTCCCCGGTAGCCAGACTGGATCGGCCCCCGGCGACCGCCGGCGCCCGTAGGGAGAAGCAGAAGACGGACTTCCACGTCGGGTTCTCGGACAATCATGGGATCTGCTGTCGTAGAAGGATGCTACCTCTGGTCGGGATGGCGTTGGGCTTCGAGAACACGTCCATGGTGAGTCGACAGCCCAACGTCTCAAACCTCGAGGCACAAGCTGCATGTCGAGGGCTCTTGCCTCGCCTGTTGCGTCACCGCGGCTCCGTCAGCTCCTGCGTCGTGTTGACCATCCTAGCACAACTACCGCCAGCCCACCGACCATCTTTCGACGCGCATATCGCGATCGGGCCAAACCACAACCTGACCGGAGACCGGCAGAACCCACCAAAGTGGCGGTTGGTAATTGATCGCGAACGCATGGTCTCCAAACCGAACCGCAGTGCCAAGTCGCGATTCAACATCTGCGAGCGCCTCTCCGACGCATGGCTGAACCGACCACCAGTACATCATCCTGCCTTCGAACCACGCAACCGGGAGCAAGCACAAGAGCGTCCAGAAGGAGAAGCAGAGAACGCGCACCCAAACGGCAGACCCTAGGCGATGAGCATGCCAACAGCCGGCCACCCCGATACCAGCCCACAACAAAGAAAGTAAGTGCAGCCACCACATGAGCGGTCTAGCCAACGTCTCCGGCATTGAGCCGCGAGCGTCGGCTTGGCGGCGCTTGCCGGCTCCTATGCCTGGATGCTGACAAGGCCCCCTGAGCACGTACCCGACGAGGGTACGGAGTGTTGGGCAGATCGGCGTGGGAAATTACCCGCATGCCTCAGATATCCAACCTCGCAAGCTCATGACGTAGGTCGGCAGTTGCTTGCAGGGCAGCACCGTAAAGGCCATCGCCCGAAGCACCGGATCGGACGATGATCTCGAGCTGCTTACGGGTGGATTCGATCACCCCCGCCATGCGAGTGCCACAAAGCGCAACCGAGGAGGCGAACAGGAGTGCCGCCAAATCGATCGCACTGCACTCCCGATCGAATAGCCGATCGAGCGCATCAAGAAGGTTGGCCAACAGCCGGCATTCAGTCTCAGGCAGCATCGCAGTCAGATTCAGTCTGCCCAACGTCTGTGGCGCTGAGCCGCGAGCGCCGCTGCGGCGCTCGTCGGCTCCAAGGTTTTGATGGGCAGCATTACGGCTCATCATGAAGGAACTGCTCGGGGATCCACTGCGTGCTGGAATGTCCGTCGCGGTAGCGTGTGTAGCAGCCTGCCTCGAAGAGGAAGCGTGCAGGGTCCGATAGGGCGCGACGAAAGAAGTCATCGAGATCCTGCCCCCAAATAGCATCATCGCCGCCATCATGGTCAGAGTAGTATACGCGCCCCTTGTACATCACGAAGTAGTTGCCGCTCGCGGCTATTGTGGCAAACGCCACCCCAGAAACCTGAAACGGGTAGGGCTTAGAAAACTCCGCCATGGTGGCGACGACCTCGCGCCACTCGCCATTGAGTGCCTCTAGGCTACATATTGAAGCCACACACAAGCCCTCCGTGTGCCCGTGGACATGGAACCTGGCGCCATCGAAGTCTGAGTAGAAGCGCGCTAGGGCGGAGAACTCGCTACCCGAAAGGCTCTTCAGTTGGCGCAACTCGGCGCGGCTGGGCGGCGCGCCAACCTCTGACCTCAGTGGCACGATGAAGGTGCCCTGTTGGTTGTCCCTACACACGAAGCGAGGGTTGCGAAGGCGCAAGTGCTCGGAGATCAGGTGCATCAGGGACGTGCCTGCCCAACGTCTTTGCCCATCAGGCGCGAGCGGCACGGTCGGTTGCTTTGAACCTCGGTTGCTTCGGCGTGCCGCTCGTCGCTTGCTTGGGCTTGTTGGCCAGTCTGCAGCACTGCGCACCATCGTCAAGCCCGGGCCTGGCCACTGGGCAACCATCGACTCAGGCGATGGCCCACGGCCCCGCCGACCAAGGCCCCGAAGCCGATGCAGCCGACGAAGATCGCTCCCATCTCTCCCATGTGGTCGTCACCCCAATCTCCGAGCTCGAATGACCGCCACACAACGATCAAGGCAACGAAGCTGGCGAAGGCGCCGAGGAAGGCCGCGCTGAGCACAACGGGAGTCTTGGTCATGGCATCAGCCACGAGATCTGGCCAACGTCTTTGCCGCTCAGGCGCGAGCCCGCTTGGGGGCTCGTCGCCTGCTGCGGCGTGTTAGCCAGAGATCATGCGCAGGCGGGGCCCGGTCTACCAGCCCTCATGCAAGCGCATGGAACCGGGACCACGGGCCGACACCT